>JBFLWR010000471.1:0-7141 GCA_040755925.1 Pseudomonadota bacterium
TGACCTCGGTCGAGCCGCGCGCATTCATGCCGCAGCCGACGGCGATCGCCTCGCTGCGCTTCATGCCGGCCATCTCGGCGCCGATGAAGGCGCCGCCGAACTTGCCGATCGAGGCGATGACCACCAGCGCAACCGTGAGCAGCGCCAGCTGCGGGTCGACGAGCACGGTGAGGTCGGCGGACAGGCCGGCGACGCCGAAGAACACCGGCATGAACAATGCCGTGATGACGCCGCGCAGCTGCCCCTCGATGTGGCGCGACAGGATCGGCGATTCACCGACCAGTATGCCGGCGACGAAGGCGCCGAGCACGGTATGCACGCCGATCAGGTCGGTGATCAGCGCCATGGCGCCCATGATGGCGAGGATGACGGTGATCACAGCGTATTCGCTGTGGAAAGTGTCGTTGGTCCAGCGGATGGCGTCGAAGACGATGCGGCGGCCGAGCGTGAACGAAAAGGCCATGAAGGCGGCGACGCCCAGGATGGTGAAGGCAAGGCTGCCGAGCTCGATGCGCCCCTTGGTGGCGATGCCGATGGTGATAGCGATGATGACCCAGCCGATCGTGTCCTCGATGATGGCGGAGGAGACGATGATCTGGCCGAGGTCGCGGCGCATGAAGTTCATCTCGCGCACCACCATGGCGACGATCTTGACCGAGGAGATGGACAGCGCCGTGCCGAGGAAGAGGCCGGCGACCACACGCTCGCCGCCGGAGGGCAGCAGCGAGGCCGGCATGAACTGCGCCGCCACGAAGCCGAGCACGAAGGGCACCGCGACGCCCGCCGCCGAGATGGAGAAGCAGGCGCGGCCGACGCGGCGCACCAGCCGCAGGTCCGTCTCCATGCCGGTGAGCAGCAGGAGCAGCAGGATGCCCAGCTGCGCCACCGCGTTTATCATCGACTTCTGCGAAGCGTCGTCGACGAAGATCACCCGCTCGGCCGCCGGCCACACCCAGCCGAGCAGCGAGGGCCCTAGCAGGATGCCGCCGATCAGCTGGCCCATCACCGCCGGCTGGCCGAGACGCTCCAGCAGCTCGCCGATGCCGCGCCCGACGACGAGCAGCAGGATCAGCTCGGCGACGAAAATGCCTTCGCTCGACATGCCGGATTTTTCAGCCGCCCCGGCCACGGCCGGCATCAAGGCGAACGCCGCCGCCGCGAGCACGAGCCAAACCGACAGCGACCGGCTTCTGAGCATGAGCGACAATAGCATGCACCCCTCGACTATGCGCCGCCATAACGGTTTTGTGTGTGAATGGGTTGCACGGGGCGATCTTGGTGCGCGTGATCTCCCCACTTGTGGGGGAGATTAGCTGCGTCCGCGACAATTCTAATAAAATGCCGCTTCCGATCTTTGCTTCCCGGTAAA
Source organism: Pseudomonadota bacterium (assembly GCA_040755925.1). Lineage (GTDB taxonomy): Bacteria > Pseudomonadota > Alphaproteobacteria > Rhizobiales > Rhizobiaceae > Mesorhizobium. The sequence goes on from JBFLWR010000471.1 coordinate 1,370, forward strand.
TCGACTCGCGGATGTTCGCGTCACGGCGGGCAATAAGGAGAAGCTAATGAAAAGCGATTTTGCCGCCGCGCACCTGCACCTCGACAGGGCTTGCCACTATCTGCGCGGCGATGACGAAACCAGCCGGGCCGCGCTTGCCGCGCTCGACCTGGTGATCGAGGCGGTGGCGGCCGCCCAGTTTGCCCGGCCGATGGCCGAGGTGGTTCCGTTTCCGGGGACGGCGCGAGGCGCGCTGCCGCCCATCGCATCCTGACTTATGCTACTGAAAAGGTGAACATTTAAGCCGGCCGCACGTTGTGCTATGTGGAGTGTGGCCGGTCTTTCGGCCGGCCACGACGGGAGGCGCGTGGCAAAGGGATGTCGCAGGTCCAGTCAGTACCGGTCCAGTCACTACAGGCCCAGACGATCAAACCAGCCGAAGCGCTCGCCGCTTTGCCGCCATCGCCGATTGCCTACCCGATAAAGCTCACCTCCTCGGAATTCGCGACCACCATGTCGCATTTCCACCGGGCCGAGATCGCCCGCATGGCCGGCTGGCGCGACCGGCTGGACCGCACCAGCAACTGGTCGATCACGGTGGTGGCGGCGATGCTTTCGGTGTCCCTGTCGACGCCCAGCGCCCATCACGGCGTGCTGCTCTTCGCCATGCTGCTCGTCACGCTGCTGCTCTGGATCGAGGCGCGGCGCTACCGCTTCTTCGACGTCTACCGCGCCCGCGTGCGCCAGATCGAGCGCCATTACTTCGCGCAGATCTTCTCGCCGCAGCCGGACTACGCCTCCAACTGGCTGGCGATCGTCGGCGAAGGCCTGCGCTCGCCGCGCTTCCTCATCTCGCAGCGCGCCGCGCTGATCAGGCGGCTGCGCCGCAACTACGTCTTCATGTACACGATCCTGTTCCTGGCCTGGGTGCTGAAGATCACCACGCCCAGCCTGCAGCGCGAGGGCTCGCCCATCGGCTTCGGCGCCTCGTTCCTCGACGCGGCGCGCGTTGCGACGCTCGGCCCCATCCCCGGCATCGTCGTGGTCTGCGGCGTCGCGGCGTTCTATGTCGCCATGCTGGCGGCGGCCTTCTTGATCCGCGCCGACGACGGCGAGCTTTCCTTCGGCGACGTGCATGTGTGAAGCCGAAATCCCGGGTTGACCCCTTCCTGACGGACGGCGACTATTGCCCAAACTGCTCAGGAGGAATTTCCATGGACGACACCGACCACTGGCGCAACATGGCGAGCGCGCCGCGGGACGGCAGCCGCATCCTGGTCACGGTGCGCTCTTCCGAGCAGGGACCGGCCGAGGTCGACATGGCCTACTGGTCGCGCGCCGACCAGTTCGGCGAGGAAGGTTGGCGCGCGTCGGACTCCTCGCCGGGCCGCGTGGTCGAATATGCCGACCCGGAACTCAGATGCTGGATGCCGCTGCCCAGCGCGGGGCGCGGTTCCATGCCCACGCCCTGGGAGGGCGATGACGTGCCGCTGGTGGATGGGTCGGGGATTTAGGGGGGCGCGCTTGGATAGGCCGGCGGGACAGCGCCCCCCTCTGTCCTGCCGGACATCTCCCCCTCAAGGGGGGAGATTGGCTGTCTCGTCCGTCTTCGCCAATCCCCCAAGGCTGGCTCAATTCTTGTTCAAATACCCCGTCATGTTCGCCGGCGTCACCAGCTCGAAGGGCACGTAGACGACGCGGTCGACCTTTTCGCCCTTGGCGAGCGCAAGGGCCGCGTCGACGCCGCCGCCGCCCTGCCCCTTTGCGTTCTGGAACACCGTCACGGAAAGCTCGCCCGCCTTCATCGACTGCAGGCCGTCCTGCGTGGCGTCGATGCCGCCGACCACGACATTCTTCATGTCGACGCCGTTGGCCTTGAGCGCCAGGATGGCGCCGATCGCGGATTCGTCGTTGTTGGCGATGACGGCGTCTGGCGCCGCGCCCGCGGTCAGCCAGTTGGTCATCAGGTTCTGCGCATTGTCGCGCGACCATTCCGACGACTGCTTGTCGGTGACCTTGATGAAGTTGCACATGTCGGTCGAGAAGATCTGCTCGACATCCTTGGTGCGCTGGAGCGCCGCCTGATGCACCAGGCTGCCCATGACGATGTAGGCGCTGGCGCCGGCGGACTTGCCTTTGGCGCGCAGCAGCTTGCAGACTTCGAAGGCTTCAAGCGTGCCGGACTCGGTCTCGTTCGAGCCGACATAAACCTGTTTTTCAGGCAGGTTCTTCATGTCCGACGGCTCGAGATTGACGAAGACCAGCGGGATGCCGGCCTTGGCGGCTTCCTCGCTGATGGTCTTCGATGCGTTGGTGTCGACCAGAGTGACGATGATGGCGTCGACGCCCGAGGCGATGAAGTTCTTGACCTGGTCGAGCTGCTTGGCGACGTCGTTATGGGCGTCCTCGACCTGGATGTCGGCGCCCTTCTCCTTGGCGCGGTCCTGCATGCCGTGCATCAGCAGCGTCTGGAAGTTGTTGTCGAAATCAACGATCGAGACGCCGAGCCTGGCGGCGGAAGCGCTGGTCGAGACGGTCGCGAGCGCGGTCGTCATCAAAGCGGCCATAGCCGTCGAGATGAGATATTTCTTCATGGGGGTTCCTCCCTTTGCGGATGGGTGCCGGTTCACCCCGCTTTGTTTCCGGCCCTTTCGGGATGAGCGGGCGGCTCGCGCCGCCGCATGGCTGTCTTGACGGGCGTCACCTGGCGGCGGCGTTGGCGCGCGCCTTCTTCTTCTCGTAGCGGGCGTCCATCAGCGCCGCGGCTTCCTTGCTGCCGTCGTGGAAAGTGCCGAACCAGCGGTCGAACGGGATGAGGCCGTCGCCGTAGTTCACCTCGAAATGCTTGTGGTGCAGGTAGTGGATATAGGCGTGGCTATCGACGGTTCTGTCCTGGGTCAGCTCGACCTTGTCGAAGCCGACATGGCCGGGAATGGCGCCGAAGCCGGCATAGTGGAGCTGGTAGAGGGCCAGCAGCGGGTTCGACGGGATGATCAGGTGCCAGAAGGCGACGCCGAGATAGCCGAGCTGCTCCACCGGATGCATCGAAAGCGACGACCACGGCGATGGATTGACCGAATTGTGGTGCACCGAATGCACCCATTTGTAGAGCGGGCCCCAGTGGATCGCGCGATGCAGCAGGAAGAAATGCGTCTCGTGGATGACCGGCACCACCAGCGCCAGCAGGAACAGGTAGAGCGGGTGCCGGGCAAAGGTCAGCCACGGCACATAGCCATTGGCGTAGGCGTAAAGGATCGCCACCTCGATCGCCGTCCAGATCGGCATGCCGGTGCCGAAGGTGCGCAGCATGTTGTCGATGTTCTGGTTCTCGAAGAAGAATGCCTTGTTCTTCTGCTCCGACGGCCATTTGCCGTTATATTTGAAGCGGTTGCCCTGGGCTTTCAAAATGTAGAGTCTGAGCTCGAAGGCGCCGAAGAAGGCCAGCAGCGCGGCGCAGTTGACGATGAAGAGGCGCAGGATCCAGCCGACCGAGAGCGATTTCATCGTCTCGACGTCGGGCAGCACGTAGCGCCACCACACCACCGCCGTGAGCGCGAAGAGCAGGTTGTAGGGCAGGAAATAGTGCGGCAGCCATTTCAGCACCGCCAGCGGGCGCGGCGGGAAGACGAAAAGCGGCGCGGTGCCGGCCGGTTCGCTCGGGGCCCAGTCGCCCCGCTTGTTGCGCGTGCCGAATTGCAGGTCGTCCATGGCGGACCTCACAGGGATTGGGACAGGGTGAGGAAGCGGTCATAGGCGGCATCGTCCATGTCCACCTGGTGCCTGGCTTCGGGATAGGCGCCTTCGGCAACGTCGCGGCCGAAGACGCGGAAGGCGGCGATGCGCTTCTCCTGCAATTCCGCCTCCAGCGTGAGGAAGTCGGCATAGCGCTTCGCATGGCGCGGATAGCGGCCGGCATGGGTGCCCAGCACATCGCAGGAGAACAGATATTGCGTGTCGCAAGCAGAGCCGCAGCCCATGCCCATGGTGATCAGCGGCGTCGAGCGGGTGATGTGCTCGGCGAGCCTGACCGGCACGACTTCCACCTCGATGCAGGCGGCGCCAGCATTCTCCAGGTCCTTGGCCGCGCGCAGCACCTTGAAGGCCTCTTCAGCCGTGCGGCCGATGGCGCGGAAATTCGTCCAGGTGGCGCGGTTCGGCACAAGGCCGACATGACCGGTGACGGGAATGCCTTCCGCCGCCATGGCCTCGATGAAGCGCGGCGAATGCGATGAATAAACCGCATCGGCGCCGCGCTTCATCATGGCGAAGCCGAGCCGCACCGCCTCATCGGGCGAAGCGACCGCGCCATGCGGCATGCCGACGGAGAGGAACGCGTAGGGTGCCGCCTGGCGGATGGCTTCCAGATTGTGGTCGGGTTCGCAGGAGAGGATGACGATGTCGCAGGCGACGGCGGCGGCCGCCTCGGCGGGCGTGTCGACATGCAGTTGCAGCCATTTCCTGCCGCCCTTGGCGCTTTGCAGGTCGTAGGCCGTCAGCCGTCTCGTCACCGGTCATCCTCCCGTTTCGCGAGGGGATAACATCGCGCCCTTGCGAGCGCCGCTTGTTCCTTGATCAAATCAGATCAAAGGTTCTCGGCGGTGAAGGTGATGAAGCGGATGGGCGGGTTCTCGACCGGCAGGTCGTGCAGGTTGAGCGCGGCCAGCACCAGGTCGATGGCGCGACGCGCCTGCGCCTCCGGCGCCTGGTCGAGCACGACGTCCATCGTGCCGTCGCGCAGGCCGCGCATGCTGCGTTCGGTCAGTTCGTGGCCGACGAAGAAGATGTCGCGGCCGCGCGGATGCTTGCGCAGCACCTCGTTCAGCGCCGTGTTGGCGCCGCCGGCATTGTAGAGCCCGGCGAGGTCGGGCCAGCGCGTCAACGCCTCATGCAGCTGCTCGGCGTTGCGGTCGCCGTCGTCATGACCGAAGAGCGCAGCGACCGGCTCGAAGTCCGGTGCTTGCTCGATCAGGTAGTCGAAGAAACCCCGCACGCGGTCGCGGTGGACGCGGTAGATCTGGCTGTGGCAGAGCGCGACCACCTTGCCCGGCCGTCGCTGCATCCTGGCCGTCAACAGTCCCGCCATACGGCCGGCGGCGTAATTGTCGATGCCGACATAGGTGCTCTTCGTCCCGGAAATCTGGGTGACGATCTGCACCGACGGGACGTTTTCGGCTTCGAGTCTGCGCAGCGCCGCGCTCACCAGCGGGTGGTCCGGCACGGCGAGGATGAGCGCCGCGCGCCGCATGTCCGGTTCTAGGATGCGCCTGGCGATTGCCGCGGGGTTGGCCTCGTCGAGGAAGGTGCGGTGGACGGCGATGGAGCGGTCGAGCGTCGCGGCAATGCGCTCGAAGGCGCGGGACAGGCGGGCGAAGAAGGTCGCGTCGGGCCGGACCAGGATCACCTCGATGCGGATGACGCCGCGATGCGCCTCCGGCAGCCGGCGCGGATAATCGAGCGACCGCGCCGCCGCCACCACCTTCTCGACGGTGACGGGCCGCACCCCGCCCCGGCCGTTCAGCACGCGCTCGACGGTAGCGGTGCCGACGCCGGCGCGGCGCGCGATCTCGAGGAAGGTGGGCTTCGGAATGGCGCGGGGCTCCCGGGGTGGCAGGGCGTCAGGGTAGCCGGAGATTTCGGGGTTTCCAAGGTTGGCGCCGGCGGTCCTTCGCGCCCCCCTCTGTCCTGCCGGACATCTCCCCCACGAGGGGGGAGATCAGCTGCGACGCGGGCTTTCGCTAATCGCCGGCGTTGCAGGAATCGCGCCTTCGACGAGTGCCGCCGATCCTGCCGCAT
>JBFLWR010000472.1:0-2772 GCA_040755925.1 Pseudomonadota bacterium
CCCCAAAGAAGGTCTCGAGTTCGCGGACTATTCCTTCGAGGAGCACTTCGGCAAGCAGATTGCGTCCTATCCGCCCCGGGCCGTGTTGTTCGACTACATCGAAGGGCGCGTGAAGAAGGCAGGCGTGCGCCCTTGGATCCGTTTTTCCACCGTCGTGAGGTCTGTGACCTGGAGCGCCGAGACCCGCAAGTTCACCGTGCGCGTGCACGATCTTCCCAATGACCGGTCCTACTCGGAAGAATTCGATCACGTGATCGTAGCGTCGGGCCATTTCTCGACACCGAACGTGCCGGAATTTCCCGGGTTCGAGACATTCAATGGCCGCATCCTCCACGCTCACGATTTCCGCGACGCACGCGAATTTGTCGGTCAGGACATACTGATCATTGGAACCAGCTACTCGGCCGAGGATATCGGTTCCCAGTGCTGGAAGTACGGTTGCAAGTCGGTCACGGTCAGCCACCGTACCGAGGCCATGGGCTTCAAGTGGCCGGCCAACTGGAAGGAAGTGCCCCTGCTGACCAAGGTCGAGGGCAACGTCGCAACCTTCAAGGATGGCTCGACGGCAACGGTCAACGCGATCATCCTCTGTACCGGCTACAAGCATCATTTCCCGTTCATGTCGGATGAGTTGCGGCTGCGCACGGCGAACAGGCTGGCCACGGCCGACCTCTACAAGGGCGTGGTCTACGTCCACAATCCGGCGCTGTTCTATCTGGGCATGCAGGACCAGTGGTACACCTTCAATATGTTCGATGCGCAGGCATGGTGGGTACGCGACGCTATCCTCGGCAGGATCAAGGTGCCCGCATCCAAGAACGAGCTGATCGCCGACGTCGAGAAGCGGGTGGCGGCCGAGGACGCGGGCGAGGACAGCTATGATGCGATCCGCTACCAGGGCACTTATATCAAGGAGCTGATCGCCGAGACCGACTATCCGAGCTTCGACGTCGACGCCGCCGACGAGGCTTTCTTCCAGTGGAAGAAGCACAAGGTCAAGGACATCATGGGCTTCCGCGACAACAGCTACAAATCGGTCATGACCGGCACCATGGCGCCGCAGCATCACACGCCCTGGAAAGACGCGCTGGACGACACGATGCAGAGTTATCTGCGCAACTGAGCGTGCGTTGCCCAGCGACTTTTCCCGAAGCCCTACGGACCGTCCATTCTCCCGCGCCGCGCTCAGAGCAATTGCGGGCAGAGATGAGATGGGCCTGTTCAGCAGTTCGCTGAGTAGGGCGAATGGCAAAGATGAGGAGGAGCCAGGATGCCGACTACGCAGACCGCGCACAGGTCGTTTAGTTTCTACCTCTTGCCTGGCTTCTCGCTTCAGGCTTTCTCCTGCGCAGTCGAAGTGTTGCGCTTAGCCAACGAAGCAATTGGAAAAGGCGCCTACAGTTGGCAAGTCGTATCTGAAGACGGGCAAGCCGTGGCGTCGAGTTGCCGAATGACCGTCGGCGCCGACTCCACGTTGAGAAATGAACGCGAGAGAACCCAAAAATCGAACTTGACGTCAGCCGCCGTGATTTGCGGCGGCAGCGCCATCCCGCGCCCGAACAGGCAACTCGATGCCTGGCTAAGGGAATGCCGCATGCGCCGCATTCCCCTCATTTGCATCGGCAGCGGCACTGTCGTTGTTGCGCGGGCCGGATTGGCGGACGGGCGCCGGTGCGCAGTTCACTGGGAGCAGCTTCCGTTGTTTTGCGAGCAGTTTCCCGGGATCGAGTCCACCCAGACGGCCTTTGAGCATGATGGAGATCTGCATACCTGCTCGGGTGGGGATGCACCGTTCGACATGTTTCTGGACCTGGTCGAACGTGACCATGGTTCAGGCGTCGTCAATCGCGTCTGCGAAAAAGCCATCGCCTACCGAATGCGTTCAGCCGGGGAGCGACAGCGTCTGCCCCTTCATTCGCGCGTGAAGCTGAACCACAAGGCGGTGATGAAGGTCATCGGCTTGATGGAGGCAAGACTGGATGATCCCATGCCGGTCGACGAACTTGTCGCGTTGAGCGGCATATCGCGCCGGCAGATCGAAAGGCTTTTCGACAGGGAGTTGGGGCGGTCGCCGAACCGATACTACATGGAACTGCGCCTGGAGCGCGCGCAGCTTCTGCTTGTGAGCACGAACTTGCCGGTCGTGGAGGTCGCGGTAGCCTGCGGTTTCATCTCGCCGTCGCACTTCTCCAAAGTCTATCGCGAAGCCTACGGATGCGCCCCGCATCAAACTCGATTGGCTGCCCGTGCGGACGGGCGCGTCGACCTGATGGACCCGGCGCTGCTGGGATTGGATTGCGCCGAGGTATCCCAACCCAGGTTGTCGATGACGGCGTAGCCGACGAAGCAGCTGAGGGCGGCCTCAGCGAGGAGGTAACGATGCTGAACACGATCTACCCTCCCGTCCGCGGTGGACCGCCGCAGGCGAGCCGTATCATCCGCCCCGGTGGGTTGACCCTGCCCACCGGCACCGAGCGCTACATCGTTGGCGGCGCCGGGGCGATGCTGATCGACATTGCGGCAGGCGACACTATCACCCTAACGAATGATGAGGGTGGCCAGGTTTGCGAGCTCGTCTTGGCCGACACCTCGGGACGCCTTGACGCTGGCATCGTCGGTCATGGTCCGAACTCGGATGCGGCGGGTTTGAAGGCCCTGCTGACCAGTCAGGACGGCAGCCTGCAGCGGCTGCGCAAGGCGCTCGATATCCGTGGCATCGACCTCGCCAATGCAGGCGGGATTCGCTTCTTCGACGCGACAACGCCGCCGAAG
>JBFLWR010000472.1:2782-8912 GCA_040755925.1 Pseudomonadota bacterium
GACCAATGTCGAGCTGACCGCCCAGCGTGGCGGTTGGCTGGTCATCGCGGCGCCCGGAACCGACATGGCGCCGGACGGCCAGGCAACTGCGACGCCGCTGACCGTCCACGTGCGGCGCGCGACGATGCGCTTGCGCGAAACATCCCGGGATTTGCCGGATCCGCTTGCCGACCCGGTGCTCGATCTTCGCGTGCATTCCTCCACGGCGGAGGCCTATTTCGTCAAGGCCGGCGACTACATTCAAATCGTCGATGTCGACGGACGCCAGTGCACCGATTTCCAGTGCTTTTCGGCGCGCAAGCTGGACAAGGGCAAGGAGCATGCGCTCGACGTCACCGCCACGCGCAGCCTGATGGGCCACGCCTATCCGTTGCCCGGCCTGCATTCGAAATACTATGATCAGGACTTCCTGCCGCTGGTCGAGGTCGTGCAGGACACTTGCGGCCGCCACGACGCCTTCTCGCTGGCGTGCTATGCCAAATATTATGACGATATCGGCTACCCCGGCCATATCAACTGCACGGAAAACTTCAACCAGGCTCTCGGCTCGTACGGCGTCGCTCCGCGCGGCGGCTGGATGGCGGCCAACTTCTTCTTCAACACCGGGGTCGACGCGCATGGCGTCATGTATGCCGACGAGCCGTGGTCGCGGCCGGGCGACTACGTGCTTTTGCGGGCGCTGACCGACCTCGTGTGCGTCAACTCCGCCTGCCCTGACGACACGACGCCGGCCAACGGCTGGAATCCGACCGACATCCATGTGCGCACCTACTCAGGCGCCGAAAAATTCCAACGCGCCGTGGCGATCCGCGCCACTCCCGATTCGGAGCCAAAGATGACCAAGGAAACAGGGTTTCACGATCGCCTGTCAAAGCTGACGCGCAACTTCGTGGAGTATCGCGGCTACTGGCTGGCCAACAGCTACGCAAAGGCCGGGCCGATCGAGGAATACTGGGCGTGCCGGCAGAAGTCGGTGCTGATGGACCTTTCCGCGCTGCGCAAGTTCGAGGTGACGGGGCCGGATTCGGAAGCACTGCTCCAGTACACGCTGACACGTGACGTGAAGAAGCTGGCGGTGGGCCAGATCGTCTACACCGCCATGTGCTACGAGCATGGCGGCATGATCGACGACGGCACGTTGTTCCGTCTCGGCCAGGACAATTTCCGATGGGTCGGCGGCGACGAGTATTCGGGCATATGGCTGCGCGAGCAGGCCGAAAAGCTCGGTCTCAAGGTCCTGGTCCGCAGTTCCACCGACCAGTTGCACAACATTGCCGTGCAGGGGCCGGAGAGCCGCGAGTTGCTGAAAAAGGTAATCTGGACGCCGCCGCATCAGCCGTCGGTCGCCGAACTCGGCTGGTTCCGTTTCACCGTTGGCCGCATCGGCGATGACCAGGGGCTGCCTGTCGTGCTGTCGCGCACCGGCTACACCGGCGAGCTCGGCTACGAGGTGTGGTGTCACCCCAAGCACGCGGGCGAGGTCTTCGACGCGATCTGGGCCGAGGGGCCGGCGCATGGATTGACGCCCATGGGCCTGGCCGCCCTCGATATGGTTCGGATCGAGGCCGGGCTGATCTTCGCCGGCTATGACTTCTCTGACCAGACCGACCCGTTCGAGGCGGGCATCGGCTTCACCGTGCCGCTCAAGTCCAAGGCCGACGATTTCATCGGACGGGACGCGCTGATCCGGCGCAAGGAGCATCCGTCGCGCAGGATGGTCGGGCTGGACATCGAAGGAACTGTCGCGGTCGGCCATGGCGACTGCATCCATCTTGGACGCGCGCAGATCGGCGAAGTCACATCGTCGATGCGTTCGCCGATCCTCGGCAAGAACATCGCGCTGGCGCGCATCGACGTGGCCCATGCCGATGTCGGCACGCAGGTCGAGATCGGTAAGCTCGACGGCCACCAGAAGCGGCTGCCGGCCACGATCGTCCCGCTGTCGCACTATGACCCCAAGAAAACCCGCCCGCAGTCCTGACGCATATGGAACCGCACGCCAAAGACACTCTTCTTGCGCAGATTGGCGGCGAGACGGTTCTGCGCGGTCTGGTCGACCGCTTCTACGACCTGATCGAGACCGATCCTCGCGGAATGCCATTGCTGCGACTGCATTTTCGCGGACACGGCGTCGAGCACGCCCGCGAGGAACAGTTCAACTTCCTGTGTGGCTTCCTCGGCGGGCGCCGTCACTATCTGGAAAAGCATGGGCACATGGACCTGCGCCTCATGCACGCGCATGTGCCGATCTCGGCAGCTGACGCCGAGGACTGGCTCGCCCTGATGGATCGAGCGATCGCCGAAACGCGACTTTCGGGCCCGCCCGTGGACAAGATGCGCCTGGCATTCCGCCGTGTCGCCCTAACGCTGGTCAACGATCTGGGAGAATGGGGGTGGCAAAGCGCTCGGCGACATTGAGGATCGCCGACAATCTTTATTGAAGTGAAGAAATAGTCCTCTCAGGAAACAAATAACCGGCAGTGGAAGCCGGATCGCAGGAACACTCAACCTCAAACAATGGGATGAAAAAGCCATGAGCGCTTTATCGGACACCTACGCGGAGGGAACCGCGGGGCAGTTACATAGAAGCATTGACTGGCGAGGCGCCTTCTGGGTGGCAAGCGGCGTTCCCGCCCTCGTTCTGTTCTCGATCGGCGGCATTGCCGGAACGACTGGCAAGCTGGCCTTCCTGATCTGGACCGTGTCCATGATCATGGGCTTCCTGCAGTCGTTCACATATGCCGAAATCGCCGGTCTGTTCCCCAACAAGTCCGGCGGCGCTTCAGTCTACGGCGCAACCGCCTGGCTGCGTTATTCGAAGTTCATTGCGCCATTGTCGGTGTGGTGCAACTGGTTCGCCTGGTCGCCGGTGCTGTCGCTCGGCTGCTCCATCGCCGCCGCCTACATCCTCAATGCGCTGTCGCCGGTGCCGGTCTTCACCGAGACTTCTCCACAGGTGGTTGCCTACATCGCGGCTCACGCCGGCACGAGCGCTGCCGACGCCATCGCGGCGGTGACGGCCGCCGCAACGCCCGCGATCCGCAACTGGTCGCTCTTCAGCCACACGCTTGGGCCTGTCAGTTTCTCGCTGAACGCGACCTTCTTCATCGGCGCGGTGCTGATGCTGATCATCTTCGCCATCCAGCACCGCGGCATCCTGGGCACCGCCAGTGTCCAGAAGTATATCGGCCTGCTCGTCATCATCCCGATGCTGATCGTCGGTGTCGTGCCGATCTTCACCGGCCAGATCGACTGGGCGAATTTCTCGCCTCTGGTCCCGCTGGCCACCGCCTACGCGCCCGACCCGGGCTCATGGAACATCTCCGGATGGACGCTGGCCCTCGGCGGCATGTTCATCGCGGCATGGTCGACCTATGGCTTCGAGACCGCCGTCTGCTACACGTCGGAGTTCAAGAACCCGGGCACCGACACCTTCAAGGCGATCTTCTATTCCGGTCTGCTCTGCATGCTCCTGTTCATCCTGGTGCCCTTCACCTTCCAGGGCGTGCTTGGCCTCAACGGCATGCTGGCGACGCCGATCGTGGACGGCTCGGGCGTCGCCGACGCGTTGGCCGGCATGGTCGGAGGCGGCCAACTGATCCACAGCCTCCTGGTGATGCTGATGATCCTGGCGCTGGTGCTGTGCATCATGACGGCGATGGCCGGCTCGTCGCGCACGCTGTACCAGGGCTCCGTCGATGGCTGGCTGCCGCGCTATCTGAGCCATGTGAACGAACACGGCGCACCGACCCGGGCGATGTGGACGGACCTGTGCTTCAACCTGATCGTATTGGCCATCGCCTCGGCTGATGCGACCAGCTTCTTCTTCATCCTCGCGGTGTCGAACTGCGGCTACATCATCTTCAACTTCCTCAACCTCAACGCCGGATGGATCCACCGGATCGACAACGGCCATATCGAGCGCCCCTGGAAAGCGCCGACCTGGCTGCTGGGGATCGGGGCCGTGTTCGCCTACGTCAACGCCATCTTCATGGGCGCCGGAGCCAAGGTCTGGAATCCGATGGCGCTATGGGCCGGCCTGATAACCGCGGCATTGATCCTCCCGGTGTTCTGCTTCCGGCACTACATCCAGGATGGCGGCAAGTTCCCCGATCACATGCTGGACGATCTCGGCATGAAGTCCACCGATCTCAAAGCCAAGAAGGCCGGAATGCTGCCCTACGCCACGCTGGTGGCTGGTCTGATCGTGGTGTTGATCGCCAACCGGTTCTTCGTGCTTTGACCGGCGGCGCCACTCCTGAACCGGGCAACGTGCCCTCCTCCCAGCCGCGTTGAACCGCGGTTACCTGGTCACCGCCCCGCCCGCGCGGGCGGTGACTCTTTTTTGGGCCCCACGAAACTGACATTGATGGCAAGCAAATAGTTTCTTCATATGAATTTTTATTTCCTTTTAGTTGACTTGCAGCTTGGATGATTGCAAGGTTTCGCGACTTGGTTTTCGAGTTTCAACGGCGCAGCGATGCCATGACATGTCACTGGTATCGCCAGGTGGGAGCGGAGAGAGGCAATGGCTGAAGTAATCGACGGCAAGGCGGTTGCAGCCGACGTGATCGCGAAGGTCACCAGCGCGAGCAGCGAGCTGACTTCATCCAAGAATGTAACGCCCGGCCTTGCGGTCATCATCGTCGGCGAGGATCCGGCGAGCCAAGTCTATGTGGCCGCGAAGTCGCGCACGGCGAAGGAATGCGGTTTCAATTCGCTACAACACACCCTGCCCGCGGATGTCAGCGAAGCCTATCTGATGGACCTCATCGAGGTCTTGAACCATGACCGGGCAATCCATGGCATTCTCGTACAGCTGCCGCTTCCGGATCACATCGATGCCGGCAAGATCATCCAGGCGATTGCGCCGGAAAAGGACGTCGACGGCTTCCATTTTGTCAATGTCGGCAAGCTCGGCACCGGCGAGGTCGACACGGCTTTCGTGCCCTGCACACCAGCCGGCTCGATGCTGCTGATCGAGCGCGTTCACGGCAAGGATCTTTCCGGCCTCAATGCAGTTGTCGTCGGTCGATCCAACATCGTCGGCAAGCCGATGGCCAACCTGCTGCTGGCGGCGAACGCCACGGTCACCATCGCTCACAGCCGGACCAGGGACCTCCCGGAGCTTTGTCGTAGTGCGGACATCCTGGTCGCCGCTGTAGGCCGGCCGGAAATGATCCGCGGTGAGTGGGTGAAGCCAGGAACCACGGTGATCGATGTGGGCATCAATCGCATCGCAGCGCCGGAAAAGGGCAGCGGCAAGAATCGCCTGGTGGGCGACGTCGCCTATGCCGAGGCGGCAGGCCATGCCGGCGCGATCACGCCGGTGCCAGGCGGCGTCGGTCCAATGACGATCGCGCTGCTGATGGCCAACACGCTGACCTCAGCCTACCTCGCCAATGACCTGCCGAGGCCACAGTTCTAGAATCACAACACGCATTTCCGACAACCCAATCTTCGAGGTGAATGACCATGGCCGAAGTGAAGTCCGACATCGAGATCGCGCGTGGCGCCAAGAAAAAGCAGATCCAGGAGATCGGCGGCAAGATCGGCATCCCGACCGAGCACCTGCTGCCTTATGGCCACGACAAGGCGAAGATCTCCGCCGAATTCATCAAGTCGGTGAAGGGCAACAAGGACGGCAAGCTGATCCTGGTCACCGCCATCAACCCGACGCCCGCCGGCGAAGGCAAGACGACGACCACCGTCGGCCTCGGCGACGGCCTGAACCGCATCGGCAAGAAGGCCATCGTGTGCATCCGCGAAGCCTCGCTCGGCCCGAACTTCGGCGTCAAGGGCGGTGCGGCCGGCGGCGGCTACGCGCAGGTGGTGCCGATGGAGGACATGAACCTCCACTTCACCGGCGACTTCCACGCCATCACCACGGCGCATAATTTGCTGTCGGCGCTGATCGACAACCACATCTACTGGGGCAACGAGCTCGGCATCGACACCCGCCGCGTCGCCTGGCGCCGCGTCATGGACATGAACGACCGCGCCCTGCGCGAGATCATCTGCTCGCTCGGCGGCGTCGCCAACGGCTATCCGCGCGAAGCCGGCTTCGACATCACCGTCGCTTCCGAGGTGATGGCGATCCTGTGCCTCGCCACCGACCTCAAGGATCTGG
>JBFLWR010000473.1:0-15860 GCA_040755925.1 Pseudomonadota bacterium
GAACGAGGATCGGGAAGCATCTTTTCGCCGCCAGCCTCGTCCGGCTTCTGTGGAGGCAGCGGGGCCGTCGCGGGGGGCTCCGGTTCGAGCTCAGCCGGCTTTTCCGGCGGCGTGGCAACGACCGCCGGTGTTTGCGGCACCGTTGACTGGACGCCAGCCGACGGCTGCCGTTCCTTGTCTTGTTTTGGTGGCGCAGCCTCGGTGTTCACGCCGCCTTCGGCACCGGTGGGACGGGGTTCGGGAACAGGTGGCGTTGCAGGCGTTTCCAGCGCCGGTGCCGTGTTTCGATTGTTGGAGGATGGATGGCTCTTGTGCAGCCTGTGATGGTGATGCCTCGCCAGCGCGGGGGTGACAAGGCACATCGCCGCCAGCGGCAGAGCCAGAACGCACAGTCGGGACAAGCTTAGCGTCGCCATCGCCCGGAAACGGCGCCGGCATCCTGAAGTTGCCTGGAAGCCGGGAGCGGCTGATCACAATCGATTACCGGTGCGTTACGCGCCGATCGCCTCCAGGCCTTCCTCCAGCCAATCGGCAAGCAGCGGCAGGCCAAGCAGGTATTTCGCCGTGCGCTTGTTGGCGCGCTCGCGCGCCGCGGCTACCGCATCGGCCCATTCGGTAGCGTCATAGTCGCCACGTCCGACCCAGGCGAGGGCTATCAGCTCGGCGGCCTCGTCGACATTGAGGTCGTTGATCAGCTCGCGAAATTCCTCCTCGGTCAGGTTTTCCGAGGCCTCCTCGACAAGACCGTCGTGGTGATGACTGGCGTGCCTGTCGCCGTCGAACTCGACTTCGTGCTCGGCGCCGTCGTCATAATCCTCGTTGACGGCGGCGCTTAGCGCCTTGGCCTTGAGGATGAACACGCGCACCGTATCCGGATCGATCGAAAGCTCCCACTCCTTCTCGCGGCGCTGCTGCACGGTCCTTCTCCACGTGATGCGCTTGGTCCGGATGATAGCGGATTTGCGGCGCGCGTCACGCCTGCAGGCAAAGCTCCCTTCCCGGTTTTCTAAAATAGTTCGGCCGACATCGGGTTTTTCGGGGATGAAACCGGGGGGCGCCGGCGTTAGTCTGGCATTCTCACGCTCACGGAGGCTTCTATGCGCAGACGTTTACTTGTTCAGGCCATGGCAATTGCCGCCCTGCCGCTGTTTGTGGCGCCCGCATACACCGCAGGCGGCGACAGTTCAGGCGGAGGCGGCAGCCCGACCACCACCCAGTGCAAGAAGGGTGAGGTCTGGGACAAGAAGAAAAACAAATGCGTAAAGCCCCAATACGGCATGCTGGATGACGACAGCATCTACGAGGCTGGCCACGATCTGGCGATGGCCGGGCGCTATGACGAGGCGATCTCGGTTCTGACTCTGGCCGCCAACAAGCAGGATCCGCGAATCCTCAACTATCTCGGCTATTCGCATCGCCATTCCGGCCGCGTCACCGTAGGGCTCGGCTATTACGAAGAGGCGCTGCGGATCGATCCGAACTACACGTTGGTTCGCGAATATCTCGGCGAGGCGCATCTGCAGATCGGCGATCTCGCAGGCGCCCAGGAGCAGCTCAAGCAGATCGAAATCCGGACCGGCAAGGGCTCCCGGGAATACGGCATGTTGTCCGAGCAGATCGATCACTTCCTGAGAAGCTGATCGCAACGCCAGCTACTCCTCGAACCGGCTGCGGGCACGCAGCCGGTTTTTGCTTACGCCTGCCGCGCTCGCCTCCTGGCGGCCTGCGCGAAAGCGGTGGTCATTTTGCCGAACTTCATTTTTGGACGTGAAAATCGCGCGAAGATCGCTATATTGACCGAAATTGTGGTGAAACGGTTCCGTTAGCCCAGGCTGCCGGACCCGTTTTCTTTTTGTACCATCGACAAGGCCATTCCCGACGAGCGGGGGTGGCGGCAGGAAAGGTCAGGCATATGAACAAGGTCCCGATGACAGGCGACGGGTTCGCGTCATTGAAGGAAGAACTGCGCTGGCGCCAGCAGGAGGAGCGTCCTCGCATCATCGAGGCGATCTCCGAAGCGCGATCGCATGGCGACCTGTCCGAAAATGCCGAATATCATGCGGCCAAAGAGGCGCAGAGCCACAATGAAGGCCGCGTCAACGAACTCGAGGATCTGATCGCGCGCGCCGAGGTCATCGACGTCTCGAAGCTCAGTGGCGACAAGGTGAAGTTCGGCGCCACCGTGGTGCTGGTCGACGAGGATACCGAGGAAAAGAAGACCTATCAGATCGTCGGCGACCAGGAGGCGGACGTGAAGTCCGGCCGCATCTCGATCTCCTCGCCGATCGCGCGAGCGCTCATCGGCAAGGAAGTCGGCGACGCCATCGAGGTCAATGCGCCCGGCGGCGCAAGGGGCTATGAGATCGTCCAGGTGCAGTTCATCTAGGAACTTGGGCCTGCGCCTGTAATCTGAGCGCCAATTGCCGCTCGGCTTCGGACATCACTTCAGCCGGCGTGACCTTGCCGCCGGCCGCCGCCAGCAAGGTTGTCGAAAACGGTCCGCGCGGGCCTGTAAGGCCGGGCTCCGTCGCCAGGAAGATGGCGACCGTGGGCAGACCGAAACCGCTCGCGAGATGGGTAAGACCGGTATCCGCGCCAATCACGATCTCCGAGCGACCGAGGATCGCAGCGATCTCGGACAACGGCGATCTGGGGATCAGCACAGTTCTTGGAACGGCCGAGGCGATCGCCTCCGCCACTTTCCTTTCCGCTTCGTTCGACCATGTCACGACCGGCGTGAACCCTCTGGCAATCAGCCGGCGCGCGGTCTCGATCCAGTCATCGACCGGCCATTTCTTGTCCTCGCGGCTGGTGCCGTGCAGCAGGAAAGCGGCACGCCCCTCGATGGCCGGCATGCCGGAGGCCGGCGCGACGATACCGGAACCCAGCACCGACAGGTCCGGCTGATAGCCAAGGGCCAGTCCGAACAGGCGGCGCGTGCGCTCGATGGCATGCAAATCGCGAGCGACCCTGTATTTGCGATCGTAAAACAGCGTTGCCGTTGGCTCCCGCGCGCTCGAGCGGTCGAAGCCCGAAACCGATGCTCCGGCCTGCCTGGCGACAACGGCGGATTTCAGCAATCCTTGGGCGTCGATCACCAGATCGTAGTTCCCCGACCGTAATGCTCGCCGTAGCCCTGTCATCTCGCGCCAGGTTTGCCCGTCGAGAAGCTTCTTGCGCCAGCGACGGATCGCTACTTTGTGGATGGTTCGGATCGCCGGATGCAGCGCCACGATGCCGGTGAACGCCTCCTCCACGCACCAGTCGAACGTCACATCGGGGCGGTTGCGAAGCGCGTCCTCGACAGCCGGGAAGGTGTGGATGACGTCGCCCATGGACGACGTCTTGACGATCAGCACTTTCATACGGTGGCCGGAACCTGCAGCAGCCGTTCGGCGGCGGCTGTCACGCGCGCCACTTCGAGCGTCTTCAGGCAATTGAGATGGCCAAGCGGGCAGATCTTCTTGTGGCAGGGTGAGCAGGACAGGTGAAGCCAGATCAGCTCGGAACGCTCGGTCAGCGGCGGCGTGTTTTCCGGCGAGGTTGATCCGTAGACGGCCACGACCGGCGTGCCAACGGCGGCGGCCACATGCATCAGGCCGCTATCGTTCGACACGGCGAGGTCGGCGGCAGCGAGCAGGTCGATGGCGTCTTCGAGCCTCGTCTTGCCGGCCAGGTCGATGGCACCCGGCGCCAGTGTGGCTATCTCGCCGGTCACGTTGGCATCGTTTTTCGAGCCCAGCAGCCCGACGCTGTACCCCTTTTCCATCATAGTTCGGGCAAGCCCGGCATAATGGTCGCTCGGCCAGCGCTTTGCCGGGCCGAACTCGGCGCCGGGCATCAAGGCGACGAGTTTCTTGCCGCTCAACCCGAACCGGGCAAGCAGATCGGCCTGGTTGGCCGTATCGACGGTGAGTTTCGGTGCGCGAAACGTGCCGCCACGGGCAAGGCCGAAATAGGCTCGCGCGGTGCGCCGCTTGAGGGCATCGGGCAGGGGCACGATATCGGTCAGCAGGCCGTAGCGCATTTCCCTGAGGTTGCCGACGCGGCGCGGAATCCGGGCAAAGAACGGGATCAGGGCCGATTTCCAGCTGCCCGGCAGCACATACGCCATGTCGTAGCGGCCGCGCAAAAGGCGGCCGAAGCGCATGCGGCTGCGGAATTCGAGAGCGCCCGGCATTAGGGGGAAATCGATCTGGCTGCGTATTTCCGGCATGCGCTTGACCATGGGCGCCGCCCAGGCTGGCGCCAGCACGTCGATCGCGGCGTTGGGATGCTTTTCCTTCAGCGCGGAGAACAGGCACTGCGCCATGACCATGTCGCCCACCCAGCGTGGGCCGATCACTAGGATCGTTGGGCTTTCAGCCATTCGACATAGTCCCTGACGCCGGTTTCTACGGTCCGGAATTGGCCATTGTAGCCGGCCGCGCGCAAGCGGGACATATCAGCCTGCGTAAAACTCTGATAGCTGCCCTTGAGGTGGTCGGGGAAGGGGATGAACTCGATCTCGCCCTTGCCGAGCGTGTCGATCACCGTTTCGGCAATGGCGCGGAACGGCTGGGCGCGGCCGGTGCCGCAGTTGAAGATGCCGTTCGCCCCCCGCTTCCACAGCCACAGATTGACGTCGGCTACGTCTCCGACATGGATGAAGTCGCGGCTTTGCTCGCCGGGGCCGAAGCCGTCATAGGCGCCGAACAGTTTCGGGTTCTCGCCACGCTCGACCTGGTTGAACAGATGGAAGGCAACCGAGGCCATCGAGCCCTTGTGCGCCTCGCGCGGCCCGTAGACGTTGAAATAGCGCAGGCCCGCAACCTGCGAGTGTTCGGTGTCGAGGACATTGCGGCGAACATAGTCGTCGAACAATTTCTTCGAATAGGCATAGACGTTGAGCGGCCGTTCGAGCGTGGGCTCCTCGCGAAATTCGCTGCCGCCGCCATAGACCGACGCCGACGAGGCGTAGAGGAAGGGCACGCGCAGCGCCAGGCAGGCGTGCAGCAGCCGCTTCGAATAGGCATAGTTCACGTCCATCATGAACTTGCCGTTCCATTCCGTGGTGGTCGAGCAGGCGCCCTGATGGAAGACGGCCTCGACGCGGCCGAGCCCGCCTTCCTCGAGCCGGCCTAGAAAGTCGTCCTTGTCGAGGTAGTCGGCGATATGGAGGTCGGCCAGATTGGCGATCTTGTGGCCGTCGGTCAGGTCGTCGACCACCACTATGTCGTCATGCCCTTCGGCATTGAGCGCGGCAACAATATTGGAGCCGATCATGCCGGCGCCGCCCGTGACGATGATCATGCTGTTGGCCTCGATACTCGTTTCACTTGCCGATTCCGGCTCTTATAAGGGAGGTATCCCGGGCTGTCGACAAAGCAGCTGCATGCGCCACAGTGGCGCCGCAAAGCTTTCGCTTCAGTCGGCCCGCACCGGGCATTTCGATGAGGGGACAGGGACAATGCCGTCGACCGAACTGCTGATCGCGTTCTTCGCCACCACGGCCATCTTTGCCTATATTCCAGGTCCCTCCATGCTCTATGCCGCCGCGCAGACGATGGCGCGTGGCCGCTGGTCCGGCCTGACGGCGGCGCTGGGCATTCATCTGGGCGGCTATGTGCATGTCTTTGCCGCCGCAGCGGGTCTGTCGGTGCTGTTCCATGCCGTGCCGCCGCTCTACATGGCGGTCAAGCTCGTGGGTGCGCTCTATCTGATCTGGCTCGGCGTCTCCCTGCTTCGCAAGCGGATCGAGGGCGACGCGGTGTTGCCCGCGATTGAGCGCAAATCTGCGCGCCGCGCCTTTTTCGAGAGCATCGCCGTCGAGGTGCTCAACCCCAAGACGGCGATCTTCTTCATGGCTTTCCTGCCGCAGTTCATCGACGCTTCGGCGGCATTCCCGATCTGGCTGCAGTTCGTCGTGCTCGGCACCATCGTCAACCTGATGTTTTCTTCCGCCGACATCACATGCGTATTCCTGGCAGGCGCTCTGATCGGCCGGCTGCGGCGTTCGAGCCGCGCGCAACGGCTAATGCAGCGGGCGGGCGGGGCGGTGCTCGTCGGTCTCGGCATGCATGTCGCCTTGCAGAGGAGCTGATCGACAGGACAGTGGAGCCGCCGTTGCGCTGCATGGATTTGCGGTATATCGGCTTCGCCATGAATGATCCGGCCATCAGACGATGGTGACCAGCAAGATCGAGAACGGCCTTATCAGTGTGTTGTCAGTGATATGATCAAGCATAATCCGCCTTCTCCCGAGCCCCTGCATCGCGCCATCGCTCGCTTCGGCGATGCCACTGTTCTGGTCGTCGGCGATTTCATCCTCGACCGCTTCGTCAACGGCGTCATCGAACGCATCTCGCCCGAGGCGCCGATCCCGGTGCTGCACGGGCGAGGCGAGATGCTGACCCTGGGCGGTGCGGGCAATGTCGTTTCCAACATCGTTTCGCTGGGCGCGGCCGCGATCCCGGTTTCCCTGATCGGCGCCGACCCGGCCGGCGACAATCTGATGCGCATGCTGGGCGAACTCGGTGTCGACACCGACGGCCTTGCCCAGCGCCGCGGCCGCATGACCTCGTCGAAGAGCCGCTTCAGCGCGCTCAACCAGCAAGTGCTGCGTTTCGACGAGGAGGAGATCAAGCCGCTCTCCGGTACCGAGCGGGCGACGCTTGTCGAGCACTTCCAGGCAGCGCTTGGGCGTGCCGACATCGTCATCCTGTCCGACTATGGCAAGGGCATCCTGCTTGACGGCGTTGCAGCCGAACTGATCGCGATCTGCCGCGATGCCGGAAAGCCGGTTCTGGTCGATCCGAAGGGGCGCGACTATGCCCGCTACGCCGGCGCGACCGCGGTCACGCCCAACCGCAAGGAGCTCGGCGAGGCGGTCGGGCGCGCGGTGTTCGGCGACGAAGAGATCGTGGCTGCCGCGCGCGACCTGATCGCGGCGCATGACTTCGAGTACATCGTCGCCACGCGCAGCGAAAAGGGCATGAGCGTCGTCAGCGCCGAGGATGCCCGTCACATCGCCACGCAGGCACGCGAGGTGTTCGACGTTTCCGGCGCCGGCGACACCGTCATCGCAACGTTTGCCCTTTCGCTGGCCGCCGGCGCCGACCGTGTGCAAGCCGCCGTCATCGCCAATGCCGCCGGCGGCGTGGTGGTCGGCAAGCGCGGCACCGCGCGGCTGACGGTCGAGGAACTCTCCGGCGCACTGTTCCGTTCGCACGGACCGGTGGCCCACCAGGATGCCATTCTCGACGCCAATGCCGCTGCCAGGATGGTGTCGGCCTGGAAGGAAGAAGGCCTGACGGTGGGCTTCACCAATGGCTGCTTCGACATCCTGCACGCCGGACATGTCAGTCTGCTGCATGCCGCGCGCAGCCAATGCGACCGGCTGGTCCTCGGCCTCAACAGCGACGCTTCGGTGCGTCGTCTGAAGGGACCGGGGCGCCCGGTCAACGACCAACATGACCGGGCCTGCGTTCTCGCCGCGCTTGCCTCCGTCGATGCAGTGGTGGTCTTCGAGGAGGATACGCCGCTGGCCCTGATCGAGGCGCTGCTGCCGGACATACTGGTCAAGGGAGCCGACTACACGATCGAGACCGTGGTGGGCGCCGACGTCGTGCAGAAGGCCGGCGGGCGCGTGGTGCTGGTCGATCTCGTCGCCGGCAAGAGCACGACGAACACCATCGGCAAGATGCGGGCCACAAACTGAGGGTTTCATGTCTCAACTGAATGACTATCTGGTCCGCTCGGCGGCGGCGATCTCGGCAATGGTCGAGCGTGACCTCACCGGTGAAATGGAACGCGCGGTAAGCGTGGTCGTTACGGCGCTGGCGCAAGGCAAGGCCCTGCTGATCTGCGGCAATGGCGGCTCCGCCAGCGATGCCATCCACATCGCGGGCGAACTGGTTGGCCGGTTCCTCAAGGAGCGCAAGGCCTACAACGTCATCGCGCTGCCGGCCAACGCGGCGGTGCTGACGGCGTGGGGCAACGACTACGGCTTCGACACCGTGTTTTCGCGGCAAGTCGAGGCACATGGTTGCGAAGGAGCGGTGCTGCTTGCGATTTCCACCAGCGGCAATTCGCCAAGCATCCTCGCCGCCGCAGAGCAGGCGCGGGCGATGGGCATGACGGTGATCAGCATGACCGGCGACACCGGCGGCAAGCTCAAGCCATTGACGGACATCCTGCTCAACGTGCCCTCGACCTCGACGCCGATCATCCAGCAGGGGCACCTCTGCCTCTATCATCACCTGTGCGAGGCGGTGGAAGCGCGTCTCAGCAATGGCTGAAGGCAAGCGGGAGTTTCCGCTTGCCGAGCCCGGCCTGTGGGTCGAGCGGATTGGAAGCAGAACTTTTCCATCCGGCCGGCCAGCGCTCTTCCTCGACCGCGATGGCACCATCAATGTCGATGTCGGCTATCCCGGCGATCCGGCCGACGTGGTGCTGCGCGACAACATCGCGCCCGCCATCGAGGCCGCCAACGCGTGCGGCATCCCGGTCGTTGTCGTCACCAACCAGTCGGGCATCGCGCGCGGCTATTTTGGCTGGGACGCGTTTGCCAGGGTCAACCAGCGGGTGCTGTGCCTGCTTGGCGAGGAGAACGCCACGGTCGACATGGTGCTTGCATGCGCCTATCACGAAGCTGGCTCGGGCCCGCTGGCAATCGCCGACCATCCGATGCGCAAGCCCAATCCGGGCATGCTGCTGGAGGCGGCCAGGCGCCTGGACATCGATCTCCAGCGATCCCTCATGGTCGGCGACAAGCTGGCTGACATGGACGCCGGCCAGCATGCCGGACTGCGGCAAGGCTGGCTTGTCGACGGCAGGGCGACCCTTCAATCCGGCTTTGCCACTCGGTCGTTGCGGACCACCGCCGATCTCGGCGGCTTGATAGCGGCCTTGAGGCAGCTTGGCCCAGCCTGACCGCAAATGTCAGGCCGGATCCTTGCCCTCTGAAGCCTCATACAGCTTGGCCTCGGTGGCGAAGGAATAGACCAGCACCATCATCGAGTAGACGAATCCGTGCCGGCCGCACAGGAAGTAGCGTTTGGCGAGATAGAACTTCAGGAAATTGCCGAGCGGCGAAAGCACCAGCCGCACCAGCCCCGGCTTCCTGCCCTTCTCGACCAGCGCGACCACCTTGAGGCTGGAATAGGCGTTGGCGCGGGCGAGATCCTCCTCGACCGATATTTCACGCCGGTGCAGCAGCACGCCGCTTTCGATCGTCCTGGTTTCGCCCGGCACGCTGAAGGATTCATGCACCCGCGCCGTCAGGTCCATGGTGGCGCCTTGGCGGCGAAAAAGCCTCAGCAGCCTGTTGTGCAGCACCCAGCGGTGGGCATAGCCGTAGCCCTTGAGCCAGTCGCGGCGGCGAACGTACCATCCGTCGACGTCGCCTTTCACCTCCTGCGTGGCGGCCACGATCGATTGCCGCAACTGGTCGTCGACGCGTTCGTCCGGATCGATCGAAAGGCACCAGGGCTGTGTCGCATGGTCGAGCGAGAATTGCCGCTGGCGCGGAAATCCCGGCCAGTCGTTGTGCAGCAGCTTTATCGGGTAACCCTTGGCTATGTAGTCCTGCACGCACTCGACGGTGCCATCGGTCGAACCGGAATCGACGACAATGATCTCAGCGCAGAAGTCGATGCTTTCGAGGCATGGACCGATCATGTCGGCCTCGTTCATACAAATGATGAGCGCCGAAATCGGGCTTGCGAATCGGGTCATGGTCCCCTTCCGACCTCGGATTTGTTGACGGAGCTTACGCCGCCTGCGCGCGGAAACCAATCGCGCGACGAAGCCGCACTTAACCCCTCTTTCCAAGCGATTCTGTCGAATAGCAACGCGGCGGCAGTGTGACGAGGATTCGTTCTGGCCTGCCTCAGGGCCGCTCGAACGCCACCAGGCCCTCGTCCTTGACGCGGCGGATGGTCAGCGCGGTGCGCACAGTGTCGACATTGGGGGCCGAAGCCAGTTCCTCAATGACGAAGGTCTGGAAGGTGCCGAGGTCGCTTGCCACGCAGTGCAGCAGGAAATCGGATTCGCCCGAGACCATCCAGGCGTCGCGCACGATCGGCCAGCCGCGCGTCCGTTCGGCAAACGTCTTCAGCTCGGCGTCGGCCTGGTGGTGCAGACCGACGAGGCAGAAGGCGACCACGTCCATGCCAAGCGCCGGCGCGTTGAGCAGGGCGCGGTAGCCGCGGATGATGCCGGCCTCCTCCAGCCGCCGGACGCGGCGCAGGCAGGGGGGCGCCGAGATGCCGACCCGGCTAGACAGCTCGACATTCGTCATGCGCCCGTCATTCTGCAATTCGCGCAGGATCTTCCAGTCGATGGCGTCAAGATCGGCTTTCAGGGGCATGGCTGTCTCAGCTTGGCGCAAGAATCTTTCGCGAATGTGTAATTAAACGACTTTTGTGTTGGCGCCAGTCCCTCTCCAAAACGATTTTTGGATGGTAACGAAATCGGCCGCCGAGCGAATAACCGCACAGGCCGAAGCTTTCCGGGGACGACGGTCCGCTCGTCTTGCTGGCTTGGCGGCCAACACTTACATTACGCGCGATAAACCACGGCCTTCGCCGCAGGGGACTTTTTTATGAACACCAAGCACGCGCCCGTTCTCATCATCGGTTCCGGTCCGGCCGGCTACACGGCGGCAATCTATGCCGCGCGCGCCATGCTGAAGCCGATGCTGGTCGCCGGACTGCAGCAGGGCGGCCAGCTGATGATCACCACGGACGTCGAAAACTATCCCGGCTTCGCCGATCCGATCCAGGGTCCCTGGCTGATGGGCGAGATGCTCAAGCAGGCCGAACATGTCGGCACCGAGATCGTCAACGACATCATCACCGAGGTCGACCTCAAGGTGCGGCCGTTCCGTGCCACCGGCGACTCCGGCACCGTCTACACGGCCGACGCGCTGATCATCGCCACCGGCGCGCAGGCAAAGTGGCTGGGCATTCCGTCGGAGCAGACCTTCATGGGATTCGGCGTTTCCGCTTGCGCCACCTGCGACGGCTTCTTCTATCGCGGCAAGGATGTCGCAGTGGTCGGCGGCGGCAATTCGGCCGTAGAGGAAGCGCTCTACCTGGCCAATCTTGCCAAGAGCGTCACGATTATCCACCGACGCGGCGATTTCCGGGCCGAACGGATCCTGCGCGAGCGGCTGCTCAAGAAGGACAATGTCCGCGTCATCTGGGACACGGTGGTCGACGAGATCACCGGCCAGCCGGGCAAGGCGCCGCTGCCGCCTTCGGTCGAAGGGCTGAAACTGCGCAACGTGGTAACCGGCGAGGTGTCGCGGCTCAAGGTCGATGGCGTCTTCGTCGCGATCGGCCATGCGCCGGCGGTCGAGCTCTTCGTTGGCAAGCTGAAGCAGAAGCCGAACGGCTATCTGTGGACGGCGCCGGATTCGACACGCACCGACGTGCCTGGCGTGTTCGCGGCCGGCGACGTCACCGACGACGTCTACCGGCAGGCGGTGACGGCGGCGGGGCTTGGCTGCATGGCCGCGCTCGAGGCCGAAAAATATCTGGCCGGCATCGAAGTCCATCGCGAAGCAGCGGAATAAGAAATCGGCTGAAAAAAGTCGTTTAAAAGCCTGATTTTTCATTCAGACGCCAAAAGCAACACGAGGGGAATCATGGCGCTGGACTGGGATAAGCTACGCGTATTTCACGCCGCGGCGGAGGCTGGGTCGTTCACCCATGCCGCCGAGACGCTGCATCTGTCGCAATCGGCGATCTCGCGCCAGGTCAGCGCGCTGGAGCACGACGTCGGCGTGGCGCTGTTTCATCGCCATGCCCGCGGCCTCGTGCTGACCGAGCAAGGCGAGATGCTGTTCCGCACGGCGCATGACGTGCTGATGAAGCTGGAGACGATCAAGTCGCGGCTGACAGAGACCAAGGATCGCCCCTCCGGCGTGCTTCGGGTGACGACCACGGTCGGCCTCGGCGCCGGCTGGCTGACCGAGCGCGTGCAGGAATTCATCGAGCTCTATCCCGAGATCAGCCTGCAGTTGATCCTCGCCAATGAGGAGCTCGATCTCACCATGCGCCAGGCCGATTGCGCCATCCGGCTACGCCAGCCGCAGCAACCGGACCTCATCCAGCGCCGGCTGTTCACCGTGCATTTCCATCTCTACGCGGCGCCTTCCTATATCGCGAAGTTCGGCAAGCCCGCCTCGATCGCCGAACTCAGGAACCATCGCATCGTCACCTTCGGCGTGCCGGTGCCCTCGCATCTGTCGGAGCTGAACTGGCTGGAAACTATTGGCGATTTCGAGGGTGGGCAAAGGGTGCCGACCTTGCAGATCAACGACATCCTGTCGATCAAGCGCGCGGTCAAGGGCGGCGCCGGCATCGCCATGCTGCCTGACTACGTCATCAGCAAGGATTCGAACCTGGTCCAACTGCTGCCCGAGACCGAGGTGCCATCCTTCGACACCTATTTCGCCTATCCCGACGCGATGAAGAACCAGGCGAAGCTGCATGTGTTCCGCGATTTCATCATCGCCAAGGCGCGCAGCTGGTCGTTCTGACGACCCGGGTTGCCCGGCATGGCCTATTCCCGCCATGGCGTGAGCCGCGGCACCCAGCCCGGCACGTTGCGGCGGTATACATCGTATTCGGCGCCGTAGCGGCGGGCTAGCGTGGGCTCCTCGTAGAGCCTGACGAACGAGATCATCGCCGCGGCCGCCACAAGGCCGTAGACGATGACGGCCCAGCTCGAAAACAGCAGCGCCTGGCCGAGAATGATCGACAGCACCGCCACGTACATGGGATTCCGGACGTGGCGATAGATGCCGCCGACTACCAGTTTCTCGGTCGGCGCCAGCGGCGCCGGCGTGCCAAGTCCTTCCAGGGCGAAGCGGGCGAAGGCATGAAGCAGGATCGCCGCTGCCCCGACCACCAGGACCCAACCCGCGGGCACGGAACCTGGGACAGTCGACAGCGGGATGCGATAGCGGTCGGTCAACAGCCAAGGCACCAGCCCGGCGACGACCCCAGGCGCAGCGATAAGGAATAACGCACTACCGGCGATCGCCGAAAAAGTCCGCATGGAACCTCCTGCCGCAAAAATAAACGCGGCCTGCTCGAATCCGCATCATTTGGGATTTCACGTAGTCCCAACTCAAAATCGGTCGATCTTGCATATCAGCAACCACTTTAGAGCCGTCGAGGCTGCCGTTTTCGGCGATTTTTCTGGTCCTATCGGCCTCTGGAATGGGTTGGACCACAGCCTGCGTCTTTTTGCATGCGTGTGTTGCAAAATAGATGCTTGTTTCTTGGGCATGATGAGCAGATATATAGTTGCATCTCTGGGGCGCGTTCTCCTCCCATTAGCGCCCTCGAGTGTTCCCCTCTGGAGGTTAGCCCTAATCGGCACTTCCAATCAAACTCAGCCGGATCTTTATTGATCCGGCTTTTTTGTTGCCCAAAGGTCGCCACGCTACCGAAAAAGCGTGCGTATCCACCGCGTAACGGTGACATGTAACATCGGGTAACATGTCGCGGACGCACTCTATGGATTAAGTAGACCATAGGACGCGGTTGGCCGGTTCGGGAGATGGGGGCATCACTCGGACGGCCGGGCTCAGGCAGCTGCCGCGTCCGAACCATTTTTCCTGCTGCGGCGGACCTGCCGTTTGCCTCCCAGGAAGACGGTCCGCAAAAGAACGGCGTCCGGATAATCCGGGCGCCGTTTTGGTATTTCCCTCAGGCAGCCTTGCCGTTGGCGTTCATCGCCTCGTCGGCGAGGCGACCGGTCAGCTCGGCCATATGGTCGAAAGCAGCCTTGTAGCTGGCGACACCGGCCGTCGCCGAGCGCAGTTCGATGATCAGGTCGCCGATCTCGGCCTGCGGCATGGTCGCCTCGACCACGTCCCAGCCTGGCCAGTCCGGTCGCGCGTCGTAGCCGAGGATCTGGCCGCGCCGCTGCGGGATCAGCGCGATGATCTTCGAGGTCGCGTCGGATGGCGTCACGATCTCCACCTTCATGACCGGCTCCAACAGCACCGGCGAGCAGGCGGCCATGCCTTCCTTCATCGCGAGCTTCGCCGCCATCTGGAAGGCCATGTCTGAGGAGTCGACGGCATGGTAGGAGCCATCCGACAGGTTGACGGCGACATCGACCACCGGGAAGCCGAGCGGGCCGGTCTTCAGATAGTCGCGGATGCCGGTCTCCACCGACTGGATGTAGGTCTTCGGCACGACACCGCCGGTGATTGTGTCGGTGAACTGGAAGCCCGTGCCGCGCGGCAACGGCTTGATCTCGATCACTACGTCACCAAACTGGCCATGGCCTCCAGACTGCTTCTTGTGGCGGCCGCGCTGCTGGGCGGATTTGCGGATCGTTTCGCGATAGGGCACCGCCGGAGCGTGCCCCTCGATCGGGATCTGGTTCTTGCCCTCGAGGCGCTCGCGGACCACGCGAAGGTGCATTTCGCCGTGCCCCGACAGGACGGTTTCGGCGGAGTCCTGGTTGTGGCGGAGGCTCAGCGAGGGATCCTCCTCGGCAAGCCGCTGGATCGCCGCCGACATCTTGACCT
Source organism: Pseudomonadota bacterium (assembly GCA_040755925.1). GTDB lineage: Bacteria > Pseudomonadota > Alphaproteobacteria > Rhizobiales > Rhizobiaceae > Mesorhizobium. The sequence continues at coordinate 14,540 of JBFLWR010000473.1, forward strand.
CGTCCTTGCGCTCCTTGGGACGCAGCGCGAAGGCAAAGACCGGTTGTGCCGGATCAAGCGTGACCAGGGGCCTGATGCCGCCCTTGGCGGAACTCAGCGTCTGGCCGGTCTTGACGTTGTCGAGCTTGCCGAGCGCGACCGTGTCGCCCGTTTTGGCCGAGGTCAGCTTGGACTGGTCCTTGCCGAGCATCTTGTAGATGCCGGAAACCTTGGCCGAGTCTCCGTTGGAAAGAAAAAGCTCGGCCGCGTCGGCCAACTGGCCGGACAGCACGCGCGAGACCGACAACTTGCCGCCATGCGCCGTGTGGATGGTCTTCATCACCTGCACGATCGTCTGGTTGCCGTCCGGCACGCCAAGGCGCTTGCGGGTCGCCTCGACATCCGGCGCGTCGTGGCGGATCGCCTTCAGAAGGCGCAGCACGCCATTGCCCTTCTCGGCGGTGCCGATGAGCACCGGCGTCACCGCGCCGGCGCGAAGGTCGGCCGAGAGGTCGTCGAAGATCGCGTCCTTTGGCGGCTCGATCTCCTCCAGCAACTGTTCCATCAACTGGTCGTCATGATCGGCGAGCGTCTCCAGCATGGAGAAGCGGGCCTCCAGCTCACGCGCCTTGTCGTCGTCCGGGATCTCGGCGACCTGGCTTTCGGCATATTCGCGATAGACATAGGCGCGCTCCAGCGCGAGATCGATCGAGCCGATGACGACGCCGTCCTTGCGCAGCGGGATCTGGCGCAGCAGCAACGGCACCGAACTTGCCGGTTGCAGCATCTTCAGCGTCTCGCGGACGCCGGCTATCGCCTTGTCGACCTTGTTCAGGAACAGGATGCGCGGCACGCCGAGGTCGTCGAGCTTGCGCATGATGAGCTGCAGCGCCGGGATCTTTTTTTCGTCGGCCTCGGCAACGACAACGGCGGCATCGCAGGCGGCGAGCACAGGTTCGGCCTCGAACGCGAACTCGATCGAACCGGGACAATCGACGAAGGTGAACTGCTCGCCCATGAATTCCGTGGTGGCGAAGTTGGCCTCCACGCTCATGGCGTGGGCACGGGCCTCGGGCGAATGATCGGAAACGGTGTTGCCCGAAGAAACGGGATTCTGGCGGGGAATGGCGCCCGTGCGGGCGAGGATTGCTTCGAGAAGTGTCGTCTTACCGCTTGCAAAGGGACCGACTATGGCGATGCATTTCGGTCCCGTGCGTCGTCCTCCGGCGCGAGTACCCATGGCTGACCTCCACTCAGGCGTTTCCCAAGAGAGCGATCAGCAAAAGTGGAAACCGGTTTTGCGTCCGATCGCACCCTTTGAAGAGCGGCGGCCGGCCTGTTC
>JBFLWR010000474.1:0-4316 GCA_040755925.1 Pseudomonadota bacterium
GGCGCCTATGGCCCTTGGCGCGCATTGCCCCGGTTGCTCGATCTGCTGGCGGCCTATGACCTCAAGGCCTCGTTCTTCATTCCAACCTGGGTCGTGGAGCATTGGACCGACCGATGCGAGCGCATCGTCGCCGGCGGCCACGAGGTTGGTTATCACGGCCACCGCCACGAGGTTTTCATCGACCTCACTGCGGAGCAGCAACTGGACGTCATGGAGCGGTCGCGTCGGATTTTTCGCGAGCGGCTCGGCGTGACGCCCATCGGCTTCAGAACGCCCTCGGGCGACTGGAGCCACGAAACGGCAGCGCTTCTGGGAGACTTCGGCGTCATCTATTCGAGCTCCATGCGTGGCGACGACCGCCCCTACTTCCATCCTTCCGAGAAGGGCCACGGGCTCGTTGAAATCCCGGCGCGCTGGGACATCGACGACTACACCGCGCTCGCCTACACCGAGACGCCGGATTTCCCGATCGGGCTTGATCGGATTGCCGACTATCGCGCAGTCGAGCGCAATTGGCGGGCGGAATTCGAAGGCTATCACCGCGAAGGGCTTTGTTGGACGACGATCCTGCATCCCAAAGTCTGCGCCAAGCCGGGGCGTCTTTCCATCCTCGAAGGTCTGTTCAAGGCGATCGTTGGCAAAGGCGACAGCGTGTGGACGGCGCGCCTCGGCGACATCGCCCACTGGTGGATCGAAAGCCATTCCCAGACCGACGACCGAAAGCTGACGGCATGACCACACCACAGCCGACAATCTGGCCCGAGGGCAAAAGCTGCGCCGTGATGGTGGCGGTGCCGTTCGACGACGGAGCCGACGCGGTAGCCGCTGCACCCGATCTCGCCAACAGGTCGAAGAGCCTTTCGGTCTGGCAATTCGGCGCGACCCGTGGTGTCGAGCGGCTTTGCAGAACATTCGCGGCATCGAAAATCAAGACCAGCTGGTTCCTCAGCGCGCAAACGGCGGATCGTCATGGCGACCTGGTGCGTGGGATCGCGAGCGCCGGCCACGAGATCGCAAGCAGCGGTCTCTCCTTCGATCGCCACGATGCGCTCACAGCAACTCGGTCGCTTGATATCCTCAGGCGCTCGAGGGACGCGCTGAACACCGTGGCGGGGAGGGAGGTGAGCGGGTTCCGCTTGCCTCAAGGCAACTGGCCGGTGGGGTTCGACAGGCTTCTGCTGGAGGCGGGCTACGCTTGGTCGGCCAGCCTCAATGGCGACGACCTGCCCTACACCCATCCGTCAGGCCTAGTCGAAATCCCGGTCCACATCGAGCTGGAGGATCGGCCTTATTTCCAGTTCAATTTCACGCCTGCCTTCCCCAAGGGCCAGGGCCGGATACCCGATTACGAAGGCGTCCTGCACAACTGGATTGCCGAGTTCGATGCATACCGGCGTTTCGGCCTCTGCTACGTCATCCAGCTGCGGCCGGAATGGAGCGGAACGCCGGGACGCATCTCGCTTGTCGAGGACCTGCTGCGTCACATCCTGAGCTTCGACGATGTGTGGCTGGCGACGGGCGCCGAGATTGCCGAACGCCAGCGGGCGCTGGGCAACCCGGTCGAGAAAGATCATCCGATCCACGTCTTCGACGCCTATCGCAAGGAGCACGGCGTCGATGGCTGAGACGGTGCTCACGTCGCTTGCCGACAAAGTTGCGGCTACGGACTTCTCCCGCTTTCCCGAAGCCACGATCCGCAAGGCCAAGCTCCATATTCTGGACACGCTCGGCGTTTCGATCGCCGGCGCGACGTCGATCGAGACGAAACTCGCGGTCGACGCCCTTGGGCTGAAGGGGACGAAGGGGGAAGCGAGCGCCTGGGGACTGTCGCTCAAGACCGACGCCCGCACCGCCGCCTTTATCAACGGCGTATCCGCGCACGCCTTCGAACTCGACGATTCCGGCGGCTGCGACCATTCCGGCGCCGTCGTCGTGCCGGCTGTGATCGCGGCACTCGAAACGATGGAAAGCCCTGTCGACGGGCGGCTGTTCCTCAAATCCGTGCTGCTCGGTTACGAAGTGGGCCGCCGCGTCCTGGAAGCTGCAGGCGGCTACGAAATCCACAACGGCGATGGCTGGCATTCCACCGGCACCTGCGGAACTTTCGGCGCTGCGGCGGCCGTGGCGACGCTGCTGGGCCTGGACCGGGATGGCATGGCCTCGGCGTTCGGCTGCGCGCTTTCCTATTCTGGCGGCACCTGGGCCTTCATCCATGATGGCGGCCCGGCCAAGAAGCTTCACGCCGGACGCGCCGCGGAGGGCGGCTATGTCGCGGCGCGCCTCGCCCGGTCCGGCTTTCAGGGGCCGCTTTCGGCCTTCGACGATGTCTGGGGCGGGTTCTTCCGGACCTTTGGCGACGCGAGGGCAGCGCCGGAAGAGCTCAGTCGCGATTTCGGCCATAACTGGCGCCTCAACCGCTGCTCCATCAAGCCGCACGCGACGTGCCGCGGCACGCATTCAGCCATCGACGCTATCGATCTCATGCTGGGCGACAACGGGCTGGCGAGTTCGGATGTCGCCGGCGTCACCGTCGGCATGAGCGGCTTCCAGTTCGGCATGTGCGGCCACAAGACGGTCTCCTCGCGGGCGCAGGCGCAGATGAGCCTGCCTTACGCGGTCGCGGCGCGCCTTCGTCATGGCAAGGTCTCGTTGGCCGAACTCGAGGAGAAAGCCTGGCGTGATCCTGCCATCGGCAAATGGCTGGACCACCTGACTGTTGGGATCGACCCCGCGATGCGCGACGAGGACGAGCCGTCCGTGGAAATCAGAACGCATGACGGCAGGACATTTGCCACCACGGTCGAGCATCCCCTGGGAGGCCCGCTCAATCCGCTCAGCGATGAGCGCATCATTGCCAAATACGCCGATCTCGTCGGTGCCGTCCTGCCGCAAGCCCGCGTCGCCCAGCTCCGCGACATGATCCTCGACATCGATGCCGTCGCCGATGTCCGCCCCTTCACCAATCTGCTCCAACCGTGAGATGACAATGTCCGCACCCTCGAATGCAACATGGTCGCCCTTGTTCAAGGAGGCCGTCTCGACCGACTTTCGCGACTTCCACGAATGCCTCGACCAGGACAAACGCATCGCCGTCTATGACGTCGCGGCCTCCAAGGTTCATGCCCGGATGCTTGCCCGCGCTGAGGTGCTGACGCCCGCAGAAAACGACGCCATCCAGGCCGGTCTCGACACGATCGCCGGGGAAATTCGTTCCGGCGCCTTCGCGTGGAGGAAGGAACTCGAGGACGTCCATATGAATGTTGAAAGCCGACTGACGGCGATGATCGGCGACGCCGGCAAGAAGCTTCACACCGCCCGCTCGCGCAACGATCAGGTCGCGACGGATATCCGGCTTTACGCGCGGGCCGAGCTCGATGCGCTCGGCCTCGAGCTGAAGGCGCTCATCCTCGCCTTCGTCGACCTGGCGGAAAGCCACGCCGCCACGATCATGCCCGGCTTCACCCATCTGCAGATCGCCCAGCCGGTCACGTTCGGCCATCACATGATGGCCTATGCGGAGATGTTCCTTCGCGATCTCGAGCGCATCGGCCAGGCGCGCGAGCGCCTCAACGTCTCGCCGCTCGGTGCCGCGGCGCTTGCCGGAACCGGCTATCCGATCGATCCTGATTTCAGCGCGCGGGAACTCGGCTTTTCGCACGCCTTTCGCAATTCGCTCGACGCCGTTTCCGACCGCGACTACGTGGTCGACATCTGCGCGGCCGGCGCCGTCATCATGGGCCACCTGTCGCGCCTGGCCGAGGAAATCATCCTCTGGTGCACGCCGATGGTCGATTTCATCGAGGTCGGCGATCAGTTCTGCACCGGCTCCTCGATCATGCCGCAGAAGCGCAATCCGGACCTCGCCGAACTCGTCCGCGGCAAGGCCGCGCGGGTGATCGGCAACCTGACGACATCGGCGGCGCTGATGAAGTCGCAGCCTCTTGCCTTCAACAAGGATCAGCAGGAATCCAAGCCACCGCTGACCGACACTTTGGAAAATGTGCGGGGCGCGGTGACCGTCACGACCCAGATGCTGCCGACGATCAAGGTCAAGGCCGGCAACATGCGCGCGGCGGCCGAAAAGGGCTATTCGACGGCCACGGACCTTGCCGACTACCTGGTGCGCGCCGGCCTGCCTTTCCGGGACGCCCACCATGCGGTGGCTGCTATCGTCGGCGCCGCGCGGGATAATGGCTACGAGACGCTTTCCGATATGCCGCTCGCGGCCATGCAGGCTTTCGCCCCCGTGATCTCCGAGGATGTAGCGGACGTCCTGACGACGGAAGGTTCCGTTGCCTGCCGCAACCATCGCGGCG
>JBFLWR010000475.1:0-13796 GCA_040755925.1 Pseudomonadota bacterium
GCGGTGGACGACGGCAGTTGCGGGTTGCGAAGCGGGCGAACTTGGGCTTGATCAGGCAAGGCCCGGCCGATTGCCCCGAGCCGCCATGGAGGTCTGGAAGCAGGTGAAAGCGGACGCCGCCACGGCAAGGACGAAGCGACCGGCCAGGACGCGGACCGGATCGACGGCGCCCCGGCAGACGCTAAGCCGCGAGGCCTGGATCGCCGCGGCGCGCAAGGTGCTGGAAAAGCGCGGCATCGCCGAGGTCAAGATCGACCGCCTCGCCAAGCAGCTGAAGGTCACGCGCGGCAGCTTCTACTTCCACTTCACCAGCCTTGCCGACCTGCGCGACGGCCTGCTGCAGGAATGGCGCGACATCAACTGCGCGCCGTTCTGGGCGATGCGCGAGATGCACGACATCGACGGGCTGCGGTTCTTCACCGACATCGTTCATGTGTGGGTCGACGAGGCGCCGTTCAGCCCGCTGCTCGATCTCGCCATACGCGACTGGTCGCGGACGTCGAGGAAACTGGCGGACGAAGTGAAGGAAATGGACGACCTGCGCATCGCGCTGCTCATCCGCTCCTTCCGCGCCATGGGCTATTCGCAGGACGAAAGCCTGGTCAGGGCGCGCATCACCTACTTCCACCAGATCGGCCAGTATGCGCTGTCGTTCAAGGAAGACCCGGCCGTGCGCCGCAGCTACCAGCCGCTGTTCGGCGAAGTGCTGCTCGGCCCACTGGTCGAGGAGCCGGGCTCGGCCCCGAGACCATCCGAGGTGAAGACCGGGCGGCGGTAGCGGCGGTGGCGCACCAGGGCGAAGTGTAGGTCCATTCGCAGGCTTAGGACACGACCGAACCGTTTGTGGCGCCGAAGCTGTCGATCGCCTTGCGAACCGCCATACAGAATTTCTGCAAAAGTTCCGGCTCTTTCCCCATCCGCTGGCGCAGTGAGAACGGTATCTCCAGCTGCGCTCCCTTCCCGGTCAGCCCGCGATTGGCGATGTTCAAATCGTGGATGCCTGGAAACGGGTGGCCATCCTCTTTTGTGTTGAAGCCGGCGTTTTGCAGGAGCCCGACTATTTCAGAGATCAACGCGGCGTCCTTGCCACCCATGTAGACCGTCGAGGGATCGTCCCGGTCCTGCCGACCGTGGATGGCAACGACGACGGACTTCTTCCGCAACAGTTCGAGCGCGGACTCCTCGTCGAAGTTCCTTGACGTTATGTGCAGCTCCCGATTGCTTTGCGGCATCAATCCTTCAAAGCAGTACATATCGAGATCGCTTCCAGCTATCGTCTCGGCGATCAGGGATGTGCGGGGTTCGATTTTCCCACCGTGCGGAGCGATGACGACCGCATTGCCGGTTCGTGCGCCACGCCGGACGACAATGCGATAGTCTATGTTTTCGACTTTCGCGGCTTTCAGCGCCGCGAAATTCGGGAACTCGTTGTCCATGATCCCATCCAGACACGCACAATTGAAGGGTTCGCGCCCCGAGCGTGTTTCCCAAGGCTGAATACTTCCAGCTTCACGCGGTCTTCTGCGCGACGAGACCGAGCTCCTCGACCATCGCTTCGCGCATCAGGAATTTCTGCGGCTTGCCGGTCACCGTCATCGGCAGCTCGGTACGGAAGCGGATGTAGCGCGGTACCTTGTAGTGGGCGATCTGGCCGGCGCAGAAGGCCTTGATCTCCTGCTCGGTGGCGATCTGGCCAGGCTTCAGCACGATCCAGGCGCAAAGCTCCTCGCCATATTTATGGTCCGGAATGCCGAAAACCTGCACTTCCTTGATCTTGGGGTGCCGGTACAGGAATTCCTCGACCTCACGTGGATAGACGTTCTCTCCGCCGCGGATGACCATGTCCTTCACCCGGCCGACGATGTTGCAATAGCCCTCGTCGTCGATGGTGGCGAGGTCGCCGGTATGCATCCAGCCTTCAGCGTCGATCGCCTCCCGGGTCTTTTCCGGGTCGTCCCAATAGCCCTTCATCACCGAATAGCCGCGCGTGCAGAGCTCGCCCGGCGCGCCAACGGCGACGGTCGCTCCGTCAGGCCCAATGGCTTTCACCTCGACATGCGGGTGGATGCGGCCGACAGTGGAGACGCGCCTTTCCAGCGGATCGTCTACGCCACTCTGGAAGGAGACAGGGCTGGTCTCGGTCATGCCGTAAGCGATCGTCACTTGCGACATATGCATGAGCGACACCACCTTCTTCATCACCTCGATCGGGCAAGGCGAACCCGCCATGATGCCGGTGCGCAGGCTGGAAAGGTCGAAGGTGGAAAAATCCGCGTGGTCGAGCATGGCGACGAACATGGTCGGCACGCCGTAGAGCCCGGTGCAGGCCTCCTGCGCCACGGCCTTCAGCGTCGCGCCGGCGTCAAAGCCTTCGCCCGGGAAGACCATGGTGGCGCCCTTGGAGACGCAGCCCATGGTCCCCATCGACATGCCGAAGCAGTGATAGAGCGGCACGGGAATGCAGAGCCGGTCGTCGACGGTCAGCTTGATCGCCGAGGTGACGAAGTTGCCGTTGTTGACGATGTTCAGGTGGGTGAGCGTCGCGCCCTTCGGCGCGCCCGTCGTGCCGGAGGTGAACTGGATGTTGATGGCCTCGCCCGGCTTCAGCCCTTCGGTGATGCGGTCGAGCTTGTCATAGTCGTCGCGCGCGGCCGTGGCGAGCACGTCGCCAAAATTGAACATGCCAGGTGAGCTGTCGTCGCCCATGCGGATGACGATCTCCAGCGCCGGCAGCTTCTTCGCCTTGAGCTTGCCGGGTTCGGCGGTAGCGAGCTCCGGCGCCAGCGTCTCGATCATGCCGAGATAGTCGGAGGTCTTGAACTGGGCGGCGGTCACCAGCGCCCGGCAGCCGACCTTGTTCAAGGCGTATTCCAGTTCGGTCAGCCGGTAGGCCGGGTTGATATTGACAAGGATCAGGCCGATGCGGGCGGTGGCGAACTGCGTCACCAGCCATTCCCAGCGGTTCGGCGACCAGATGCCGACCCGGTCGCCCTTTTCAAGCCCAAGCGCCAGGAAGCCGGCAGCCAGCGCATCAACCGCATCGGAGAGCTCGCTCCAGGTGAAGCGCTTGTCCTGGCCGACGAAGACGGCGGCGTCGAGCGTGGCGTATTTGCTCACCGTCTCGGAAAACAGCTCGGGAATGGTCTTGTCCAGCAAGGGCAGCGAACGATCGCCCGAGACATGCGCCCTGCCGTCCACCGGAGCGATGAAGCTATCGCGCTGCTTCCGCAGGTTGGTGGCGTTCTGGAGTTCGTCGAGCTTGATTACCATCGCCGTCTCCTCCCGGGATGCCCGAGCCTATCAGCCCATCGCGCCGGTGCAAATCCGCCAAAGGTCCTCTCTCCTCATCAGGGATGGAGGGCGCTCATCTTCGCGGCAATGCTCTTCAGCTGTGCTTCATCGGCCGCGTCACGAGCCTTCCTCGAAGCGACCAGGCAGGCCTGCGACTTCAGGATCACCCCGTCGCCGAGCACCTTGAGATGGTTGGCGCGCAGGGTCGAGCCGGTGGAGGTGATGTCGACGATAATGTCGGCGAGGCCCGCCGCCGGTGCGCCTTCGGTGGCGCCCAGGCTTTCGACGATGCGATAGACCTGGATGCCATGCTTCAGCGAGAAGAACTGCTGCGTCAGCCGCCAGTATTTGGTGGCGATCCGCAAACGTCGGCCGTGGCGTTGGCGAAAGTCTGCGGCGACGTCGTCGAGATCGGTCATCGTTTCGACATCGAGCCAGATGTCCGGCACCGCCACGACGACATCGGCATGGCCGAAGCCCAGGCGCGCGACGATCTCGGCGCGCTCTTCCCAGTCGGCAAGGTTCTCACGCACCAGATCCTCGCCGGTGATGCCGAGGTCGACGGCGCCCTGCCCGATCTCACCGGCAATCTCGGAAGCGGAAAGGAACGCCACCTCGACATTGTCGAGGCCGTCGATGCGGGCGCGGTATTTGCGGTCGTCCTCGGGCAGGATGACCGCGAGGCCTGCCTTGGCCAGCACCTCGAGCGACTGTTCCTTGAGACGGCCCTTGGACGGGATCGCCAGCGTTATCATTTGGCGCTCTCCCGCAAAGCCTCGATGCGGTCGAGCCAGACCGAGAAGCCGACACCGGGGATCGGCTTCTTTGCGCCGAGCAGCGTCAGCAGCCGGTCGTAGCGGCCACCGCCAACCAACGGGCGGTCGGCATCGACCGCGGCGATCTCGAAGACAAGGCCGGTGTAGTAGTCGAGCGGACGGCCGAAGGCGGCATCGTAGCGGATCGCGTTCAACGGCAGGCCATGCGTTTCGATCGCCCTGACGCGGGCGGCGAAAGTTTCGAGCGCGGGGCCGAGCGACAGGCCGGCACCGGCGGCGAATTTTTCAAGCGCCTCGGTTGCACCACCCAGCGAAACGTCGATTTCGAGAAAGCCTTTCAGCGCCGAGAACGCCTCGTTCGACAATCGCACGCTGCGCAACTGCGCCTTCTCGATCAGGCGTCTTGCGATGTCGGCAGGAGCGCGGCCGGACGAGGCCGACAGACCAGTCTCCTCCATGCCGGCGGCGATATGCGCGGCAAGGCCTTCCGCGTCGCCATCGAGCGCCAGCATGGCTACGGGGCCAGAGAGCTGGCTGTTGCGCGGCGGATTGGCGAGGTCGGCAAGAGCTGCCTCAAGCATCGGCGCCGAGCCGAAGGCGCGGGCCAGCCGCATGCGCCAGCCGCGCGGCAGGCCGAGCGCTGCCAGCACCGCCTCGAACAGGGTCTGGTCGCCGAGCGTCACCGCAAACGAATGGCCCGGCAATACCAGCGAAAGCAGGGCGTGTGCGTCGGCCAGCGAGCGGGCGTCGGCTGCGGCGGTGTCACCGTCGCCGAGATCCTCGATGCCGGCCTGGAAGAATTCGTTGCCGCCGTCGCGGCGCTGGCGGAACACTTCGCCCAGATAGGAATAGCGGCGCGGCGTGCCGGCCTGGCTGGCGATGTGGTCGAGGCAGACCGGAATGGTGAATTCCGGCCGCAGGCACAACGTCTTGCCGGTCTCGCTTTCGGTGAGGAAGATGCGGCGGCGCAAATCCTCGCCGGCCATATCGAGGAACGGATCGGCCGGCTGTAGCACGGCGACTTCGACGACGTGGGTGTCGCGGGTTGCGAAGAGCTTTACGATATCGGCGGCGATGGCGGGGCGTGATGTCATTGACAGGTCGGGCGCGAGGCACCCCCCTCTGGCCTGCCGGCCATCTCCCCCCCAGGGGGGGAGATCAGCAGCCTTGTCGGCAGTGCTTTTTCTGCAACGTCGGTGATTGGCGAAAGCGATGGCCGCAGCCAATCTCTCCCCCTGAGGGGGAGATGTCCGGCAGGACAGAGGGGGGTGTTCAAGCGCCACCCTTTGCCCGGTCGGCAGCCTGCGCCGCCAGGATCTTCTTCACCTCCGCCACCAGCTCGCCTTCCGCGACCGTGACCTGCGCGGGCCTCGCCGCGCGCCATTCGGCATTGTCGGTGATTTCGGCCGACATGCGGGCGCCTTCGATCAAGTCCTTGATCTGCACCTCACCCTTCGCGCGCTCGTCGCCACCCTGGATGATGGCCACCGGACTGCCACGGCGGTCGGCATATTTCAGCTGCGCCTTCATGCCGGCGCCGCCGAGATACATCTCGGAGCGGATGCCGGCGACGCGAAGGTCGGCGACCATCTTCTGGTAGCGGCCGAGGCTCTCGGTGTCCTTGTCCATCACGAGAACCACGACCGGCGCGATGACGTCGGAGATATCGAGCTTGCCAAGGTTCTTCAGCGCGGTCATCAGCCGCGAAACGCCGATGGAGAACCCTGTGGCCGGCACCGGCTCGCCACGGAAGCGCGAGACCAGCCCGTCATAACGGCCGCCGCCGCCGACCGAGCCGAAGCGCACGATCTGGCCTTCGTCATTGGGAATCTCGGCCAGCAGTTCGGCTTCGAAGACCGGGCCGGTGTAGTATTCGAGGCCGCGCACGACGGAGCGGTCCATCACGATGCGCTCCTCGCCGTACCCCGCGGCCCTGACGAGAGCCTCAATCGTTGCGAGCTCGCCAACGCCTTCCTGATAAACAGCGTTGGCGCCGACACTGGAATCCTGGCCAGGCTGTCCGGTCCTTGCCGTCGCGAGAAGAACCGCTTCCGCCTGCGCGTCGTTCAGCCCCGCGCCCTTGGCGAAATCGCCTTCGCCTTCCTTGCCGCCATCCCATCGTCCCGGGCCAAGCAGGAGCCTCACACCTTCCGGCCCAAGCTTGTCCAGCTTGTCGATGGCGCGCAGCACGGTCAGCCTGCGCCCTGCATTTCCTTCACCGCCAAGGCCGATCGCTTCCAGCACGCCGTCCAGCACCTTGCGGTTGTTGACGCGGATGACGTAGTCGCCACGCTTGATGCCGAGCGCTTCCATGACGTCGGCCATCATCATCGCCATCTCGGCATCGGCGGCGACGCCCGGCGTGCCGATCGTGTCGGCGTCGAACTGCATAAACTGGCGGAAGCGGCCCGGGCCGGGCTTCTCGTTGCGGAACACCCAGCCGGAGCGGTAGCTGCGATAAGGTTTTGGCAGCTTGTCGAAATTTTCCGCCACGAAGCGCGCCGTCGGCGCGGTCAGGTCGTAGCGCAGCGACAGCCATTGGTCGTCGTCGTCCTGAAAGGAGAAGACGCCTTCGTTTGGCCGGTCCTGGTCGGGCAGGAACTTGCCCAGCGCATCGGTGTATTCGATCATCGGCTGGTCGACCGGCTCGAAGCCGTAGAGCTCATAGACCGAACGGATGGTCGCCATCATCTTCTCGACGGCGCGGATGTCCTCGGCGCTGCGGTCGGCAAAACCGCGCGGCAGCCGCGCCTTCGTCTTTTCCGATTTGTCGGCCATGGGCAGGTCTTCTCTGAAATAGGCTCGTTCCGGGCGCGCGTTTCCTAAACGATGCGGCCTTGGGCGGCAAGGGAGTGCTCCATCTCCCCTCGGCCTTCGTGCCCGAAACAAATCGCGCCAAAAACGAAACAATTCCGCCATGAGTGCGGCATGCTGCCGACACAATCAGCGACCATAAAGCCGCCCGGGCAAGGGACTTGGGCCATGATCGCGGCAAAAGAATTCGACATCATCAAGGGCGGGCATTTGATTGCCCGGCTGCGGCCGGCCGACGGTTCAGCAATGGCGTCGCATCCAGCAGGACCTTTTGATGTCGCCGCAGAGCCAGCCAGAGCGACGACGCGCGATGCGCTGCTGACCGGACTGCTGGTGGTCTACCCGGCTTTCGCCGCAATAGCGGCCATCATCGCGGGTTTGCTCCTCTCCGGCGCCGCCGGCGCCTGACTCTCGCTCACTTCGGCCGCTTCAGCTTCTTCCTCTCTGCCTCCACCTCGGCGCGGCAGTAGCAGCCTTCGAGGTGGTCGTTGACCAGCCCCATCGCCTGCATGAAGGCGTAGACGGTGGTTGGGCCGACGAAGCTCCAGCCGCGCTTCTTCAGTTCCTTCGAAATGCGCACCGAGACCGCCGTCGTCGGATTGGCGCGCAGATGCGCGAGGTCGACCACCGACGGCCGCTCGTCCGGACCCGGCTCGAACTTCCAGAACCAGGCGGCAAGGGAGCCGAATTCATCGACCATCTCGCGGGCGCGCTTGGCGTTGTTGATGGTCGAGACGATCTTGCCGCGATGGCGGATGATGCCGGCATTGCCGAGCAGGCGCTCGACATCCTCCTCGGTGAAGGCGGCCACCTTGTCGAAGTCGAAATTGGCGAAGGCTTCGCGGAAGTTTTCGCGCTTGCGCAGGATCGTCAGCCAGGAAAGACCCGACTGGAAGCCTTCGAGGCAGATCTTCTCGAACAGCCGGCGGTCGTCCGTCACTGGTCGGCCCCATTCATGGTCGTGATAGTGGAGATAGTCCGGTAGATTGCCGTGCCAGAAGCAGCGGGTCCTGCCGTCGGGGCCTTCGAGAACGCCCGGGTTTTCTTGTCCCATCGCCGCCAGATCCATTCGTTAACGCGCCGGAGCGCTGGTTTTACCGTGGCTTTACCAGATTCCTGAACCGGCCGGTAACCACACCAAAAGGTTTACTGACAAGTCGGCATTTTACGCATTCCGATTCATGTTTTGCTTGCCGCTCAGCGCCAAGGATCGCGAAGCCGAGGGCCCTCCCCGCCCCGGACGAGTTCGACGATCAAGGTGCGTTCCGATGAAGACAGCGTTCTGTTCCCTGCTCGGCGCAGTGGCGATTCTTGCCGCCGGCGCCATCCCATCGCTTGCCAATGACCGCTATGCCGAACGGCCGCCGGTGGTGGTGAGCCCCGATCTCTCGGCGCCCTGGCTGCTGCAGCTTGGACAGGCGCCCGGCATCGTTCGGCCGACGCGCCAGGCAACCCAGCAGCCGTTGCAGCGGCTTTTCCAGGCAAAGCCCGATCAGCAGCGCACGGCGGCCGTGCAGGCGCCGGCCAAGCGCATGGTGATGCGGCCGCAGATCAACCCGATGTACCTGCCGCAGGAAGTCGCCTATGACGGGCCGGCAAAGCCGGGCACCATCGTCATCGATACCCACCAGAACTTCCTCTACCTGGTCGAGAAGGACGGCAAGGCGCGGCGCTATGGCGTCGGCACCGGCAAGCCCGGCTTCGAATGGTCGGGCACGCACAAGATCACCGACAAGAAAGTGTGGCCGGATTGGCGCCCGCCGGCCGAGATGATCAAGCGCGAGGCGGCCAAGGGCCGCTACCTGCCGACCTATCTGGCCGGCGGCATCGAGAACCCGCTCGGCGCGCGTGCGCTTTATCTGGGCACGACGGAATACCGCATCCATGGCACCAACCAGCCCTGGACGATCGGCGGCGCGGTGTCGTCGGGCTGCATCCGCATGCGCAACGAGGATGTTGTCGACCTTTATGAGCGCGTCAATGTCGGAACCACGGTCGAGGTGCTATAATAATCCCGAATCAAGCGGTGAGACCGCAGAGCTTTTTGGCGGATACTGTTGCCTTAAAGTCATTGTTCGGTTTCGCGAGACCTGCTTAGCTTGTGAAGAGTTTACGGGGGACGGGCCGTGTGGGGATACGGTCGGTCGCGAAAGGGCAGCACGGGAAACCGCGCTGCCCTTTTCTTTTCCGGCGCAACACTGCGGGTCGCCGCGAAAACAAGGCGTTTCGTTTTCGGGGGCTGATTTCGCGGGCGTGCTCTGCTATTGCAACGCACAATTCCTGTTCAGGCAAAGGTCCTACCCATGTCACGGTCCGAAGACAGCCGCTATCTCAGGGGCGGTCCGGTCGCCCAGCGCATCATCGCTTCGGTGCGCGAAGACGCGACGATCGCCACGGCTGAAGGTTTTCCGCCGAAGCTCGTCTCCATCACCGTCGGCGACACCGACGCGGTCGACGTCTATGTGCGCAACCAGCGCGCCAAGGCCGGACTTGCCGGCATCGGCTTCGAGGAAAGGCGCTTTGCCGCCGACATTTCGGCCGGCGAGCTGGAGGCCGCCATCCACGGCCTCAACGCCGATCCGCGCGTCACCGGCATCATCATCCAGCGTCCGGTTCCCGTGCATATCCCGATCAAGACGCTGCAGGCGGCGGTGCATCCGCTGAAGGACGTCGAAGGCATGCATCCGGCCTCGATCGGCAACATCGTCTACAACCAGCTCGATCTCGCGCCCTGCACGGCGGCCGCCTCGGTCGAGCTGCTCAAGGAAACCGGGCTCGACCTCAAGGGGCTCGAGGTGGTGGTCGTCGGCCATTCCGAGATCGTCGGCAAGCCGATCGCCTTCCTGTTGATGAGCGAGGGCGCGACCGTTACGGTCTGCCACCACATGACGCGCTCGGTGGCCGCGCATGCGCGGCGCGCCGATGCTCTGTTCGTCGCCGTGGGCAAGCCGCGGCTGATCAAGGCCGACATGGTCAAGCCCGGAGCCTGCGTCATCGACATCGGCATCAATTCGGAAATCGGCCCTGACGGCGAAAGCCGCATCGTCGGCGATGTCGATACCGAAAGCGTGAAGGAAGTGGCTGCCTGGATCACGCCGGTGCCGGGCGGCGTCGGTCCGCTCACGGTGGCGATCCTTTTGCGCAACACGATGGTGGCGCTCAACCGCCAGCGCGCGCTTTATCGCGCGACCTATGGCGTGGCGGACCAGCTGGCAGCGGAATAGCGGTCCAGCTACTCAGCCGCGAGAAGTCCACCGTCGGAAACACCTTCGGGCTTCGGGCCGCCATAGGCCCAGTCGAGCAGTTTTATCGTGTGCACCACCGGCAGCTTCGCGGCGGACGCGATCTGGGTGATGCAGCCGATGTTGCCGGTGGCGACAATCGAAGCGCCCGTCGCCTCGATGTTTTTGACCTTGCGGTCGCGCAGCTTCGCCGAAATCTCGGACTGCAGGATGTTGTAGGTGCCGGCGGAGCCGCAGCAGAGATGGCCTTCGCGCGGCTCGCGCACGACAAAGCCTGCCTTGGCCAGCAGTTCCTTCGGCTGGCGCGTGATCTTCTGACCGTGCTGCATCGAGCAGGCGGAATGATAGGCGACGATCGTGCCCGGCTTGCGCACCGGCTCGGGCAGGTCGAGGCCGGCGAGATATTCGATGATGTCCCTGGCAAGGGCCGAAACGCGCGCGGCCTTCTCGGCGTAGACCGGATCGAGGCGCAGCATGAAGCCGTAGTCCTTGATCGTCGTGCCGCAGCCGGAGGCGGTGATGACGATCGCGTCGAGCCCGCCCTTCTCGACAGCGCGGGTCCAGGCATCGACATTCCGTCTGGCGGACGCGAGCGCCGCTTCCTCGCGGCCCATGTGATGGACGAGCGCGCCGCAGCAGCCCTCGCCTTCCGGCACCACGACCTCGACGCCAAGCCGCGTCAGCAGCGAGATGGTCGTTTCGTTGATCGCCGGATCGAGGACAGACTGCGCACAGCCGGTGAGGATGGCGACGCGGCCCCGCTTCGCGCCCTGCCCGGCATGCGTGCCGGGCGAAGCCATCGGCGATGCCGGCGGGATCGATGAGGGGGCAAGCTTGAGCATCGCCGCTACCGGCTTCAGCGCCGGCAGCTTCTCGAACACGCCGATGAAAGGCCGGCCGAGACGAGCGAGCTTCAGTGCGGTGCGGAAGCGGCTTGGATAAGGCAGCACGGAAGCCAGCATGGCGCGCGTCAGCCGGTCGAGCAGCGGGCGCTTGTAGGTCTCCTGGATGTGGGCCCGGGCGTGATCGACCAGATGCATGTAGTTCACGCCCGAAGGACAGGTCGTCATGCAGGCGAGGCAGGACAGGCAGCGGTCGATGTGGGTGACGATCTCCTTGTCGGCCGGCCGGCCGTTCTCCAGCATGTCCTTGATCAGGTAGATGCGGCCGCGCGGCGAGTCGAGTTCGTTGCCAAGCGTCACATAGGTCGGGCAGGTGGCGGTGCAGAAGCCGCAATGCACGCATTTGCGCAGGATCTTTTCCGATTCCGCGACATGCGGATCGGCCAGTTGCGTGGCGGAGAAATTGGTTTGCATCTATTCGTCCTAAGCCATGCGGCCGGGGTTAAGGATCTGCTTGGGATCGAACTCGGTTTTCAGCCGCGCCGACAGCGCCGCGAGATGCTCCGGCTGCGGCTGGAACACCTGCAGCGCCGCGCGGTGCGGAGCGGACGCGCGCACCAGCGTTGCGTGGCCGCCGCCATGTTTGCGGATGAGACCCCGCAGCAATTCGGCCTCCGGATCGTCGTCACGCATGGCAAGCCAGACCAACCCGCCCTGCCAGTCGTAGAAGGCGTCGACGGCCGCCTGCATGCGCAGCGCCATGACCATGTGATGCGCCTGCGAGGGCGCCATCGAGACGCGCCAGACCGGGCCGGTTTTGCCATCGGAGAAAGGCGCGCAGTCACGGATGTCGCGCCAGATGGTCTTGGACGCCTCGCCGGCGATCTCTTCCAGCGGCCCGGCCTTGCCGAGCAATTTTCGCAACGCCTCGATGCGGTAGATAACCGACGGTCCAAAGCCTTCGACGCGCAGCAGCGTGGCGGCATCGCTGCCATGCCTGCCGCCGGCAACCCGCGCGGCGATGCGCTCCGGCAGGTGCGCCGCGCTCGATACTTCGGCGCTGGAGCCGAGCGCCAGCGCCATGGCGGCGACCGCGGCATCGTCGAGAAGGCCACGGATGGCCAAGGTGACTTCGGTCTCGGCCGCGGGCAGGACCTTGAAGGTGACGTCCGTCAGCACGGCGAGCGTGCCCCAGCTTCCCGCCATCAGCTTGGAGAGATCGTAGCCGGTGACGTTCTTGACGACGCGGCCGCCGGACTTGAAGGCCTCGCCACGACCGGACACCGCATTGACGCCGAGGATATGGTCGCGCGCCGCACCGGCCTTCAGGCGGCGCGGACCTGACAGGTTCGAGGCCAGAACGCCGCCGATCGTGCCCCTGCCCGGCTGGCCGCCGAGCAGCGGACCGTAGTCCATCGGCTCGAAGGCGAATTGCTGGCCGTTTTCGGCAAGCAATTTCTCGATGTCCGCGAGTGGCGTGCCTGCCTTCGCCGAGAGCACCAACTCGGCCGGTTCGTAGAGGGTCACGCCGGTGAGACGCGACAGGTCGAGTGTATGCTCGGTCTGGAGCGGACGACCGATGCCGCGCCTGGAACCGTGGCCAAGGATTTCAAGCGGCGTTTCCTCCGCCGCCGCCCATTGGACGGCGGAGAGGACTTCGGCGGCGGTGGATGGGGTGAAGGTGGTCATCCCCATCAAAACCTCGGAATGTCCGGAAACGCCACCTGCCCGCGATGCACATGCATGCGGCCAAGCTCGGCACACCGGCGCAACTGCGGAAACACCTTTCCCGGGTTGAGCAGGTGATTGGGGTCGAAGGCGCATTTGACGCGCATCTGCTGGTCGAGATCGATCTGGTTGAACATTTCCGGCATCAGGTCGCGCTTCTCGACGCCCACTCCGTGCTCGCCGGTCAGAACGCCGCCGACTTCGACACACAGCCGCAGGATGTCGGCGCCAAAACTCTCGGCCTTGTCGAGCTCGCCGGGCACGTTGGCGTCGTAAAGGATCAGCGGGTGCAGGTTGCCGTCGCCGGCATGGAAGACATTGGCGACGCCGAGACCGTACTTCTCCGAAAGGTCGCGCATGCCGGCGAGCACGCGTGGCAGTTCCTTACGCGGTATGGTGCCGTCCATGCAGTAGTAGTCGGGCGAGATGCGGCCGACCGCCGGGAAGGCCGCCTTGCGCCCGGCCCAGAAGCTCAGCCTTTCCTGTTCCGATTGCGAGATGCGGCAGGTGGTCGAGCCGTTGCGATAGGCGATCGCCTCGACGAGGCCGATGAGGTGATCGACCTCGACCCCCGGGCCGTCGAGTTCGACGATCAACAGCGCCTCGACGTCGAGCGGGTAGCCGGCATGGACGAAATCTTCCGCCGCGTGGATCGCCGGGCGGTCCATCATCTCCATGCCGCCGGGGATGATGCCGGCGCCGATGATGTCGGCGACGCACTGGCCGCCTTGCTCGCTGGTCGGGAAGCCGATCAGCAGCGCACGCGCCGTCTCCGGCTTCTTCAGGATGCGCACCGTCACCTCGGTGACGACGCCGAGCAGGCCTTCGGAGCCGGTCATCACGCCGAGCAGGTCATAGCCTTCCTGGTCGAGATGGCCGCCGCCGAGCCGCACCACCTCGCCGTTCATCAGCACCATCTCGATGCCCAGCACATTGTTGGCGGTGAGCCCGTATTTCAGGCAGTGCACGCCGCCGGAATTCTCCGCGACATTGCCGCCGATCGAACAGGCGATCTGGGAGGATGGATCGGGGGCGTAGTAGAAGCCCTCCTGCTCGACGGCGGTGGTGATGCCGAGATTGGTGACGCCCGGCTGGGCGACGAC
>JBFLWR010000476.1:0-2764 GCA_040755925.1 Pseudomonadota bacterium
AAGCAAAGGCCCGACGGCGGGCATTGAGTTCGCCGCTGACCCTTCGGGTGGCGGTCGGCGAGCGCCGGAACGGCGTGCCGACCGCGGACGAGGCTCACCAGGCGTCCGGTTCGCGCACCATGTGAACGATGTTGGCCGGATTGGCGATCCAGCCGCCGCGAAAGCTTTCGCCCAATGGCTCGACGGCGTCGCAGCGCACGACACCGGCCCTGGCGAGATGGTCGGCGGCGCCCGCGAAGTCCGGCGTGAAAAGCTCCAGCCAGATTTCGGCCTGGCTCATCATCGGCGCCTCGTCGATCCAGAGGCGATTGGGGCCAAGCTCGAAGCCGATCGCCGGGGCCTTGGCGGTGAAGGGCTTCAACCCGACGATGTCGCGATAGAAGGCGACCGTTGCCTCGTACTGGTGCGACGGCACCTTCATGGCGATGTTGATGCCGCCGGTGATTTCCGCGTTCATTCACTGCTCCATTGGCTGAGGTTGATGCTGCTACTACGGCAGGTTGATCTGCCAGGAGACGCCGAAGCGATCGTTGAACCAGGCGAAACGCTGGCTGAAGCCGTAGTCTCCAGTGGGCATCAGGAACGATCCGTCCTTGGAAAGGACGTCCACAATGCGCGCCAGTTCCGCTTCGGATGAGCAGTCGACAAAGAACGAGAAGGACGGCGTGAAAGCGAAGGCGTGATGCACCGGGCTGTTGTAAAGCCTGACCTCCACGCCGCCGATGCAGGCGAGCGCCAGCTTGACGGTCCCTTCCGGCCCTTCCTCGCCGGGGCCGTAGCGGGTTACGTCGAGGACGCGGCTATCCGGGACGGTCTCGCAATAGAGGGTCATGGCCTCCTCGGCGCTGCCCTCGAACATGAGGAACGGCGTTACCTTCTTCATCTGGCGGCCTCCGTTTTTCAGATGTTGGTCTCGTTCGCGGGCTCGCCCCGCATCTCGCTGCGGTAGTAGCCGTCACGCAGGTTGATGCCGTATTCGAGATAGGCCTTCATGCAGGCGAGCATCTGTGACCAGCCTTCGCAATTGAGGAAGGACTTCTTCAAGCCGACTTCGCCTTTGTGCCAGCCGACCTCGGCAATGGTGACGAAGGTGCCACCGTCGTCCAGCGGCTCGAAATTCATCTCGATGCGGGTCTTGTAGGCCGGCTTGCCCTCGTGGTCGGTCGCGTCCCAGCGCAGCACGATGCGCTTGTCCTTCGTCACCTGGTCGACCTCGACCGGCACCGTCTTCCACCAGGTGACTGTGGTGCCGGCGACAAGCGGGGCCGAGGCGCCGCCGATGGTGGTGAAATAGCCGCTGAGTTTCGTCGGATTGACGACGGCGTCGAAGACCTCGGCGACCGGTTTGCCGATGCGTCCGGAAATCCTGAATCCAAGAGACATATCCACAGCTCCTTCCTTGATCGTCCGAACAATATGTTATAGAAATATAACATGTCAACTCAAGCTGCGGACGATCATGTTTTCAAGGCCTTGGCGCATCCGCGCCGGCGCGAATTGCTGGATTGCCTGAAGGATCAGCCACGGACCACCGGTGCGCTTTGCGAAGCTTTCCCGGACATGGACCGCTGCACGGTGATGATGCACCTGAAGGTGCTGGAGGAAGCCGAGCTGGTGGTGGCGAAGCGCGAGGGGCGCGAGCGCTGGAACCATCTCAACGCCCTGCCGATCAGGCAGATCCACGACCGCTGGATCAGCCAGTATGCCGGGCACGCGATCAGCATTCTCGACCGACTGAAGTCGGACCTGGAGGGATAAGGGCCCTGTCGCGGCTCCCGCACGGTATCTTCATGCGTCGCCTAAACGGCGCGGCTGGACGAATTGAGCCGATTTATCTATAAGCCGGCCATTCCGACAAAGAGCGCCGCATGCCTTCGCAGGCATGCCTCGGGCGTTTTGAAATTTTGTATTCGAGCATTTTGCAGAAGATGAGGTGTTGGGACCTCGCTTCGGGATGCTCTAGCTGAAGACGACAGGGGTGCCATGGCTGGCCATTCACAGTTCAAGAACATCATGCACCGCAAGGGCCGCCAAGACGCGGTGCGGTCGAAAATGTTTTCCAAGCTGGCGCGCGAAATCACCGTCGCGGCCAAGACCGGCACGCCGGACCCGGCGATGAACCCGCGGCTGCGCCTTGCGGTGCAGAACGCCAAGGCCGTGTCGATGCCGAAGGACAACATCCAGCGCGCCATCAACAAGGCGTCGGCGGGCGACGGCGAGAACTACGAGGCGGTGCGCTACGAGGGCTACGGTCCGGGCGGCGTTGCGCTGATCGTCGAGGCGTTGACCGATAACCGCAACCGCTCCGCATCCAACGTGCGCGCCGCCTTCACCAAGGCGGGCGGTGCTCTCGGCGAAACCGGCTCGGTGTCGTTCATGTGGAACCGCGTCGGCGAAATCTACTATCCGGCCTCGGCCGGCAGCGCCGACAAGGTGATGGAGGCCGCGATCGAAGCCGGCGCCGACGATGTCGAGTCCGACGAGGAAGGCCACACCATCTATTGCGCCTTCGAAAATCTCGGCGAAGTATCGAAGGCGCTCGAAGCCGCGCTCGGCGAGGCGGAATCGGTGAAGCCGATCTGGCAGCCGCAGAACAACGTGCCGGTCGACGAAGAGCGGGCGCAGTCGCTGATGAAGCTGGTCGCCACCCTCGAGGATGATGACGACGTGCAGAGCGTCTACGCCAATTTCGAGGTCGACGACGAGACGATGGCCAAGCTCAGCGCGGCGTAAGTTTCTGATCGTCACAAGGAAGTGTAGGCGA
>JBFLWR010000477.1:0-8958 GCA_040755925.1 Pseudomonadota bacterium
GATCGTCGGCCCGCCGCTTGCCCAGCCCGCCGGGGGCGGCAAGGGATGAGCCCGGCCGCCGGACCCACCTTCGGCGTGGCCTTCGGCGGCGGCGGCGCGCGAGGACTTGCCCATATCCACGCCATCGAGGCGCTGGATGAGCTCGGCATCAGGCCGGTGGCGATTGCCGGCTCCTCGATCGGCGCCATCATGGGCGCTGGCATGGCCTCGGGCATGACCGGCGCCGAGATCGGCGACTATGCCCGCTCGATCCTCGGCAGCCGCGCCGAGGTGGCCTCACGCATGTGGCGGTCGCGGCCAGGCACGATCGCCGAAGCCATGCAGGGCGGCATCCGCGTCAGCCAGTTCAACATCGAGCGCATCCTCAAGGCTTTCCTGCCCGAGGCCATCCCCGAGACGTTCGAAGAACTGAAGATACCGCTGAAGGTGACGGCGACCGACTATTTCGGCCACAAGCTCGCGGTCTTCTCCGAAGGCGAGCTGCATTCGGCGCTTGCCGCCTCAGCCGCCATCCCGGCGGTTTTCCGTCCGGTGACGCGCGACGACCGCGTGCTGATCGACGGCGGCATCTACAATCCCGTGCCCTTCGACCTCATCGAGAAGGATGCCGACATCATCATCGCCATCGATGTGGTTGGGGCGCCGAGCGAGGTCGAGCGCAAGCATCCGACCACGGTAGACCTGATGTACGGCGCCACGCAACTGATGATGCAGTCGATCATCGCCAACAAGCTAAGGCGGCATCCGCCCGATATCCTGATCCGGCCGGCGGTATCGAAGTACCGGGTGCTCGATTTCCTGAAGATCGAGCCGCTGATGGCCGAGACCGCCGAGGTCAAGGACGAGTTGAAACGCGCCATCGAGAAGGCGGTCGAGGGCTTGAACGGCAAGCGCGGCAAGAAGACGGTCTGATTCCGGGAAGATCGGATCGCGGGCGGCGCTTTGCGCCCGAGGCCGATCTGCCCCCAACGTTCCGGCTCAGTCCACGGGCTTGCTGTCCGCCGTCGGGTTGCCGAGATCGTCCGTCGGCAGGAACTGGTGTTCGAAAGCCGCGAAATAGCCGGCCCATTTTTCGCTCGATGTTGCAAACAGCACGGCGCCGTCCTGCCAGACATCGTTGTGGTCGTTGCGGTCGTCGCCTTGCCGGTGCGCGAACTGCCCGCCCTTCGAACCCTGGTTCATATGCGTGTCATGGATGCCGTCGCCCTCGGAATAAAAGCGCCCGAAGACATAGACATCCCATCCGGCCTGCGCCGCCTGCTGAAGCAGGCGGTTCATCGACGCGACGGGCTCGGGATGCATGCTGCCGTCCATGGGATCGCTCAGCCTCCAGCCGCCCGTGCCCGTAAGGATGTCGGAGCGCATGAAATCCAGGGCCGGAAGCGATTGGCTGCCGGTCAGGTCGTTCTTGCCCGCCGGCATGCTCGCCAGGGTTTCGATGACCGGATGCTGGAAGTCGAACACCAGCTTGTATTGCAGAAGATCGTCGGAATCGTCCGTCCCGACATTTATCGCTGCGTCCCAGGTCGCGCCGCCGACATCCAGCGGGACATGCAGGTGATACTGCATCTCGCGCCCGGCCGGCTTCGATTTGAGCACCGGAGCGCCGCTTATCCTGGCCTTGGCGAAACCATAGCTGAGGGACATGGGTGGATACCTTTTGGCCTAAGACATTCCAACCGAAAGCTCGTGGTTGCCCGGGTCTTCGGGCCACGGTCCTGTATCGTCCCATGCCCTGAGACCCCAGGCAATGGGCTCGTCGGTGGCTTCGCTCCCCGCCGATCGGGGGCCGGCGATTGATGCCGCTCGCGCGTCCCACCTGCCGTCGCACCTATCTCCTTGTTTCGATGTGGTTCCCGACGGAAAACCGTTCACACTCTTTTGGAAATTGCTCTAGTCTCGCGCGCCATCGAAACACCTGAGACCGCATGAGCAAGCTTCTTTTTACCCGCGTTCCTTTCAACCCGGTTTCACTCGGGCTGGTCTGCAATTTCATCGCGCACTATCCGCCCTTCGACGGTTACGAGTTCGGGCAGATGGTGAAGTCCCTGCGCTACCAGATCGAGCAGCAGACGCATCTTATCGGTTCAATCGACGATGCGATCGTCGCCTATGTCGGCTGGATCGTGACCAGCCGGGAGATCGCCGAGACGTGGGTCGCGAACAAAGGCCCGCTCAATCCTGATCCAGGCGGCACAGCCATTGCCACGACGGTGATGGCGACGCGCTCATCCTCCCACATCCTTCCGCTGATCAAGGAGGCAAAACTGCTCAATCTCGACAAGTCGGTCTACTGGAAGCGCGATTTCATCGACGCTCGCGGCGCCATGAAGCGCGCAGTGCGCAAGCGGGACGCGTGATGGATCGGGCCGCGTCCCCCGAGGCGCTGACCCAGGAAATCCTCATCCATCTTGGCGACCGCTATGCCTCGATGTTCGTGCGTATCTGGCAACCGGCCGGCACGTCGCGTGGCAGCGTGTTCTGCCTGCACGGCTTTACTGGGAACGGCTCGGATTTCGATTATCTGGCGGCATTCCTCTGCCGTAACGGCTATCTGGTGATCTGCCCGGACCTGCTCGGGCGAGGTCGCAGCGCCTACCTTGGCGGAGGCTACGACATCGATCTCTATTCCAGGTGCCTGCGCGCGCTCGGCCAGTTTGCCGGCAAGGAGAACCATTTCATCGGCACTTCATGGGGCGGACTGATCCTGACCCTGTTCCTCTACGCGAACCGCGGCCGCGTCGACCGGATAGTTCTCAATGACGTTCCGCTGACCGGCGGCCCGAAGGTCGACGCATTGCGAGACGCGGTAATCCGCGAAAGCACGCTTACTTTCGAGACGCGCGCCGCGGCGAGGGACTATCTGCATGCCGCAAGCTCCCGGATGGGACAGGTCGAGCGGGCGACCTTCGACAGTTTCATCGAGAACAGGATTGCCCCGGCCCCGGGTGGCTTTCGACTTGCCTACGACCCTGCCACGACCGGCAATTTCGAGGCCATGACAGGTCGGGAGTATGATCTGTTCCCTATGGTGGCCAAGCTCGACGCCCGCCTTCTGCTGATGTATGGCCGTGAGAGCGAATTCATCGACAGGGCGGCCTTGGAGCGAACCCACCATGCCCGTCCCGATCTTTGTGTTGTCGAGAATGTCGATGCTGGCAATCCCCCGTCGCTGATGGCGCCGGAACAAGCTTTCCTGATCCTCGGTTTCCTCTCCGCCGCTTGAGCCGGCAATACGCATTGCCGCCGATGCGGCGCATGTCAGCGCCTTGACACGACGACTGACATGCCGCTCGCCGGGCGCAGCGCCAGCGCATAGTCGAAGCGGATGATGTCGTCGGTGCGGGCGAACACGAACTGCCGCACCACCGCTCGAACAGCTTGCTCCACTTCGAGGCGGCCGAGCCGCGCGCCTCCACACATCCGCGGTCCCGTCAGGAACGGGATGAATGCGCGCCGGTCGTAACTATTGTCGATGAACTCCTTGCGGCTTGCGTCGAAGGTCCTCGGGTCTGACCAGAATTCAGGATGCTGGTGCACACCGACGACGGACAGCATGATAAGCTGTCCGGCCCGCAGCGCCTTGCCGTCAAGAACCGTATCGGTGCTCACTTCGCGGGTCAGGAACGGTATGGGCGGGAAATAGCGCATTGTCTCGTTGATGAAGCAATCGGTGAACGGAGTTTCAGCCTTCGCACCAGCCACCTCGTCGTGGATGCGTTCCTGCACCTTCTGGTTCGCGCCGAGCCGGTCGATCACCCACAGCACCGTCGTCACGGTTGTCTCGACGCCGGCGAACAGGTTCATCACGAACTCTTCGATCGGCGAAAAGCCATGGATGTCGCCAGCCTTCTCGGCGAAGCGTGTCATCTCGGCTGCTGCCCGGGGGTCTGCCATCAGCTGCGAACCGAAATCCGCAATGATCGTGCGCGCATTGTTGATGGCGCCGTTGCGTTCGTCATTGGTTGGCGTGACCCAGGAGAAATACTGGAGGCGCCGCAGCACTTCGCGCACCCGGTCGAGCAGCGTCGCCGTCGGCGGAGCCTCCGCGACAAGCCCGAACGCCCCGTAGAAGATATCCATGGCGCCGGTGAAGAGCGCCTGCTGGATGCCGGCGAGGGAGGTTTCGCAGCCGGCAAGGCAGGTGCTGAAGACCTCCGACACGCCTTGTTCGTGGGCAGGCTTGGCTGCCGCAAGATAGCGGTCCTGTGTGATCGCACGCCTGGTGGCCCATTCCTCGTCATTTGTATTGAAGCGGCTGAAGCCGAGGGCCGAGATCAATGAAAAGTTCTTGCGGAACAGGGCAGGGGCTTTGGCGATCCGGTCGACGGCGTCGGGATGATCGAAGACGACGAGATTGCCGACTTCCGCGGCTGCGCCCGCCACTCCGCTCCTGGCAAAAAGCGAGTAAGCCAGATTGTTGAGAACGCCTTCGATATGTGTCGGATTGTCCAACGAGGTTCCCTGTCCATTGTCGTCTAACCATCTCTACGCATTGCGCTTTTAGGCGACTGTGGCAAAGAGGTGACACTCACACGGCAAAGTTGCCGACCCTGTCTCTCGGCAATATGACGTTATGTCAGTCTCTGCAATATTGCCGCGGGCAAGAATCTGGCGGGGACAAGTATGCCGACTAAAGCATCGGGTAAACTATTGGCGACTGTCGCGGCCTCGGCCGCCACGGTGACATCTGGTGGTGTTGTCGCCGCGCATGCCACCGATTGGCAGGCGCCGGATCAAACGGTCGTCGATTCGCGCATCAAGCTGGCTTTCGAAGGTTCATACTTTTGGAACAATGTCCACAACGGGGAAAAGCTCGGCAGCGACAAGCTCGGCAACAGCAATGGCGACTACTCCGGGTCGGTCGCCCTGACCAAGCAGATTTCTCCTGACTTGGACTGGCGCCTTGCCGGCGCGTTTCATGTCGGAAAGGACAGGTCCATTTCCTCCGGTCAGTTTCCGGTTACGAGTCCTAGCGACGGTACGGCCGTCGAAACTTTCGGCGATGGCTTCACCTTTCAGACCTTTGATTTTGACGTCGGCAAGCATGTGAAGGTGCAGACGGCTGACATCCGTTTCTTCGGTGGTTTGAGGCTAGTCCATACCGATGAAACGCTGGCCCAACTTTCGGCAACATTCACACCGACCAATCCCGCCGACAAAGGGTTCACCGCAGATAAGATTGGAACGGCCGAATATTGGGGTATCGGTCCACGAGTCGGTGCGGAAGCTTACTATCCCGTCGGCGAAGATTGGGGCCTGACAGGGGCTGTGTCGGGCGCCGTCATGTGGGGCCGTCGCACCGAGCGACTGGGGTTCAACGTGTCGAACACGATTGGTGAACACGCTTCGATCACGGTGGCTAGCCAGGGCTCCAACGAAACAGTGTCGAACCTCGATGCATCGCTCGGCTTGAGTTGGGCGCCGGTCGCGAACACCACTTTCACTGCGGGCTACAAGATCGAGGCGTGGCACAACCTCCTGGTGAACGCCGACCACGACAATCAGGTGTTCCAGGGGCCGTTCCTGCGGCTCGAAGTCAAGATGTGATCGCAGCGGCCGGCTAGGGTGACTTCGGAGACACGTTTCGAATCCAGGTTCGCATCGAACAGGAACGTCAGGTTGCACTACATCGCGGCGGGCTCCGGCCCGCCGATCGTGTTTCTGCATGGGTTCCCCGACCATGGTCTTGGCTGGCGCCGGCAGATCGAAGCTCTGCGCGGTAGCTTCCGCGTCCTCGCGTTGGATCTGCGTGGATTCGGGCAAAGTGACGCGCCACGAGGGCATGCCCACTATCAGATGCTGCCGAATCTGGTTGAGGACGTGGTGGCAGTGCTTGCAGCGGAACGACTTTCGCAGGCCTCTGTCGTTGGCCACGACTGGGGAGGCCTCATCGCGTGGTGGCTGGCCATGCGCGTACCGCAAGCGGTGCGCCATCTGATTGTCCTGTCGACGCCACACCCGCGAAACTACCTTCGCGCCTTAGCCGATCCGGCCAATGCCGGTTACTTCGCCTATATGCGCCTGTTCCAGGAGGCTGGGGCGGCCGCTATGCCGCCACCGGACGAACTTGCCTCATGGGTTGCCGACGAGGCCGACAGGGTAGCCTTAGAGGCGTCACTCCGCCGTTCCGATCCGGAGGCGCTGCTTGGCTACTACAGAGCCAACATTCCGCTCGGCAGAGTGCCGGATATCGGTCAATTGCCTTTGATCAAGGCGCCGACGCTGGTGATGTTCGGCACCCACGATCCCTATGTTCCGGCCAGCGCCTTCGACGGCACGTTCCGCGAGGTTGATAATGTCACGTCGCTTGTGGTCATGCCCGGCGCAGGCCACTTCATCCATCACCAGGCCGCCAGTTTCGTCACCCGCGAGATCGAGGCCTGGGTATCAAGGCCGCCATCAAGTTTTCGCGTTATGGCGTAGGTTGCGGGTGAGAGCCTGGTCGTGGGCCCATCATTCCCCGCTACCTGGACTAGGCTCTCTGGATTGGATTTCGATGTTAGGATCTAAGGGTTGATATCCCGGGACACTGTACAGGAATATCATGGGTTTCGGGGTCTTTATTCATCGCTCAGATTCGATCTACGACGACAGCCCGGCCGAGCAATATCAATTCCCACGTCAATACCTACATCGTGTCGAATCCTGCATCGGCGACTGGATCATCTACTACGAGCCAAGCAAGGTGAATGACACCCGCGGCTATTTTGCCGTGGCCAAGGTCCAGCAGGTCATTCCCGATCCTGCCACGCCGGGCATGCACCTTGCTCTGATCGAGCCCGGGACCTACCTTGATTTCGCCAATCCTGTCCCGTTCAACGGAACCGATGGCCTTGTAGAGCGAGGCTTGCTCAACGACGAAGGAAAGATTTCCGGTCGCGCCCAGTCGGCTGTCCGCCCGATCAGTCCTGCCGATTTCAGCCGCATCATCGACATGGGCCTAAAGACGAGTGATTTGCTGCTGCCGCGCGTGGACGAAACTGGTACCGGGTTTCGGGAAGGGGAGTCGACATTCGAGTTCGAGCAGACACGCAATCGGGTCAGCTACTTTGGGTCGCGAATTGTACGGGACCGCATCTTCCGTCGTATCGTCTTGCGCGCTTACGATGAGCGCTGCGCGATAACAGGGCTGAAGTTGATCAATGGTGGCGGTCGAGCTGAGGTGTCCGCAGCCCATATTAGACCGGTCGAGGTGAATGGCCCGGATATCATCAACAATGGGATCGCATTGTCCGGTACGGCGCATTGGATGTTTGATCGCGGCTTGATCAGCCTATCCGATGACTTGGAAATCCTAATCTCGCGGCAGGTAAACGACCTCGACAGTGTGTATGGTTTCATAAACAAGACGCGTCGAGCGATCTCGCCTCGCCGACAATCTGAACGCCCGCACCCCCGCTTCTTGGAATGGCATCGCGAGCATTGTTTTAAGCACTGAGCAACGAAGTCGGATCCGCTAACGCGTGCATTTAACGTTTTGCTGCTCCGATCTATGCGGGTCACCGGCTGACCCGCCTGCTGAACTTTCATCCCCCCTTGCATTTGTATCCATCTTCATCCTAATCTCGGCTTGAGAAAACCTTTTCCCAAATCGACCTGTATCTGCTGACGCCACCAATCGTCACCGCGCAGGAAGATTTGAGAAAACCTTTTCCCAGCTAAGGGTTCGCCGCGCGACATGTCTTCCGACGCCTCGCCAGTCCCAGCCAAGACGCCGGTTACCCTCCGCGAGGTGGCGGCGGCGGCTGGCGTCAGTGTGGCGACCGCTTCAAAGGCGCTGAACGGGCAGGGGCGCATGACCGCCGAGACCCGCGAGCGCATCCGCGATGTGGCGCAGCGGCTCGGTTTCAGGCCGAACAGCCTGGCGCAGAGCCTGCTCAGGCGGCGCAGCTTCACCGTCGGGCTGCTCACCAACGATACCTATGGCCGCTTCTCGCTGCCGCTCATGGCCGGCGTTTCGGATGCGCTGGTCGACAATGGTGTGTCGGTCTTCCTCTGCAATGTCGAGGACGACCAGCGACTCGGCCAGCTTCATGTCGAGGCCATGCTCGACAAGCGCGTCGACGGCATCATCGCCACCGGCAAGCGCATCGACCGCCATCTGCCGGTCGATCTCTCCGATCTGCGCGTGCCCGTCGTCTATGCCTTCACGCAGCCCGATCCCGGCGCGGTCGGCCTCGTGTCAGACGACGCCGGCGGGGCACGGCTCGCGGTCGAGCATTTCTGCCGTCTCGGCCGCCGTCGCATCGCCCATGTCACCGGCCCGGCGGGCTTCGAGGTCGTGCACACGCGCGCCGACGCCTATCGGGCTGTGCTTCAGGAGAACAACCTTGCCGTCAGCGATCCGCTGCTCGGCGCGTGGTCGGAAGCCTGGGGGCACGAGGCGGTCGGCAGGCTGTTCGGCAAGGCGGGCAAGGAAGGCTGGCCGGACGCCATCTTCTGCGGCAACGACCAGATCGCCCGCGGCGTCATCGACGCGCTGCGCGAACGCGGCATCCGCGTGCCCGACGATGTCGGCGTCATCGGCTTCGACAATTGGGAAATCGTGGCCGAGGCGACGCGCCCGCCGCTCACGTCCGTGGACATGAACCTGGCGACACTCGGTCGCGAGGCCGGGCTTGCGCTGCTTTCGCTCGTGGGCGGCCAGCCTGCCGCGCCGGGCATCAGGAAACTGCCGTGCCGGCTGGTGGTGCGTCAGTCATGCGGCCGTCCGCCGGGCGGTTGAGAGGTCAAGGCAAAGGACCTGACTGCCCGAACCCGCCGGGCGGCGCGGTCGAACAGGGAGGAGAACCATGAGGAGGAAGATCGTGAAGACCATGCTTGCCAGCCTGGCGCTTGCCGCCGCCGTGATCGGGGGAGGTCTGCAAGCGGCGTCCGCCGAGACCGCCAATATCTGGGTCCGCGCCGACGGCTCGAATTTCATGCCGCGCATCGTCGATGCCTTCAACAAAGCGC
>JBFLWR010000478.1:0-11790 GCA_040755925.1 Pseudomonadota bacterium
CTGCGCGAGATCATCTGCTCGCTCGGCGGCGTCGCCAACGGCTATCCGCGCGAAGCCGGCTTCGACATCACCGTCGCTTCCGAGGTGATGGCGATCCTGTGCCTCGCCACCGACCTCAAGGATCTGGAGAAGCGCCTCGGCGACATCATCGTTGCCTATCGCCGCGACAAGACACCGGTCTATGCCCGCGACCTCAAGGCCGACGGCGCCATGGCGGTGCTGCTCAAGGACGCCATGCAGCCGAACCTGGTGCAGACGCTGGAGAACAACCCGGCCTTCGTGCATGGCGGCCCGTTCGCCAACATCGCGCATGGCTGCAACTCGGTCGTTGCCACGACGACGGCGCTGAAGCTTGCCGACTACGTCGTCACCGAAGCCGGCTTCGGCGCCGACCTCGGCGCCGAGAAATTCTTCGACATCAAGTGCCGCAAGGCGGGCCTCAAGCCGGCCGCCGCCGTCATCGTCGCCACGGTGCGCGCCATGAAGATGAATGGCGGCGTCAAGAAGGAAGACCTCGGCAAGGAAAACATCGAGGCGGTGAAGAAGGGCTGCGCCAATCTCGGCCGCCACATCGAGAACATCCGCCAGTTCGGCGTGCCGGCGGTGGTCGCCATCAACCACTTCTATTCCGACACCGAGGCCGAGATCCAGGCGATGAAGGACTATGTCGCCTCGATGGGCGAGGAAGCGATCCTGTGCAAGCACTGGGCCAACGGCTCGGCCGGCATCGAGGACCTCGCCAACAAGGTGGTGGCGCTGGCCGAATCCGGCGCCTCGCAGTTCGCGCCGCTCTATCCCGACGCCATGCCGCTGTTCGAGAAGGTCAACACCATCGTCCAGCGCATCTATCGCGGCTCGGAGGCGATCGCCGACAAGTCGGTGCGCGACCAGCTCAGGGCCTGGGAAGAGGCCGGCTACGGCAACCTGCCGGTCTGCATGGCCAAGACCCAGTACTCCTTCTCGACCGACCCGAACCTGCGCGGCGCGCCGACCGGCCACACCGTGCCGGTGCGCGAGGTGAGGCTCTCGGCCGGCGCCGGCTTCGTCGTCATCATCTGCGGCGAGGTCATGACCATGCCTGGCCTGCCCAAGGCGCCGTCGTCCGAAAAGATCTTCCTCAACGAAGCTGGCCAGATCGAGGGCCTGTTCTAAGGTATCGTTCGAGCTGAAATTGAAAGGGCGCCGCGCTGACGCGGCGCCCTTTTTGTTTGCACTGGTCGCTCACGCCACCGTGGAAGAACCAAACTTCTTGATGCCCGCCACCGACATGCTGACGAACTGGTCGAGGACCGCGAAGAAGATGTCGAGGCTGAAGCCGAACAGAAATGCGAATGTGAACAGACTGAAGCCTATCCCGGTGACCTCACTGCCGAGCTTGGTGCCGGGCGCCATGAACCAGGCCAGGATCATGCCGGCCAGCGCGCCGAGCGCGATGCGGTGGATGAGTCTGGCCAGCGGCGGGTTGGGCAGCAGCGGATTGAGGATCATGCGCATGTGGAACATGATGCCGCCAAGCGCGCCGTAGAGCGCGGGCAGGATCCAAAGCGCATAGGGGCTGAGGACCTCGCCGAGCGTCTTGGCCTGCAGCGTCAGCGCCGAGATCGAATTTGGCGTTATGGTGATGATGCCCTCGCATTGCAGGCTGCGCGTCGCTTCATCGAAATCGGCGTTCACGTCGTCCGCCTGATTCTCCGCGCCGGCGGCGCTGGCTACCTGCGTGTTGCCCTGGCCGCCGTCGCCGTTCCTGCAGTCGAAATCCGACTGCTTGAGCGGCTGGCTGTTCTCTTCCCCACCTTGTTGCTGCGCCAGCGCGACCTCCTGGTTGCAAAACTGGTTTATGGCCATTTGCCGCGGGTTGGAGAAATCCGGCGGCGCACCTGCCTTGGCCGGCGATGTTGAAAGCTTGCAGTAGGCCCATTGCATGCCCCAGACCGGAAACGGTGCCTCCTGTGTCGTGAAACCCTGCGCCCTCACCAGCAGCGAGGAAAAACGCTGGTCGAGCGAATGCAGGCTGTCCACGGAATTGTAGTAGGCGTCCTTCAGCAGCGTCAGATCGGTCGTCGACGCCTGCCGGGCGCTCGCCGAGCTCAGTTGCTTCTTCGTCGCCCAGACCTGCCTGATCGACTGGCCGAACCTGGCGCTGAAATCGTTGTTGTCGATCTCCTGGAGTTCGGTGCTGATCGAAACGCCCCGGTTGTAGACATAGGTGAGCTTGCCGATGACGATCATCATCATCACCGACAGCGCGACAAGAAAGTACGTCGCAAGCGTGGTCCGGCGCGACATGTCGCCCGGCGACCAGCCCGTACGGAGGGCCGCCAGGGTCGAGAACGGCACGGTCGCGGAGCAGGCGTTGAGCACCGATTGAAGCTTGACGACCTCGGGCTGGCTTGCTGTGACATCGTTGAGTTTCTCGGCATCGCCGATAGCCGCGAACAGGGCGCTGTCCTTGAACACGCCATAACGCCCATAGCCGGCTACCAGCTTGGCATCCGCGAGCAGACCGGAAACAAGGGGATCGTGGGATGTCGTCATCGCGGATCCTCCGACGACTAACCAAGGTAACCCGGCACGAAACCGTACTGCGACGGGCATCCGCAAGGATAGCCGGCGGGCCCGGGCGGCTGCGCCCAGCACCAGAAGAACTGAGTGAAGCAGATCGTTCCGGGCGCGTGAGGCGGCACTTGCGCGAAAGCTGGCCACGGCAGCAGAGCGGTGCCGACTGCAAGGGTCAGAACAACCACGGTCCGTGCGATGCGCGCTTTCAATCCAGCCCCCAGCCGACCGCGCCAATCCTCCGCAGGATGACTCCACAATGCCGAAACGACTTCTGTGAAGCGGGTCACGCTTCCCCTGGATTACCTCCCGGCGATAAAAATGCGCCGCGTCGCGGCGGCACCGTTGACTACTCCACGCATGGTTTGGCTTACGCGGCGTCGCGCTTCAGCGCCCGCTGGTTCGATGCGTAGATGGTGTCGCGTTCCGGCAACGCGCCGGTCTTCAGGCAGGCGATCCAATCGCCGGTCTTCAGCACCGCGGCGAAGCGCGACTGCAGGATGATGCTCACGACGCGATGGATGTCCTCTGCCGATGCATAGCCCGCGCTGTTGGCGTAGGGCACCGAGCCGCTGGCGTCGGACAGGAATTCGACCGCAAAGCCCATGTGCACGGCATGGATAATGGTCGAGAGATCGCAATTATGCGTCATGTAGCCGACGACCGCGATCGTATCGATGCCGTTGGCGCGCAGCCAATCCTCGAGGTCTGTGCCGGTGAAGGCGGAGGGCAGCATCTTCTCCACATAATGATTGCGGGCGCGCCTGGCGATCTCGGGATGCAACTCACCGCCATGGCTGCCCTTGGCGAAGATCGGCGAGGTCTCCGGCGCCATCTGCTTGACGACCACGATCTTGATGCCGGCCTCGGCGGCGGCGTCCATGGCCCGCGCGACATTGGCGACGGAATCCGCGAAAAGTGGATGCTGGATGGCTAGATTGCCGCCATTGTAGTCGTTCTGGACATCGACGACGACAAGCGCGCGGCGCGGTTGGGTGGCTGGTGCTGACATGACGTTTCCTCTCGGCGTTGTTGATGGACGCAAGCTAGGTCGAACATCATGGCGCAGAAAGTGTCCCAATTGACATCATTCGAAAGAATTGGGACATTCGAGTTTTCAACCGGACGATGCCCGTCATGAACAGCCCGATCATCGCGGCCGTCGCCTTCGACGGCATCAGCCCCTTCCACCTTTCCGTGCCATGCCTTGTCTTCGGCTCTGACCGCACGAAACTCGGCCTGCCGCGCTTCGACTTCCGCGTCTGCGCGATGGAGGAAGGACCGATCAGGACCGATGCCGGCCTCGAGATCGTTGTGCCATACGGGCTTTCCGCGCTCGATGCCGCCGACATCGTCATCGTCCCAAGCTGGAAGGATCTCGACGCTCCATTGGCCGAGCCCTTCGGCCAGGCACTTCGCGGCGCGCATGAGCGCGGCGCGCTGATCGTGGGTCTGTGCCTCGGCACTTTCGCCATCGCCGCCGCCGGGCTGCTCGCCGGCCGCAAGGCGACGACGCATTGGGCCTATACCGACCAGTTGCAGGCGCTTCACCCCGACATCGCCGTCGACGCCGGCGTACTCTATGTCGACGACGGCGACATCGTCACCTCGGCCGGCGTCGCGGCTGGGCTGGACTGCTGCCTCCACATCGTACGCGCCCGTTACGGCGCCGAGGCGGCGCTCCGGCTCGCCCGCCACGTGGTGCTGTCGCCGCATCGGCAGGGTGGACAGGCTCAATACATCGAACGACCGCTGGCGCCGACGCCGGCCACCGACCGGTTCGCGCAGGCTCTGGACAAAGTCCGGGCGATGCCCGGCGAGGCGCATAGCCTCGACAGCGTCGCCGAGAAGGCCGGCCTCACCCGCCGCACTTTCACGCGCCGCTTCCAGAAGTCGGTCGGCGCCAGCTTCGGCGACTGGCTGGCCGACCAGCGCGTCGCGCTGGCGCAGAGGCTGCTGGAGCAGACGGAGAAATCGATGGATATGGTGGCCTTCGAAGCCGGCTTCGGCAGCGCCGCGTCGCTTCGCCAGCATTTCGCCGCCCGGCTGAAGACCTCGCCGATGCAGTACCGCCGCGAGTTCTCTAGGAGCACTCAGTCCGTATTCAACCGCGCCTGACCGCCCGCGCGGGATTACCGACCATGGTCGCGTTTGCCGCCACGTCGCGTGTCACCACCGCGCCGGCGCCGACAATGGCGCCCTCGCCTATGCTGACGCCGCCAAGGATGATGGCGCTGCCGCCGATCCATGCATTGTCTCCGATCGTGACCGGCTTTGCGATCTCCAGCCCGGCTCGACGGCCGGCGGCTTCCCGATGATGCTCGGCGCAGTAGATCTGCACATTGGGGCCGAGCAGCGTCCCCTTTCCGATGCGTACCGGCGCCGTGTCGAGGATGGTGCAAAAGGCATTGAGGAACGCACCGTCGCCAAGGAACAGGTTGAAGCCGTAGGCGCAGTGGAATGGCGCCTCAATGCGCGCGCCTTCGCCAACGCCTCCGAGCAGCGCCCGCAGGGCCGCACCGATATCGCCGCGCTGCCGGGGCGGTAGGCTGTTGTGCTCGAACACGGCATCGCGCGCCGTGACACGAAGCGCTTCCAGCTCCGGGTCGATGCAGGTGTACCACTCCCCCGCCGCCATCTTCTCACGTTCGCTCGTCGTCATGCATGCCTCCGACAGTGTTTGCTGCAAAAGCACAATCCGCCGCGCGGGAAAAGCCTGTGGCCAAACGCTTGGCCTATGTTAGCTTGGCCCGCCGGGTTTTCCCCGGCTTCGTGATGGAGGGGTCGCGATGCTTTACATTCTTGCACTGCTGATTGGCGTCGTCGCCGGCCTGCGCGCCGGAACGGCACTTGCTGTCACCGCGTGGGGCGCCTGGCTCGGCTGGCTGCCGGTCGCCAACACCTGGGCGAGTTTCGTCGGCCACTGGATCACCGTTGGCCTGTTCACCATCTTCGGCATCGTCGAACTCATCACCGATCAGTTGCCGTCGACGCCGAGCCGCAAGGTGCCGCAGCAATTCGGCGCGCGTATCGTCGTCGGCGCCTTCTCCGGCGCGGTCATCGGAGCCACCGCCGGCGCTACCGCTGGCGGCCTGATAGCCGGTGCGATCGGCGCGGTCATCGGTACTCTCGGCGGCGCCGAGTTTCGCTCCAGGCTTGCCGCCGCATTCGGCAAGGATCCGCCCGCCGCCTTCATCGAGGATGCCGTCGCAATCATCGGCGGTCTGCTGATCGTGGCGGCGGTTTGATGGGCGCGAAAGCCTTCGACGCCATCGTCATCGGCGCCGGCCAGGCCGGCACCCCGCTTGCCGGTCGGCTAGACGCCGCCGGCATGAGCGTCGCGCTGGTCGAGCGCAAGTTTGTCGGCGGGACCTGCGTCAACACAGGCTGCATGCCGACGAAGACGATGGTCGCAAGCGCCTATGCGGCGCATCTGGCTCGTCGAGCCGCCGACTACGGCGTGGCGCTCTCCGGCCCGGTCGGGGTGGACTACACGAGGATCAAGGCGCGCAAGGACAAGGTGACGAACGACGCCCGGGGCAATCTCGAAACCTGGATAGCTGGGATGAAGGGCTGCACGCTTTATCGCGGCCATGCGCGGTTCGAGACCGCCAACACCGTACGCGTCGGCGACGAGTTGCTGACTGCCCCCAAGATCTTCCTGAACACCGGCGGCCGCGCTTCGGTGCCCGACCTGCCTGGCGTTGGTGACATCCCATATCTAACCAATTCCTCGATGATGGACCTGGATGTGCTGCCAGGCCATCTGATCGTCGTCGGTGGCAGCTACATTTCGCTCGAGTTCGCCCAGATGTTCCGTCGCTTCGGCTCCGAGGTCACAGTGATCGAGAAGGCGCCGCGGCTGACCGGCCGCGAGGACGAGGACACCTCGGCGGCCATCCTGTCCATTCTCGAGAACGAAGGCATCGCCGTCCATGTCGGCGCGGGCGATATAAGCTTCTCGAGGCAAGGCAAGGATATCGCCGTGGCCTTCTCCGCTGACAAGCCGCCGGCGGTTGGATCGCACGTGCTGCTGGCGCTCGGACGGGTTCCGAACACAGACGATCTCGGCCTCGACAAGGCCGGCGTGAAACTGGACCAGCGCGGCTTCGTCGTCGTCGACGATCAGTTGCGCACCAGCGTGCCCGGTATCTGGGCGATGGGCGATTGCAACGGCAAGGGCGCCTTCACCCACACCTCCTACAACGATTACGAGATAGTCGCCGCCAACCTGCTCGACAACGATCAGCGCAAGGTCAGCGACCGCATCGAGACCTACGGCCTTTTCATCGATCCACCGCTTGGCCGCTGCGGCATGACGGAGGCGGCGGTGAGGAAGTCCGGCCGCCGAGCGCTCGTCGGCCTGCGGCCGATGACCCGCGTCGGCCGCGCCGTCGAAAAAGGCGAGACGCAAGGCTTCATGAAGATCCTCGCCGATGCCGACACCAGGCAGATCCTCGGCTGCGCGGTGCTCGGTCCAGGTGGCGACGAGGCCGTGCATTGCGTGCTCGACCTGATGTACGCCAAGGCGCCGGTCGACACGCTGGCAAGGGCAGTTCACATCCATCCTACGGTTTCGGAGCTGCTGGTCACGATTGCGCAGGAGCTGAAGCCGTTGACCTGAGGCCGGCTCGCCGCCCCCCGCGGCCGCTCTCGTCTTTCTGCATTGCTGCGTTGCAACAATGGCGCTTGTGCGCCGGACATGTCTAAAGTCACTCTTGATTTTGAACCGATTCATTTCCGGACCTCCCATGCCGCTGCCGATCCTAGCGCTTGCCATTGCATCCTTCTGCATCGGCACCACCGAATTCGTGATCATGGGTCTTTTGCCGGAGGTGGCGGCCGACCTTGGCGTTTCGATCCCGTCCGCCGGCCTTCTGGTCACCGGCTATGCGCTGGGTGTCGTCTTCGGCGCGCCGATCGTTGCCATCGCCACGGCGCGGCTACCCCGCAAGCCGGTGCTGGTCGGCCTCGCCGCGCTCTTTGTCGTCGGCAATCTCTTCTGCGCCATCGCGCCCAACTACTGGCTGCTGATGGCGGCGCGCGTTTTCACGGCTTTCGGCCATGGCGCCTTCTTCGGCATCGGCTCTGTGGTTGCCGCGAGCCTGGTGCCGCGCAACAAGCGGGCAAGCGCCATTGCGTTGATGTTCGCCGGCCTGACGCTCTCCAACATCCTCGGCGTTCCTGCCGGCACCGCGCTCGGCGAAGCCTTCGGCTGGCGCGCCACCTTCCTTGCCGTGGTCGGCATCGGCCTGGTCTCGGTAGCGGCGATTGCCTGGCTGGTGCCTTCGGATGTCGCCGAACCAAGCGGCGGCGGTCTGCTCGGAGAGCTGCGCGTGCTCGCCAAGCTGCAGGTATGGCTTGCCATGCTGATCGCCTCGCTGGCGTCGGCAAGCCTGTTCGCGGTCTTCACCTACATCAAGCCCTACCTCACCGAGGTCTCCGGCCTGTCCACGGCGACGGTCACCTGGGTGCTGCTTCTGTTCGGCGCCGGCATGACCATCGGCAACATCATCGGCGGCAGGCTGGCGGACTGGAAGCTGATGCCGACGGTGATTGCCACGCTGCTCGCCATGGCCTTGCTGTTTGTCGTGTTCGCCGAGCTGGGCGCCATGGCGACGGTCGCAATCGCTATCGTTTTCCTCTGGGGCATGCTGATCTTCATCGTCGTGCCGCCCTTGCAGATGCGCGTCGTCGAGGCGGCTTCCGACGGGCCGAACCTCGCCGCGACGCTGAACCAGGGCGCCTTCAATGTCGGCAATGCCGGCGGTGCCTGGATAGGCGGCCTCGCCATCGCCTGGGGCGTATCCTACGCCAACCTGCCACTCGTGGGCGCGGTGCTGGCGCTGCTGGCCGTCGCTGTCGCCGTGCTGTCGCAGGCGCTCGACCGTCGCACGGTATTGCAGACGCAGCCGGCCGAGTAACCGCTCTGCGCTGACAGCCCGGCACGGCTGGACCACTCGACAGCCGGATCGCAAAAATGCATGTGTGTGACCTCTTCAAGCGGAGGTATCCCATGCAGAAGACGATCGAACGCATCGCCGGCGACAGCGAGGGCGTCGCTTACGAATTTCCGGTCTTTCGCTTCGAGGGCACGGACAAGGCGGCCCCCTCGGCTTACCTCCAGGCCGCCCTGCATGCCGGCGAACTGCCGGGCGTGGTCGCCATCGACGCACTGATGCCGATGCTCGCCAAGGCGGAAGCCGAGAGCCGCATCAAGGGTACGATCACAGTGGTGCCATGGGCCAACCCTATCGGCCGCGCGCAATACCACTTCGGCGAACACCAGGGGCGCTTCCATCTCGGCACCCGCACCAACTTCAACCGCGCTTTTCCGCTGCTGGCAGCGCCTGACGCGAAGCTGCTGCCGGACACCACTCTCGGCGGCGCCGACCAGCGGCTGAAGACGCGGCTCGTCCAGTTATCACTCGGCCACGACATCGTGCTCGATCTCCACTGCGACGATGAAGGCCTTGCTTACCTCTATATTCACACCAGCCTTTGGCCGGCCATGGCGGACTGCGCGGCGGCCATGGGCGTCGATGCGGTCGTGCTATGGAGCGAGGACACCGACGGCACCTTCGAGGGCGCTTCGATAGTGCCCTATCAGAACGCGCCTGCGAGCGTCGCTCGCTTCGACCGCCGCGTCGCCACCACGGTGGAGTATCGCGGAATCCTCGACGTCGATGGCAAGCTGGCCGCGTCCGATGCCGACGGGCTCTATCGCCTGCTGGTGGCGCGTGGCGTCATCCAGGATTCGTCCGCGCAGAAGCCTGGCAAGTTTTCCGGCGCCGTAATTCCGCTCGAGAACATCGACATGATGCCCTCGCCCAGGGCCGGCGCGATCCTCTACGACGTCAAGCCTGGCGACCGCGTCGCCAAGGGTGACAGGCTGGCCACGATCGTCCACACGCCCGGTGAAGCGGGTGGCCGCGCCGAGGTCTTCGCGCCGCAGCCGGGACTCATCCTGACCAGGCGCTCGCGCCGCATCATTCGTGCCGGTGAAGACATATTGAAGCTCGCCGGCGACAAGCGAAGCGGCGACGCGCGCTCCGGCACGCTCGAGGACTGACTGCTCCCTTCGCCTTCACCATCGGCATGAAATCCAGTTGCGCGACGGCGCATTCGCCGCTATGGGAGTCGCCATGAACATGCGTTCGAACAAGACCGTTTGGTGGTGGGCTCGCTGACAGCGGCCTGTTCGTGCACATGCGCGTTAAAAAGAAGGTGGCCGCAACGGAATGTCCGGGCGGCCATTTGTTTTTTAAAGCCATTCCCGGGTCCGTTGCCCAAAACGCTGATGGAGACGGCAATGACGACGACAGTTCTGGACAACGGGGCCGAGCGCTTCGTCACCGCGGGCGGCGTGACGATCACCCGCGAGCGCCATGACACGCCCTATGACGGCGCAATCGACGCTTACATCGAAGGGCTGAATTCCCGCCGTGGCGCGGTGTTTTCCTCGAATTACGAATATCCGGGCCGCTATACGCGCTGGGATACCGCCATCATCGATCCGCCGCTGGTGATTTCCGCGCGCGGCCGCGCCATGCGCATCGAGGCGTTGAACAAGCGCGGCGAAGCGCTGCTTCCGGTAATCGGCAAGGCGCTTGCCGCCTTGAGCGAAGTGACGATTGCCGAGACGTCGCCAAAACTGATCCGCCTCGACGTCGCCAAGCCCGGCCGCGTCTTCACCGAGGAGGAGCGCAGCCGCGTTCCGTCCGTCTTCACCGTCCTTCGCGCCATCACCGCGCTGTTCAAGACCGCCGAGGACGCCAATCTCGGCCTTTACGGCGCCTTCGGCTACGACCTCGCCTTCCAGTTCGACCCGGTCGACCACAAGCTCGAGCGCAAGGCAAGCCAGCGCGACCTCGTCTTGTTCCTGCCGGACGAGATCCTGGTCGTCGACCATTATTCGACCAAGGCTTGGACCGACCGCTACGACTACTCCGGCGAAGGTTTTTCGACCGAAGGCCTGCCCCGCGACGCCCATGTCGAACCCTTCAAGACGGCCGACCGCATTCCGCCGCGCGGCGACCACGAACCGGGCGAATATGCCGCCCTGGTGCGAAGGGCGATGGAAAGCTTCAAGCGCGGCGACCTGTTCGAGGTGGTGCCCGGCCAGATGTTCTATGAGCGCTGCGAGACACAGCCCTCCGATATTTCGCGCAAGCTGAAATCGATCAACCCCTCGCCCTATTCCTTCTTCATCAATCTCGGCGAGGGCGAATATCTGATTGGCGCCTCGCCGGAAATGTTCGTGCGCGTCAACGGCCGCCGCGTCGAGACCTGCCCGATCTCGGGCACCATCAAGCGCGGCGACGACGCCATTTCCGACAGCGAGCAGATCCTCAAGCTGCTCAACTCCAAGAAGGACGAGTCCGAGCTCACCATGTGCTCGGATGTCGACCGCAACGACAAGTCGCGCGTCTGCGAGCCGGGCTCGGTGCGCGTCATCGGCCGTCGCCAGATCGAGATGTATTCGCGGCTGATCCACACCGT
This sequence comes from Pseudomonadota bacterium, assembly GCA_040755925.1. Taxonomy (GTDB): domain Bacteria; phylum Pseudomonadota; class Alphaproteobacteria; order Rhizobiales; family Rhizobiaceae; genus Mesorhizobium. The sequence goes on from JBFLWR010000478.1 coordinate 11,059, forward strand.
CGACCACATCGAGGGGCGGTTGCGCGAAGGCATGGACGCCTTCGACGCGTTCCTGTCGCACGCCTGGGCGGTCACCGTCACCGGCGCGCCTAAACTGTGGGCCATGCGTTTCATCGAGCAGAACGAGAAGAGCCCGCGCGCCTGGTATGGCGGGGCGATTGGCATGGTCAACTTCAACGGTGACATGAACACCGGCCTGACGCTGCGCACCATCCGCATCAAGGACGGCATCGCCGAAGTGCGGGCCGGAGCGACGCTGCTCTTCGACAGCGTTCCCGAGGAAGAAGAAGCCGAAACCGAACTGAAGGCATCCGCCATGCTCTCCGCCATCCGTGACGCCAAGATGGGCAACGCCACCGGAACCGAGCGCACCACCGCGCGCGTCGGCGACGGCGTCAACATCCTCCTGGTCGATCACGAGGACTCCTTCGTCCACACGCTGGCCAACTACTTCCGTCAGACCGGCGCCAATGTTTCCACTGTCCGCTCACCCGTGCCGGAAGAAGTCTTCGAGCGGTTGAAGCCCGATCTGGTGGTGCTGTCGCCCGGTCCCGGCACGCCGAAGGATTTCGATTGCGCCGCCACCATCAAGAAGGCGCGCAGCCGCGACCTGCCGGTGTTCGGCGTTTGCCTCGGCCTGCAGGCGCTGGCCGAGGCCTATGGCGGCGAGCTCAGGCAGTTGCACGTCCCGATGCATGGCAAGCCGTCGCGCATCCGCGTCTCGAAGCCCGG
>JBFLWR010000479.1:0-7172 GCA_040755925.1 Pseudomonadota bacterium
CGCGACACCCGGTCGCCACGCGCGTCGGCGACCGCCGCCTGGAAGGAGGCGCAGATGTCGGCGACGTCCTGGTCGCTCAGCGGCGCGATAGCGGTCGCTGCCTGGCGCACCGCCGTCTTCAGGCCGGAGAAAGAGAAGTCGGGCTGCGCCGAGCCCTTCATCGGACGTGGGAAGGCAAAGCGGCTCGCATCGCCGCTGGCCGCCCCTTTCTCGACATTCGGGCCGCCCGGATAGGGCAGACCGAGCATCTTTGCGGTCTTGTCGAAGGCTTCGCCCAGCGCATCGTCGATGGTGGTTGCCCAGCGCTGGTAGTCGCCGACGCCGCGCACCGCGACGATCTGGGTATGACCGCCGGAAACCAGCAGCAGAAGGTAAGGGAAGTCGAGCCCGTCGGTCAGCCGCGCGGTCAGCGCATGGCCCTCGAGATGGTTGATGGCGATCAGCGGCTTGCCAGCGGCGGCCGCGATCGCCTTGGCCGTCATCAAGCCGACGATCAGCCCTCCGACAAGGCCGGGTCCGGCCGTCGCGGCGATCGCGTCGATCTCGTCGAGCGCCACATGCGAATCGGCCAGTGCGGCCTCGACGATGCCGTCCAAGGCCTCGACATGGGCGCGGGCAGCGATCTCCGGCACGACGCCGCCGAAGGCCGCGTGCTCCTCGATCTGGCTGAGAACGATATTGGACAGGATTTCGGGCGCGGCACCGCCGTCCAGCGCCACCACGCTGGCCGCCGTCTCGTCGCAACTCGTCTCAATGCCCAGAACGCGGATCAATTGGTCGCTGTCCATGAAGATTGTATCACCGGTCATTCCCAATTAGGAAAAGGTCCGGCAGACCTCAAGCTGCCCGGGGGTTATCACGGACCGCGCGCCATGCAAACTTTGAAAATCGGAACACGCGGCAGCCCGCTGGCGCTCGCCCAGGCGCATGAGACGCGGGCGCGGCTGATGAAGGCGCACAGCCTTCCCGAACAGGCCTTCGAAGTGGTGGCCATCTCGACGAGCGGCGACCGCATCCAGGACCGGCCACTGTCGGAAGCCGGCGGCAAGGGCCTGTTCACCAAGGAGATCGAGGAAGCGCTGCTCGACGGTCGCATCGATATCGCCGTGCATTCGTCGAAGGATATGCCGACGGTGCTGCCAGAAGGGTTGGAGCTTTCCGCCTTCCTGCCGCGCGAGGACGCGCGCGACGCCTTCATCGGCAAGACGGCAAGGCGGATCGTCGACCTGCCGAAGGGCGTTCGGGTCGGATCCTCGTCGCTCAGGCGCCAGGCGCTGATCCGCCGGATGCGGCCGGATCTCGACGTGGTGATTTTCCGCGGCAATGTGCAGACCAGACTGCGCAAACTGGATGAGGGCGTCGCCGACGGCACCATCCTCGCCTATGCCGGATTGAAGCGGCTCGCGCTCGATACCATCATCACCGACCTGATGCCGCTGGATATTTTTCCGCCGGCGCCGGGCCAGGGCGCGATCGGCATCGAAAGCCGCATCGGCGACCGCCCGGTCGAGGCCATGCTGGCTGCCATCCACGACGTGCCGACCGGGCAGGCACTGGCCTGCGAGCGCGCCTTTCTCGGCGCCCTCGACGGTTCCTGCCGCACGCCGATCGCCGGCCACGCGACGATCTCGGGCGAAAAACTGTCCTTCGCCGGGCTGATCATATCGCCCGACGGCACCGAGTCGCATGAGGTCTCACTGGACGGCCCGGCCCGGGATGCCGCGGAAATCGGCGCGGAGGCCGCGCGGACCGTGCGGGCCAGGGCTGGCGCGAAGTTTTTCGACGGCTGGGCCTGACATGGTCCGTGTCCTGGTGACGAGGCCGGAGCCAGGCGCATCCCGCACGGCGCTGCGGCTCGAAACCCAGGGATTTCAACCGATCCTGCTGCCGCTCACCGAAACGAAGGCTCTGCCGGTCGAGGGGGACGTCGCTGCCGATGTCGCGGCGGTCGCCGTCACCAGCGCCAATGCCGTCCGCCATGCGTCGAAGCAGCTGGTCGCGATGCTTGCCGCCTTGCCTTGCCATGCCGTCGGCAAGAGAACGGCCGAGGCGTGCCGCGCCGCGGGCCTTCTCGTCGTCAACGAGGGGCCGGGCGATGCCGAAGCGCTGGCCGATGCAATAGCCGCCGGCCTTGCCGGCAAGGCGATGGTCTATCTTTGCGGCCGCGTGCGGTTTCCAGTTTTCGAGCAACGGCTGGCAGCGGCTGGCGTGCGTGTCCAGCCGATCGAGACCTATGACACGGCCGAGCTCGACTATGGCGATGCCGATCTTCTCGCCCGACTGTCAGGCGATCAGGTCGAGGCGGTGCTGCTCTATTCGACCAAGGCCGCTGCCGCGGCTGCTGCGTTGTCCGCCCGACCGGCGCTGCGCCATCTCTTTGAAAGGGCGCGGTTTTTGGCGCTTTCTGGCCGTGTCGCCAAGGCGCTGGACGGGATGGCCGATGAAAGGATAGGCATTGCGTCGCGGCCTGACGAAGACGCCCTGCTGGCGCTTTTGTCGCTGCCCGGCTGAGGCGCGTCATCACACCGCCCCTTTTCACCGCTTGGTGATGTGCTAGAGCATCCTTGAGCTCTAGACCCGTTGAACCATCCTCAAGCCAATTTGCGGAGCCCAAGCATGGTCAAGACGCCGAAGATGCGACATTCGAAGAGTCGCCGCGAGCCGGTGACGATCGAACTTGAGCCCGGCGCCGTCTCGCGAATCACCGACGAGGATGCCGCGAAGGTCAGTTCGGCGCCGATCGACGAAGCGAAAGCCGAGGAAGCTACCGCCGCGGCGCAGCCGGAAACTCCGGAAGAGCCGATTCATGCCGAGCAGGCCGACATCGAGCCGTGGGAACACGCCGATGCGACGCAGGCGCCAACCGATGGCGCGAAAGGCGAGGCGGAAGCGCCCTATCCCAGCGGATCGGAGGTGCCAAAGAGCCAATCCAAGGGCTCCGACTACAATTTCGAGGATGCTTCCAGAGCCGGCTCCGGCGCCTCCTCTTCGGCCTCGAAAGTGAGCGGGGCAAGAAGCGACGAGCGCGTGGCGCAGCCATCCGGCCGAAGAGGCGTCAATGCCATTGCCGCCGGTGTCGTGGGTGGCGTCATCGCGCTTGCCGGCGCTGGCTTTTTGCAGGCGGTTGGCGTGCTCGGTTCCCCCGCCTCGAACGGAGCTTCGCTCGATGGCGTCAATAGCGAGATCGCGGCGTTGAAGAGCGAGATCGCGGGGCTGAAGGAAACCGGCGACACCGGGGCCGCAGCCAAGGTCGACAGCCTGTCCTCGTCGCTCAGCGAGGTCAAAACGGATGTCGCGGCGCTGAAGTCGTCGGCTGGACAGAGTAGCGATGGCGCCGCGCTCAAGGCGCTTGGCGACAAGGTCGGCGAGATCGAGACGACTGTTGCCGGCCTGCAGAAGGCGGGGAGCGCCGCTCCCGTCGACCTCGGTCCGCTCAATGAAAAGCTTGCCGGGCTTGACGCGCTGGTAAAATCGACGGGCGACGCGGCCAAGGCCGAGGACGGCCGGGTCGCGGCGCTGGAGCAATCGGTGTCGCAACTGTCGGGCAAGGTCGAGGCCCAGGCCTCGCAGCCGAAGATCGCGCTGGCCATCGCCGCCTCCGCCCTGAAGGCGGCGCTCGACCGTGGCGCGCCGTTCGCCACCGAGCTCGACACATTCGCGGCGATCGCGCCGAACGCGCCGGAAATCGCCACGCTGCGATCCTATGCGGAAAAGGGCGTGCCGACCCGCGCCACGCTCGCCTCGGAAGTCGGCGCGGCGGCCAACGCCATGGTCGAGGCAGCGACGCCTGTCGACCAGAATGCCGGTTTCTTCCAGAGCCTGGTGGCAAGCGCGCAATCGCTGGTCAAGGTGCGGCCGGTCGGCGCCGTCGAAGGCAAGGGCGCGCCCGAGACCGTCGCCCGCATGGAAGTCGCCGTCAACCAGGGCGACTACGCCAAGGCGCTCAGTGAGTACGACACGTTGCCCGATGCCGTGAAATCGGCGGGCGCCGATTTTGCCGGCAAACTGAAGGCGCGGCTCGAGGTCGAAAAACAGATCGACGCGCTGATCGCCGGCGCGACGAAGGCGTGAGGAGCCTCAGATGATCCGCATCCTCGTCTTCCTCGCTGTCGTCTTCGCGCTGGGGCTTGGCTTCGCCTGGCTGGCCGACCGTCCCGGCGAGATGCTCGTCACCTTCAACGGCTACCAGTACCAGGTCACGCTGATGGTGGCGGCGGTGGCGATCGTCGCCGTGGTCGCTGCGGTGATGATCATCTGGTGGCTGATCAAGTCGCTGTGGAACAGCCCCTACACCATCTCGCGCTATTTCCGGGTGCGCCGCCGCGACCGTGGCTACCAGGCGCTGTCGACCGGCATGATCGCCGCCGGCGCGGGCGATGGCGCGCTGGCGCGCAAGAAGACCAGGGAGGCGGCCAAGCTGATCAGCTCCGACCAGGAGCCGCTGATCCACCTGCTCGAGGCGCAGGCCTCGCTGCTCGAAGGCGACCATGAAGGGGCGCGGGAGAAGTTCGAGCGCATGCTCGACGATCCGGAGATGCGGCTGCTCGGCCTGCGCGGGCTCTATCTCGAGGCCGAGCGGCTTGGCGACCGCAACGCGGCGCGCCACTATGCCGGCCGCGCGGCGGCGGTTGCGCCGCAGCTCGCCTGGGCGGCGGAATCGACGCTGGAACAGCTGACCGAACGCGGCGACTGGGATGGCGCGCTGAAGCTGGTCGAGGCGCAGAAGTCGACGAGGCAGATCGAGCGCGATGCCGCCAACCGGCGCCGCGCCGTGCTGCTCACGGCCAAGGCGCACGCGCTGGTCGAAAACGACCCGAACACCGCCAGGACCGCGGCGCTGGAAGCCAACAAGCTTGCGCCCGATTTCGGACCTGCCGCGGTCATCGCCGCCAACATGCTTTTCCGGCAAAATGACGTGCGCAAGGGTTCCAAGATCCTCGAGACCGCCTGGAAGGCCGAGCCGCATCCGGAGATCGCCGAGGCCTATACCCATGCGCGGCCGGGCGATGCGGTGCTCGATCGCCTCAGCCGGGCGAAGAAGCTGCAGGAGTTGAAGAAAAACCACGCCGAATCGTCGCTGGCCGTGGCGCGCGCCGCGCTCGACGCGCAGGATTTCGCCACGGCGCGGCGCGAAGCCGAAGCCGCGATCCGCATGGATCGCCGGGAAGGCGCCTATCTGCTTATGGCCGACATCGAGGAGGCCGAAACCGGCGACCAGGGCAAGGTGCGGCAGCTGCTGTCCAAGGCCGTGCGCGCGCCACGCGATCCGGCCTGGGTATCCGAAGGGGTGGTCTCGGAGCGCTGGGCGCCGGTTTCGCCGATCACCGGCAAGCTCGACGCCTTTACCTGGCGGGCGCCGATGGAGCGGCTCGGCCATCTGATCGACAGCCATGAGGACGTCCCGGTGCCGGCGATTGCGTCTTCTCCTCCATCTGCCGCGCCTGCCCAGGAAAAGACGATCGACGCCCATCCCGCCGCCGAGAAGCCGGACGGTGCTGCCGGAACGGTCTCGAACGAAGGCCAGAAGGACGTGGTGGCGGCCGATGTCGAGACGGCGGAACAGACGGAGCAGCCGAGATTGCCCGACGATCCCGGCGTCGCGCCGGACGACGAAGCGGAAAGATCGCCGCGCCGGTTTCGTTTGTTTTGACGCCGGCCGACATTCGAAGTCGGCTGACAGGGGGATGATCCAGATGTTCGAACGCGTGCTGTCGTTCTTGAGGGATTTGCCGGCGGGCGGCGCGACCAGGCCAAGTGCCGACGATCCGCGCGTGGCGGCCTCGGCGCTGCTCTATCACGTGATGAACGCCGACGGCGTGCGCCAGGACGTCGAATGGGAACGCTTCAAGGAAATCCTGGCCGAGACCTATTCGATCAGCGGCGAGGAGCTCGACGCGCTCGCCGCCGCCGGCGAGCGGGCCGACAATGAGGCGATCGACCTCTACGCCTTCACCAGCGTGCTCAAGCGTCATCTCGACGCCGATGCGCGCAAGGCCTTCATCGGCCTGATGTGGGAGATGGTCTATGCCGACGGCGAGTTGCATGAGCTCGAGGACAACACGGTGTGGCGTGTTGCCGAGTTGATCGGCGTCGAGCGTTACGACCGCGTCGAGGCGCGCCGCAAGGCGGCGGCCGAAGCGCCCGGCGCGCGCGGTGCATCCAGCGACGAATAGAGGTACCGCTTCCTTCCATGCCACCGAAATCGAGGCCGAGACCCAAGATCCTGATCGTGCTGCATCAGGAGACGTCCAGCCCCGGTCGCGTCGGCCACATGCTTCTCGAAGAAGGTTTCGACCTCGATATCCGCCGGCCGCCGCTCGGCGATGAGCTGCCATGCACGCTGGACGGCCATGCCGGTGCCGTGGTGTTCGGTGGCCCGATGAGCGCGAATGACGGCGACGAGTTCGTCCGCCGTGAGACCGACTGGCTCGAAATTCCGCTGAAGGAGAACCGGCCCTTCCTCGGCATCTGCCTCGGCGCGCAGATGCTCGCCAACCATCTCGGCGGCAAGGTCGAGGGTCATGGCGAAGGCCTGGTTGAGATCGGCTGGTATCCGCTCAAGGCAACCGATGCCGGCAGGAAGCTGCTGCACTGGCCGGAGATGGTCTACCAGTTCCATCGCGAGGGCTTTTCGCTGCCGAAGGATGCGACGCTGCTGGCGACCGCCGAGACCTACCCCAACCAAGCCTTCCGATATGGCGAGAATGCCTGGGGCATCCAGTTCCATGGCGAGCTGACCAGGGTGATGATGCATCGCTGGGTGGTGCGCGGCGCGCATCGCTTTGAACTGCCCGGCGCCCAGCCCGGCCGCGACCATCTCGGCGGCCGGCTGATCTGGGACATGCATCTCAAGCGCTGGCTGAGCGAGTTTTTGAGTGTGATCTTCGGCAAGCCGGCTCGCGAATAGTCAGCTCCGGTTGTTAAGGTGCCGCACTTGGCGAAGCGCTGGGAACAGCCAAGCCCACAGGCCTGCCACGGCAATGGCGCCGACGCCGCCGATCACCACCGCCGGCATGGTGCCGATCAGCGCCGCCATGGTGCCGGCGCGGAATTCGCCGACCTCGTTTGAGGCGCCGACGAACACCTGGTTGACGGCATTGACGCGGCCGCGCACCTCGTCCGGCGTCCAGAGCTGGATCAGTGTCTCGCGGATATAGACGCTGAACATGTCG
>JBFLWR010000048.1:0-32756 GCA_040755925.1 Pseudomonadota bacterium
GGCATCGGGCCGTCGGCGGCCGACACGACCAGGATCGCGCCGTCCATCTGGGCAGCGCCGGTGATCATGTTCTTCACATAGTCGGCGTGGCCGGGGCAGTCGACGTGGGCATAGTGACGGTTGGCCGTCTCGTACTCGACATGCGCCGTCGAGATCGTGATGCCGCGCGCCTTCTCTTCTGGCGCCGCGTCGATCTGGTCATAGCGCTTGTATTCGCCAAAATACTTCGTGATCGCCGCCGTCAGCGACGTCTTGCCATGATCGACGTGACCGATCGTGCCAATGTTCACATGCGGCTTGGTGCGCTCGAATTTACCTTTTGCCATAGTCTCTTTCCTTGGGCGGCCGTGGCCATCAGTTCAGTCGAATGCGGGGCGATTAGCGACAACGGCCGAAAAACACAAGTACCTTGTGGCTGAGCGCTCTTCACTCGACCCGAACCAACGATCCGATTTCAGGGGATGTGACGCCGATATAGGATCGCCGCGCACGGATTCAAATGGCTTGGACCGGGGAGCGATCGCGCTCGTTGCCGGCTTCATCGCGAATGCGAGCCGCGCAAGCAAGACTGGCCCATTGCCGACGAGGTCCTGCTCTGGTTTCTTCATCGAATGCAGTTCATTCCCGCAAATATCCGCGGCCCGTTGTTCATGGTCGTCTCGACGGGGTCCTATCTCGTCAACGACACCATGATGAAGCTGGCGACCGCCGGGCTGCCGCCTTACGAGGTGCTGTTCCTGCGCGGGGCGGCCGCCACGCTGTGGGGCATGCCGCTGCTGTTCATGCTGGGCTATGCCAGGCAGATCCCGCTGCTCTTCGAGCGCAAGGTGCTGCGGCGGAACCTGCTCGAGCTGGCGGCAATCCTCTGCTACGTCGTGGCCCTGGCCAATATGCAGATCGCCGATTCGACCGCGCTCGGGCAGATCACTCCCCTGTTGATGCTGGTCGGTTCCTCCTTCCTGTTCGGCGAAAGGATCGGCGGCGCGCGGATGGCGCTGATCGGCCTTGGCTTCGTCGGCGCGATCATGGTTGCGCAGCCGACAATGCAAGGCATTTCAGTCTATGCCCTGTTGGCGCTCGGCAATGCCGCCCTGTCGGCCGCCCGCGACCTTGCCGGACGCAAGGTGGGCGCCGATGTTCCAGGCATGATCGTCGCCATCTCCGCGGTCGTGGTCGTGCTCGTCGGCTCGGGGGTGGCGCATGTCGTTTCCGAGCAGTGGGTGATGCCCGGGGGGCGTCATCTGTTGCTGATCGCCGGAGCCGGCCTGTTCCTCATCTTCGGCCACTTCTTCATCTTCATGGCCTATCGCGTCGGACCGACGAGCGCGGTAGCACCGTTCTATTATTGCTTCACCGTCTGGGCGGTGATTTCCGGCCTGCTGGTGTTCGGGCAATTCCCGAATGCGCTTGCCGTCTGCGGCATCCTGCTGGTGGTCGGCAGCGGCCTTGCCATCGTCTCGCTGGACGAGAGAAGGCGGCGTTTGACGCTGGTTGCCTGAAGCAACCCCGATCACCCGACCCTTTTTGCCAACGGACGCTTGGCGACGAAGTCAAGCAGGTTGCGCAGCGTTCGCGGATAGATGAGGCGGCCGTCTCGAAATGCGGTCGGATCGCTCCTCACGTGCAGCGACGATACTTCGTCCGGGTCGCCGCCTGGGATGCCGCCCCATCTCGCCGGATCGTAATAGTCGATCAGGAAGCCGTAGTCGTAGCGGCAGAAGCGCATGGCCCTCGCCAGCGCGTCCGACGACAGGTCCGACGGAACGACCCTGGCCCTGGCCACTTGCAGCTTGGGAAAGGCGACCGCCTTGCCGCTTATGGAGGACAGGAAGGCGGCCACCCTGTCCATCTCCTCGAACCGGAAAACATGGTCGAACAGGAACAGGCTGGAGCCGACGAAGCAGCGCGGCGACGCGACGTGGAACTGAATCTCCGGCGAGGCGGCGCAGTATTTTTCGACATTCAGGATGAAAGTTTCGACGTCAGGACCGATCGGCAGCCGGAAGTGTTCGAGCAATCCCGCGTTGGCCGACGGTCGCGTCAGGACGTTGACGTCCACAATCCTGCTGGAATAGGCCGAGAGCAGCCGCTCCAGGGGATCGCGAACGACCGTGAACTTGCCACCGAGCCCGTCATAGACCGGCTCGAAAGGATCGACCCAGTCCGTCCTCAAGTGATCGTGGACTTCATTGTCCGGGTCGGCGGAGACCGAGTTGTGTTTCTCGTCAAGCGCCATCAACGCGTATTTGACGCTGCTCGTGCCGCTTTTGGGAATCGGATAGTAAGTGGCACCAAGCCCTTCGATCCGCACCACCATGCCAATGTCCCACGCCAAACCAATGCCAATCAGGCTCTAGATCCGCCCGCGCAACCGCGCGGCGCGGACTGGCGCAAAATGCTCCGCGCCGGCGGCTCCGTCCCGCCGCCTCCGTCGTGACTTCTACAGCGTACGGCTGCCGGTGATCTGGTGATAGGCCCAGAGCACCACGACCGAGCCGATGACGGCGACGATCAGGCTGTAGATGTTGAGACCGGTGACGCCCGAAGCGCCGAAGGCGCTGAAGATCAGCCCGCCGACGATTGCGCCGACGATGCCGAGCACGATATCCATGACCATGCCCTGACCGGTCTTGTTGACGATCTTGCTGCCGATGAAGCCGGCGACCACGCCGAGGATAATCCAGCTGATAATGCCCATTGTTCCCTCCAGTTTCCCCGCCCTCCCAATCATTTTCACATGATTGTCAAAAGCTCAAGAGAACTTGAAATTCCGCCCGTTTGCGCCATTCTGGCCCGGGCGGACTTGGCTGGATAAGGAGATCCACGATGGGCCTTTTTGACAACGCCGTTCCCGGCGGCAACATCACCAAACCCCTGATGATCCCGGTCGGCGCGCTGCTGGTCGGCAAGATGCTGAGCGGCAGAAGCGACGCCCAGCCTCAAGCCCCGGCCCCAGCGCCCGCGGGTACGGGGGCAGCCGCCGATGGCGGCCTGCTCGGCGGACTGGGCGGCTTACTCGACAAGTTGAAGGATGCCGGCCACGGCAACGTCGCCGACTCCTGGGTCGGCAGCGGCCAGAACCAGCCGATCAACGCCAACGACCTCGGCACCGCGCTCGGGCCGCAGGTCATCAGCGAGATCGCGCAGCGGGCGGGCATGAGCGAACAGGAACTGTTGCAGCAATTATCCACGGCGCTGCCCGGCATCGTCGACAAGCTGACGCCGAACGGCCAGATTCCGCAGCACAGCCAGCTCGCCTCGGCCTTCAACGGCTAGACTGCCAATGCACGCCAAAACGCTGCGCGCCGCCGGTGCGCGGCGTTTTTCGTTTTGTTGTCATCGGGAAAGGAAATCTGGAGCGGGTAGCGGGAATCGAACCCGCATATTCAGCTTGGAAGGCTGCTGCTCTACCACTGAGCTATACCCGCCTGCACAGATGCACCGGAAAAAACAGCTGCATACTTCCGATGCTTTTTCGTTTCAGGGCTTCCGGGCCGGCAGTGGTGGAGAGGGTTGGATTCGAACCAACGTAGGCTAAGCCAACGGATTTACAGTCCGTCCCCTTTAACCACTCGGGCACCTCTCCAGTCTGCCGCCGGAGCCATGCAACGAGGCATTCACGCCGATCCGGAACCCGAGTAGAAATCTTCTCCGAAATCAGCGAAGCGCCTTATGGCGGCAAGGCCGGTGGGTGTCAACCGCCGCCGTCACGCTTTTTCGAGGATGTTCGGCATCAATTGTCGCGGCCCGTATCCTTAGCCGGACGGGACGGCTATAGAAGCCGCATGAGCGACGACAAAAGCAACAAGCCGGGCACCCCGAAGGACACACACTACGCCAAGCTAAGGCGCGCGCATCGCGACCAGAAGGCGGGCGGCGCACCGACGTTTCGGCCGCGCCAGCCCATGCCGCCGGGCGAAGGTCCCTCCGACGGCCTTGTGCGGCTCTACGGCCTGCACACGGTGCGCGCCGCGCTCGACAATCCGCGCCGCAAGATCCGGAAAATGCTGGTAACGCGCAACGCCGCCGAGCGCCTGGCGATCGCCGATCTTGCCGCCCTGCCCTTCAAGGCGGAACTGGTCGAGCCGAAGGATATCGACAAGATCACAGGGTCGGATGCCGTGCACCAGGGCGTTCTGATCGAAGCCGAGCCGCTGAAGGCGAAGCGCCTCGACGCGCTCGGCGACACCCGGCTGGTGCTGGTTCTCGACCAGGTCACCGACCCGCACAATGTCGGCGCGATCCTGCGTTCCGCGGTCGCCTTCGGCGCCGGGGCACTGATCACCACGGCCCGCCACAGCCCGCAGGAATCGGGCGTGCTCGCGAAATCGGCGTCCGGGGCGCTGGAGCACATCGACCAGATCGAGGTGAAGAACCTGGCCGATGCGCTGGGCCAATTGCATGAGGCCGGCTTCCAGACCATAGGCCTCGATTCCGAGGGACCGGCCGAGCTCGAATCGAGCTTTGCCGGCGACAAGGTCGCACTGGTCCTCGGCGCCGAAGGCAAAGGCCTGCGGCAGAAGACGCGCGAGACGGTAACCACGCTGGCACGACTCGACATGCCCGGCGCCATCCGCTCGCTCAACGTGTCGAACGCGGCGGCGGTCAGCCTTTATGCTGCAAACGCATTTTTGAAGCGCGGCTAAACTAGAGCGGTAGTTGCCTGTCGGAACGAGAAACGGGCTCCGGCAGTGATGCGGGAGCCCGTTCTCCGACAGGAAAGAGCGGACGGCTTGGGAACGTTACGCCGCCGCGCCTTTGCCTAAGCCGCTTTACCCTTGGCTTCGGCTGCCTCGTTGCCGACTTCGAAATTCGCCATGCGCTCCAGCGCCCTGACCAGCGCCGAGTGATCCTCCCTCGCTCCGCCATTGGCGGCGCAGGAATTGAACAGCTGCTGGGTGGTCGAGGTGTTGGGCAGTGAGACGCCAAGCGCCTTGGCGCCTTCCAGTGCCAGGTTGAGGTCCTTCTGGTGCAGCTCGATACGGAATCCCGGCGCGAAGGTGCGCTTGATCATGCGTTCGCCATGCACTTCGAGGATGCGCGACGCCGCGAGCCCGCCCATCAGCGCCTGCCTGACCTTGGCCGGATCGGCGCCCGCCTTCGAGGCGAAGACGAGAGCTTCGCCGACCGCTTCGATGGTCAGCGCCACGACGATCTGGTTGGCGACCTTGGTGGTCTGACCGACGCCGTTGGGGCCGACGAGCGTGATGTTCTTGCCCATCTTCTCGAAGACGGGCTTGGCGCGGTCGAACGCCTTGTCCTCGCCGCCGACCATGATGGTGAGCGATGCCGCCTTGGCGCCGACCTCGCCGCCTGAAACCGGCGCGTCGAGGTAATCGCAGCCGAGATCGTTGATCTTTTTCGCGAATTCCTTGGTGGCGATAGGCGAGATCGAGCTCATGTCGATGACGAGCTTGCCCTTCGACAGCCCGTTGGCCACGCCGTTCTCGCCGAACAGGACGTCCGCCACCTGGGGCGTGTCGGGGACCATGGTGATGATGATGCCGGCGGCCTTCGCGACGGCGTCATGCCCGGTGACGGTCTTCAGCCCCTTGGCCACGAGATCGGCCGGTGCCTTCGAGCGGTGATCGCTGGCGACGACCGTGTAGCCGGCATCGAGCAGATGCCCCGCCATCGGCGCGCCCATTATGCCCAGTCCGATGAAACCGATGGTTTCCATTTTGTATCTCCGTCAGAATTTGTTGAGGTCGCGTTCCTTCGCGCCCCCTCTGGCCTGCCGGCCATCTTCCCCACTTGGGGGGAGATCAGCAGCTGCCGCGCTGGCTCTTAGGCCGCCGCGCTGCCCTGCCCGGCGAATTCCCTGAACCAGCCGAGCCCGGCGTCGGTGCCGGCCTTCGGCTTGTACTCGGCGCCGATCCAGCCTGAATAGCCGAGCCGGTCGATGTGGTCGTAGAGGAAAGGATAGTTGATCTCGCCCGTCCCCGGTTCATGACGGCCGGGATTGTCCGCAAGCTGGATATGCGCGATGCGGCCGAGGTTTGCCTCGATGGTGCGGGCGAGATCCCCCTCCATGATCTGCATGTGATAGATGTCGTACTGCACGAACACGTTCTTCGAGCCTATGCGGTCGATGAGCGCCACCGCCTGGTCCGTGTAGTTGAGGAAGAAGCCGGGGATATCGCGGGTGTTGATCGGCTCGATAAGCAATTTGATGCCGGCCTGCTCCAGCTTCTCGGCCGCGAAGGCGAGGTTTTCGGCGAAGACGTTCTCCAGCACGATGCGGTCGGCGCCCTGCGGCGCGATGCCCGCCAGGCAGTTGATCTGCTCGCAGCCGAGCGCATGGGCGTAGGTGATCGCCTTGGCGACGCCCTGGCGGAATTCCGGCATGCGCTCGGGCAGCACGGCAATGCCGCGCTCGCCCTTTGCCCAGTCGCCCGCTGGCAGATTGAAGAGCACCTGCGTCAGGCCGTTCTTCTTCAGGCGCGCGGCGACGACATCGGGTGCGTGATCGTAAGGACCGATATACTCCACGCCCTTGAAACCAGCCCTTGCGGCGGCATCGAAGCGGTCGAGGAATTCATGCTCGCCGAAGAGCATCGACAGATTGGCTGAAAAACGCGGCATTCTTTTTCTCCTTCTTTCCGCTACGCCCTAGTCCAACATCACAATGGCTGTGGGCGCATCTTCGTGGCTTTCGGCAAGCTCCTCGAATTCGGTGATCTTGTCGATTTCCGTGCCCATCGAAATGTTGGTGACGCGCTCGAGGATGAATTCGAGAACGACGGGAACCTGGTATTCCTTCATCAGCCGCTGCGCTTCCTTGAAGGCGCCGGCGAACTCTTCCGGCTTGCGCACGCGCACCGCCTTGCAGCCCATCGCCTCGGCGACCGCGACATGGTCGACGCCGTAGCCGGCCTCGGGATCGCCCGCCCGGTTGAGGTTCTCGAAGGCAAGGCTCACCTCGTAATCCATCGAGAAGCCGCGCTGCGCCTGGCGGATCAGCCCGAGATAGGCGTTGTTCACGACGACATGGATGTAGGGCAGCTTGTGCTGCGCGCCGACCGCCAGTTCCTCGATCATGAACTGGAAGTCGTAGTCGCCCGAGAGCGCGACGATGGCACGGTCCGGATCGGCGGCGCGCACGCCGAGCGCTGCCGGCAGCGTCCACCCGAGCGGACCGGCCTGGCCGCAATTGATCCAGTTGCGCGGCTTGTAGACATGCAGGAACTGGGCGCCGGCGATCTGCGACAGGCCGATCGTGGTGACGTAGGTGGTGTCGCGGCCGAAGGCCTTGTTCATTTCCTCATAGATGCGCTGCGGCTTCAAAGGCACCTGTTCGAAATGAGTCTTGCGCTTCATGGTCTTCTTGCGCTGCTGGCATTCCTTGGCCCAGCACGACCAGTCGCGCAGCTTGCCGGCCGTCCTCCACTCGGTGGCGACGTCGAGCAGGATCTTCAGCGCCGCGCCGGCATCCGAGACGACGCCGAGATCGGGCGCGAAGACGCGTCCTATCTGGGTGGGTTCGATGTCGACATGGATGAACTTCTTGCCCTTGGTGTAGACGTCGACCGAGCCGGTGTGGCGGTTGGCCCAGCGGTTGCCGATGCCGAAGACGAAGTCGGCCGCCAGCATCGTCGCGTTGCCGTAGCGGTGCGAGGTCTGCAGGCCGCACATGCCGGCCATCAGCCGGTGGTCGTCGGGGATGGAGCCCCAGCCCATCAGCGTCGGGATGACCGGCACGCCGGTGATCTCGGCGAATTCGATCAGCAGGTCGGAAGCATCGGCGTTGATGATGCCACCACCGGCGACGATCAGCGGCTTTTCCGCGTCGTTGAGCATTGCCAGCGCCCTCTCGGCCTGGGCGCGCGTCATCGCTGGCTTGAACACGGAAAGCGGCTCGTAGGCGTCGATGTCGAATTCGATCTCGGCGAGTTGCACGTCGAGCGGCAGGTCGATCAGGACCGGGCCGGGCCGCGAGGAGCGCATGAGGTGGAAAGCCTTCTGCAGCGCCATCGGCACCAGATAGGGCTCCATGACGGTGACCGCCCATTTGGCGACCGGTGCCGCGATCGAAGCGATGTCGACCGCCTGGAAATCCTCCTTGTTGAGGCGGGCGCGCGGCGCCTGCCCGGTAATGCAGAGGATCGGGATCGAGTCCGCCGATGCAGAGTAAAGCCCGGTGATCATGTCGGTGCCAGCCGGACCGGAGGTGCCGATGCAGAGCCCGATATTGCCGGCCTTGGTCCGCGTATAGCCCTCGGCCATGTGCGAGGCGCCCTCGACATGGCGCGCGAGAACGTGGCGGATGGTGCCCCTCGCCTTCAGCGCCGAATAGAGCGGGTTGATCGCCGCGCCCGGCACGCCAAAGGCGTTGGTGATGCCTTCCTTTTCGAGAACGAGAACCGCGGCGTCAACTGCGCGCATCCTGGCCATTTCGAGCCTCCACTTCGTTGGTTGGCTTGAGAATGCCAGCGCGCTTTCTATTTTTCAATTTTTTCAGAATATTTTTTCATTTCTAGAAAACTGCTCTTACTAGCTGATTCTGTGTCACTTTTTGTTTTCCAGAAAATCCCGACAGGAAATCAGTGAAAAACTTTTTCATTGCGCCCGACGAGAAACGAGCCAGAATACCGGCATGGAAAACACCGAAAAGCGCCAGCGCGGCCGGCCGCGCTCCTTCAACGCACCGTCGGAGACAGGCGCCGTGCAGTCGCTCGACCGGGCGTTGCGCATCCTGGCGATCGTCGCCGAGGGCGCCGGCCTGTCGCTCAGCGAGATCGCGGCTCGCAGCGGGATCGCCGCCTCCACCGCCTATCGCATGCTGACGACGCTGGAGAGCCACGGCATGGTCGAGTTCGACTCCACCGACCAGCTTTGGTCGATCGGCGTCGAGACCTATCGCATGGGCGCCGCTTTCCTGCGCCGCCGCAAGCTGGTCGACCGCGCTCGCGTCGTCATGCAGGAGCTGATGGAAAAGACGGGCGAGACCGCCAATCTCGGTGTCGCCGAGGACGATTGCGTCGTCTTCGTCAGTCAGGTGGAGACGCATCAGGCGATCCGCGCCTTCTTCCGCCCGGGCACGCGCAGTTCCTTCCATGCTTCGGGCATCGGCAAGGCGGTGCTGGCGCATCTCGATCCGGAACGCGTGGCCGCCATCCTGCGCAAGGCAGGCCTGCAGCGCTACACCGACAGGACGCTCTCCGACATTTCGGCGCTGGCCCATGATCTTGCGACCATCAAGCATCGGGGCTGGTCGGTCGACGACGAGGAACGCCATCCCGGCATGCGCTGCGTGGCTGCCGCGATCTTCAACGAGTTCGGCGAGCCGATCGGCGGCGTCTCAGTGTCCGGCCCCACGGTTCGCGTAACGCCCGAACGCCTTGCCGAGATCGGTCCGCTGGTGCGCGACGCGGCGGCCGAAGTGACCAAGATGATCGGCGGCGTGGCGGCCGGCTGATCAGGACGCTCCGGGCAGCGCGCTGTTGGTCGAAATGTCGAGGAAGTCGAGCAGAAGCGCGCCTCCGACGCCGCAAGCCGTGAAGATGAGGCCGGCGATGAAGATCCGGTTGGCGCGTTCGTGGATCCGCCGTTGCAGCGAGGTGATGTCGAGCAGCATGGCGAGCGCCCGCATCTGCAGCGCGATACCGACGAGGATCGGCAGGACGGCGACAAGATGATAAGCCCGCCAGGGGATAGGGTTGGCGGCCCAATGCGTGATGAAACCCAGCGAAAACGCCACCAGTATGCCGACCGTGGTTACGCTGCCGTTTCTGAAAGACGTTTCGACCAGGTCTTCCTTCGGCTCCTGTTCGTCCACGCCACCAACCCTCCACTAGCGTTACGACGGCAGCCTAGTCCCTCCGAAAATCACTGTATACCTTCCGCTTGCCGCAATGTTCGAACGCATGCGAAAGGGCATCGATGCGGAATCAACTCCAGCTCCTGCTCGTCGCTTCACTGTGCGGATGCGTGGCGACCACGCCGCAACCCGATGCCGGTGCCCAGCGGGTCAATCCCGTGCCGATCTCGCCCGTCCCTATCTCGCTTGCCCTGGAAGAGATCATCACCACCGGTGTCCGTCAGCACCTGCAAGACCCCGCCTCCGCCAAATTCGGGAGCATGGTTGCCGGAGAGCGCACGCTGAACGGCCGAGGCGAAATCCTGGTCTGCGGCCATGTCAACGCCAAGGGTCCCACGGGGCCCTATGACGACAAGCTGTTCGCGACCAGGATCTACCCGGATGCGGGAAGCGCCTTCGAGCTCGTCGCGATGGGAGACCAACCGGCGGATGCGAGCCTCGTCAACAGCACCTGCCGCGCTGCCGGACTGGCCATCCCCGACCGAGGCTAGAAGACACGGCGCCTCGTCCAGGCAATACGAAAAAGGGGCTGCGAACAGCCCCTCTTTCCGTCGTTGGAGCACCTGCTCTCAGAGCCGGCAGTAGTGCTCGTAGCCGTCGTAGCCGATATAGGTGTTCGAGTCCGGATCGTAGCTGGGGTAGCGGGCCATGCAGCGGCGGACGTGCCAGGAGCCGCCGTCTTCCTCGACGTAGACGGTGCGCGGCTGCTCCTGCTGGGCAAGCAAACTGCCCAGCACGAACCCGCCGACGCCGGCGGCAATGCCGATGCCCAGGCCGCCGTGGTGGTGATGCAGCGGATGCGCCGCGGAAGGCTGAACGGTGCCGGCCAGCATGGTGGTGGCGACGGTGGCTGCGATAAGGCCGGAAACGAGTGTGCGCTTGAACATGACGATCTCCTTGGTTTGGTTGACCGAGGCGATCCATCCGCCTCTTGATCATCTGTCGCGGCGGCAAGGAAAAAGGTTCGAAGATATTTCCGATTTTTTGCGGAGGAGCGGTCAGCTCTTGCAGGCGCGCCACTGGCCGACTGAACGACAAATGCAAAAGGGCGGCCGGAGCCGCCCTTCGGAAGCGAGAGCCTTTCGCGTCAAAGGATGACGACCACGCCATGGTGGCGGTGATGATGGTGGTGGTACCACCAGTAGTCGCCATAGCCATAGTCGTCATCGTCGCCATAGCCGTAACCGTAGCCGTGATGGTGATGGTGGTGATGATGATGGTGCATCGGATGAGCCGAGGACGTCTGCACCGTGGCGGCCAGCGCGCCTGTCGCGACGAAGGCGGCCACGAGAGCGGAAGTGAGCGTGCGCTTGAACATGATGATCTCCTTGATCCTTGATCGAGGCGACCATTCGCCTCTGGAGATCAGTCGGCGCGGCGCGGCAAAAGGTTCGAGGGTTTCTGGTCGGTAGCCACCAGCGAGTAGGCCGCCGGCTCGGGCTGAGGCCTTCCGCTTGCTGCCGATTAGTTCCTACTCACTCCCCTCACCCCATCCCGGTTACATGCCGCAGCCAGAAGGCCAGCGCGATGAAGCCGATGATGGTGGTGACGCCGGTCCAGTCGATATTGGCCTTCTTCAGATCGCTGATGAGCTTCAACAGCAGAAGCCAGGTCAACACGACGATCGGCAGGATGATGACGAACCTGATCATGCGACACCCTCCTTCAGGGCGATTGCAGCCGACAAAGATGTAGGAAGGCCGCCGGCGGTTTTCAGCATGGCGGCGCAGTTCAAGGCCGCCGGCGCCATCGGCGCCCGAAAAACAGAGTTTTGTCTTTACTGGCGCACCAAATGTGCTACCGGAGCGCCATGCCCTTGTAGCTCAGCTGGTAGAGCAGCGGTTTTGTAAACCGAAGGTCGCGGGTTCGATCCCTGCCGGGGGCACCAGACAATTCTGCCAGCAGAACTGGCCGCGCGGCTTGCGCAATCATCAATATTCGCTGAATAGTTCGCGTGCTCGCGCATCGAGATTGCACGAATTGGGGGGATCATGAGATTTGCAGGCAACGTAATCTGGTTTTTGCTCGGCGGAGCTGTGCTCGCCGTCGTTTGGCTTATCGGAGCTGTATTCTTCGCATTGACAATTGTCGGACTACCGCTCGCACGCGCATCAATAGAAATGGCGAAAATTTCTGCCTTCCCATTTGGGAAAGAGGTTGTTCACGTGCGCGAGCTGGACGCCAAGGGCGTAAGCGCAACCACTATCGCTACCGGCACTATCGGTTTCATCGTCAACGTCATTTGGGCTTGCACTTTCGGCATTCTGCTTTTCGTCAGCTACATGATTTCCGGTGTAATCAATTGCCTGACCATCATCGGAATACCGTTCGGAATCCAGGCGTTTAAGCTGGCAGGGATTTCGTTCTGGCCAGTTGGACGGAGGGTTGTCAGCATCGAACTGGCAAGAGCGGCCCGAGAACAGAATGCTCGCGACAAGTTGGCAAAGATTCGAGCCGCGGCTGCCTAGCAGAGCCTCTGCCATTTCTGGCAAGTGCATCGACAACATGCGGGCCATCATCCCTTCGGGTGATGGTTCGCATGCTCAGTCCACCCCAATCGCTGTCACCAATATCCTATTCTGCCTTCGTAGCGCCGCGCGCAGCTCCGGGATCCTCGCCTCGTCGCGCTTCACGAACTCGATGAACATCATGTTCACGTTGTTGAAGATCAACTCGCCCACCGCCGGCCCGTCTATGTCGGTGCGCACCAGGCCGATTTCCTGCAGGCGGGCTATCAGCGCGCTTATCTGTTCGGTCAGGTCGCGGTCGAGCCCGGTATAGGCCTGGCCGAACGGGCTGTCGGGCTGCTGCGTCGAGATCGCCATCGCCTGCCGCCACATCTCCTTGCTCAGATAGTGCAGCGAGTGCTCGATGTAGATGCCGATCAGCGTGTCCAGCGCATCGCCGACATTAGCCGGCGGATTGGCGACGACGCCGCGCCCGGCATTGAGCACCTCGTTGACTTCCAGCGAGACGATCGCGCCGAGGATATCGCCCTTGTTCTGGTAGTAGTTGTAGATCGTGCCGATCGAGACCTCGGCCTGCGTGGCGATCGCCTCGATCTTGGCGCCCTCATAGCCGGCCTCGCGGAACAGCGCCGCCGCCGCCTCGATGATGCGCCTGTGCCGATCCGCCTTTTGCCTTGCCCGCAATCCGCTCATTTCAGTCTCTTGCCACAAAAACAGAATTGACTCAATTTTAGAATTGGTTCAATTTTTTGCAAGAAGCCACAAAGGCAAGGGAGAACACTCGATGTCCATCAACGCACGGAATCCGCTTTCCACCCTGAAGTCCCATCTCGCCGCCGCATGCGCGGCCACGACGCTGCTCGTCGCGGCAGGCGCCGCGCAGGCCGCAGACCTCAACGCACTGATCTGGTGCGACCACTCCGATCCGGCGCTGTTGCAGCCCTTCGAGCAGGCCAACAACATCAAGGTCAACGTCAAGGAGTTCGAGGGCACCGGCGCCGGCCTAGCGATCGTCGACCAGTCGCAGCCTGGCGACTGGGACGTGATGGTGATCGATTCCATCGACGTGCCGCGCGGCGTCGAGAAAGGCCTGTTCGAGCCGCTGCCCGAGGACAAGCTGCCCTTCGCCGACCTCTTCCCGCAGGTGAAGATGGACAAGTCGACCATCGTCGACGGCAAGCGCTACGGCATCACCGAAAAATTCGGCTACAACACGATCGGCTTCAACAAGACCAAGGTCGACCCGGCCGACATGCAGTCGCTGGCTTCGCTGACCAGCGACAAATACAAGGGCAAGGTCGCGATCTACGACTATTACCTGCCGGTGATCGGCATGGCGGCTCTGGCCATCGGCAAGAAGACGGCGGACCTCACCGAAGCCGATCTGCCGGCGCTCAAGGCTGAACTGCTCAAAATGAAGGCCAACGCCAAGCTGGTCGGCGAAGTGACCGCCAGCCAGACGGCGCTGGCCACCGGCGAGGTCAACATCCTGGTCGGGGGCGGCGAGTGGGTGACGGCGGGCCTCGCCAAGGAAAACCCGGCGCTCGACTTCTCGATCCCGAAGGAGGGCGCGGTGCTGTGGTCGCAGTCGCTCGCCATGTTCAAGGATTCCAAGAACAAGGACATGGCGCTGAAATTCATCCAGTACATCCTGAGCCCTGAGGGCCAGGCGCGTCTCGCCACCTCCTCCTGCTATTGGGGCATGCCGTCCAACAGCAAGGCGGCGCTGACCGACGAGCAGAAGAAGATCCTGCGCTTCGACGAGCAGCCCGGCTTCCTTGCGCGCGCCCAGGCCTATCCGGCGCCGAGCCCCGAGCTCGACAAGAAGATGCAGGACATGTGGACCGAAATGCTGCAGGCGCAGTAATCGGGCGATGTCGTTCTCGGGAAACAAGTCGCGTGCCCTGCCCTGGGCGCTGGTCACGCCGGCCCTGGCATGGACGCTAGCGTTCTTCGTGCTGCCCTTCATCGCCATGGGGCTGTCGAGCCTCACGGCGCATGAAGGCGGCGCGGTCACGCTTGCCAATTACAGCCAGTTCTTCACCGACCCGTCCTACTGGCGGGCGATGGTGAACTCGCTGCAAGTCACCGCGATCGTCACCGTCATCTCGATCCTGCTCGCCTATCCCTTTGCCTGGATCCTGGCCGAGATGGTTCCCGAACGCTGGCAGCGGCTGGCGCTGATGCTGGCCGTGCTGCCGTTCTGGACCTCCTATGTCGTGCGCTCCTATTCCTGGCTTCTGGTGCTGGCGCAGAATGGCGTCATCAACCGGGCGCTGACCGGCGTCGGCCTGATCTCGGAGCCGCTGCAGCTCGCCAACACGCGCTTCGCCACCGTCACCGGCTTCGTGCATTTCTTCGTCATGCTTCTGACGCTGACGATCTTCGCCAACCTCAAGCAGCTCAGCCCAAGCTACCGCAAGGCCGCCGCCGACCTCGGCGCCGGTCCGGTGCGTACTTTCCTGCATGTCGTGCTGCCGCTGACCTTGCCCGGCATCATGGTGGGCGCTTTCCTCACCTTCGTGCTCTGCATCGGCGACTACATCACGCCGCAGATCCTTGGCGGCAACAACGAGCTGGTCATGCCGCAACTCGTCATGATGCAGATCGGCCGGCGCGGCGATTTTCCGCTCGCCTCCGCACTGTCGATCATCCTGATGGCCGTGGTCACCGTTGCCTATCTCGCCTGCGCCCGCTGGCTGAAGATCGAACGAGCCTGACCATGCGCGCCATCGTCCGTGTCGCCGCCTGGCTCTACGCCATCGCCATTTACGGCTTCATCTTCCTGCCGGTGGTCGTCCTTGTGCTCTTCTCGCTGCAGGCGACGTCCTTTCCGATACCGCCCTTCACCGGTCCGTCCCTGCGCTGGTACCAGGCCGTGCTTTCAGACAAGCGGCTCACTTCGGCGCTGGTCAATTCGCTGGTGGTGGCGGTGCTCTCTTCGCTCGCCTCCGTCACGCTCGGCTTTCTTTCCGCCTGGGGTTTCGCGCGTTTCGTCCTGCCCGGCTCGGCCCTCCTGCGCGGGCTGATCACGCTGCCGCTCACGGTCAGCTATCTCATCATCGGCATGGGCCTGCTGGTGCTGTTCAACTGGGCCGGCGTGCCGAAATCCCTTTTAGCCGCAGGCATCGGCCATGTGGTGATCAACCTGCCGCTCTGCTTCGCCATCATCTACAGCCAGATGGGCGACCACCAGATCAACATCGAGCGCGCCGCGCGCGACCTCGGCGCGCCGGAGTGGAAGGTGCTGCTCCTGATCACGGTGCCGGTGATGGCGCCGGCGATCTTTGCCGGCTTCTTCCTGTCGATGACCTTCTCCTGGGACGAATTCGTCATCTCCTTCCTGCTGACACGGTTCCAGACGACGCTGCCCGTGGAGATCTGGAACCTGTTGCGCTCCGGCCTCAACCCCAAGACCAACGCCGTCGGGTCGCTGGTCTTTGCCGTCTCCATCGTCCTGGTGGTGTTTTTCGAACTGACCTTGCTGCGGAGAAAGCCGGCATGAGCGCGCCCCTCGTCGACATCCGCAACGTCTCGCACCGCTTCGGCCAGCACCCGGTGCTGAAGAACGTCTCGCTCGCCATCGAGCCGGGAAGCTACACGATCCTGCTCGGCCCGTCCGGCTCCGGCAAGACGACGCTGCTTTCGATCCTCGGCGGCTTCGTCACGCCCAGCGAAGGCAAGGTGTTCATCCGCGGCCAGGATTGCACATCCGTGCCGCCGGCCAAGCGCCCGACCACCACGGTGTTCCAGGACTACGCGCTGTTCCCGCATATGAGCGTCGGCGGCAATGTCGGCTTCGGGCTACGCATGCAGGGCGTCGACGGGGCGGCGCGCGCGGCCAAGGCGCGCGAGGCGCTTTCGCTCGTCGGCCTGGCGGCGGCCTTCGACAAGAAGCCGCATCAGCTCTCCGGCGGCCAAAGGCAGCGCGTGGCGCTCGCCCGTGCGCTGGTCATCGAGCCGGCGGTGCTCTTGCTCGACGAGCCGCTTGGCGCGCTGGACCTGAAGCTGCGCCGGCAGATGCAGGACGAGTTGAAGGCGATCCAGAAGCGCGTCGGCACTGCCTTCGTCCATGTCACCCACGACCAGGAAGAGGCAATGGCGCTGGCCGACCATTGCGTGGTGATGAGCGACGGGCGAATCGAGGACGAAGGTCCGCCCGAGCGGGTCTATGCGCGGCCTGCGACACGCTTCTCCGCCACCTTCATGGGCGAAAGCACGATCCTTGCCGGCAAGGTGGGCGAATCGCGGGACGGGTGCATGACGATCACGACCGGCATCGGCCTGATTTCACTATCCGGCACTTCCCCAAAGGGCGCCGGTGTTGCGCTTGGCATCCGGCCCGAGCACCTCGTCCTTGGCGACGCGAAGGTCGATGTCGAGCTAGGCACCGCCAGGGTCGGCGACGTTGTCTTCCAAGGCAGCTTCAAGCGAGTGCTGGCCACCTCGACGCAGGACCCCGAATTGCAGTTCATCGTGAAGGCGCCGGCCTCGGCCACGGTCCAGGCGGGCGACACGATAGCGATTTCATGCAAGGCTGCCGACATCATCCTCCTGGCGGAATGAAGAGATGAGCGCGCTTCCGGTCATCGAGGCCCCGGACTGGTACGAGACCATCCGCATGGGCGACGGCATAACGCTCATCCATGAGCCGTGGATAAAGCCGTTCTTCCGCTGCAATATCTGGCATGTGCGCGGCCGCGACCGCGATATGTTGTTCGACAGCGGTCTCGGCCATTTCAGCCTGAGACGCCATGTGCCGCTGGTGACGGGGCGTAAGCTCGTCTGCGTCGCCAGCCACACGCATTTCGACCACATCGGCTGCCATCACGAGTTTATGGACCGTTGCGTGCATGCCGCCGAGGCGGACATCCTCGCCGATCCGCGCAACGAATGGACGGTCGCCGACCGCTACGCCAATGACGAGATGTTCGACGCATTGCCGCTGGGATGGAACACCGCCGGTTACCGCATTCCGCCGGCGCCCGCCGATCGGTTGCTTGCCGCCGGCGACGTCATCGACCTTGGAGACCGCGCCTTCGAGGTGATCCACACGCCCGGGCATTCGCCGGGCGGCATCGCGCTTTACGAGAAGAAGACAGGCACGCTGCTGTCAGGCGACATCATCTATGACGGGCCATTGATCGACGACGTCTATCACTCCGACATCGACGACTATGTCGAGACGCTGATCCGGATGCGCGACCTCGACGTTTCGGTCGTGCATGGCGGTCATTTCCCGAGCTTCGGAAAGGTGCGCTACCGCCAGTTGGTCGATGAGTATCTCGCGCAAAAACGTCGGACCGGCTGCCACTTGCAAGGCCGCTAGACAGTCATTTGCGATCGAGGCTCGAGGCTAAAGCGCCCTTTGCGGACAAGGCATTCCGGCGGCGTCGCCGCAACGGGAGGCTGTCGGCTGCGGCCGCAGGCTCATGTCCTCCGCATGCCGCACCAGTTCGGCGAACATGAGGGCAAAACTTCCCATCATCACGAAGACTATGATCAGACGCGTTACTGGCAATAGACAGGCCTCTCGACTGGCCAGCCCCCGCCAACCCATCCACTGCGGGCTAACATGATCGATCCGGCTTTACGAGTGTTTAAGCCGCGCCTTAACCATAACGGTCATCACATTCGTTGCGCGCCTGTCACGAAGCGCGAGCGCCGGCGCCCTGTGAAGCGGCGCGGCACGCAGGCCTTTGCAGATGCGGGCGACGCATGCTACGCCGTCGCCCGAGCGGCCCAGCAGGCGGCCGCCCTCCGGGAGCCATGAGCAAAGCCGCCAGCCGTTTCGCCTTCGTCTCATCCGACACCGACGACGCCCGCGCGGCGATGGAGAGCCTGTCGGCCCGCTATGGGCAGATGCCGATGGCGGATGCCGAGATCGTCATCGCGCTCGGCGGCGACGGCTTCCTGCTGCAGACGCTTCGCGACACGATGAGCACGGGCAAGAAGGTCTACGGCATGAACCGTGGCACCATCGGCTTCCTGATGAACGAGTATCGTGCCGGCGGCCTCGAGGAGCGCATCGCCGCCGCCGCCGCCGAGACCATCCGGCCGCTGGAAATGGTCGCGGTCACGCGTGACGGCGAATCCGTTTCGGCGCTTGCCATCAACGAGGTCGCTCTGTGGCGCCAATCCTACCAGACGGCGAAGATCCGCATCAGCGTGGACGAGCAGGTGCGGCTTGAGGAATTGAACTGCGACGGCGTGATGATCGCGACGCCGGCCGGCTCGACCGCCTACAATCTGTCGGCGCACGGACCGATCCTGCCGCTCGATGCGCCGCTGCTCGCGCTGACGCCCGTCAGCCCGTTCCGGCCGCGTCGCTGGCGCGGCGCGCTGCTTTCCAACAAGGCAACCGTGCGCTTCGATATACTCGAGGCGGAAAAGCGGCCAGTGAACGCCGCCGCCGATCATACGGAAGTCAAGGCGGTTGCTTCGGTCACGGTCAGGGAATCGCCGACCGCGACGGCAACTTTGTTGTTCGATCCCAACCATTCCTGGAACGAACGTATTCTTGCCGAGCAGTTCCGCTACTGAGCCGACGCAAAGACAGGGCCTCGATTTAGCAACACGATTAAGGTTACGTCTTCACAATCGCAGCAATTCCGCCCGTTTCTGTTGACAAATCGCGGACTTGCGCCTAACTCCAACGCCGATCTTGCAGGCGCGTGGCGCTTGCCGCGACGATTGCCGCCGCGATTTTCCCCGAACCAAAGACAGCCATCACTTGTCCGCAGACACCCAGACCGCTCAAGAAGCGTTGACATTCACGGACCTCGGCCTTTCGCCGAAGGTCCTTTCCGCAGTCACCGATGCCGGCTACACCAAGCCGACCCCGATCCAGGCAGGCGCCATCCCGCATGCGCTGCTCGGCAAGGATGTGCTGGGCATCGCCCAGACCGGAACCGGCAAGACCGCCTCCTTCGTGCTGCCGATGCTGACGCGGCTGGAAAAAGGCCGGGCGCGAGCCCGCATGCCGCGCACGCTGATCCTCGAGCCGACGCGCGAGCTCGCCGCGCAGGTCGAGGAGAACTTCATCAAGTACGGCAAGAACCACAAGCTCAACATCGCGCTGCTGATCGGCGGCGTGTCCTTCGACGAGCAGGACAAGAAGCTGGAGCGCGGCGCCGATGTGCTGATCGCGACGCCCGGCCGCCTGCTCGATCACCGCGAGCGCGGCAAGCTGCTGCTCAACGGTGTCGAGATACTCGTCATCGACGAAGCCGACCGCATGCTCGACATGGGTTTCATCCCCGATATCGAGCGCATCTGCGAGATGATCCCGTTCACGCGCCAGACGCTGTTCTTCTCGGCGACGATGCCGCCGGAGATCACCAAGCTCACCGAAAAATTCCTGCACGCGCCGGTGCGCGTCGAAGTCTCCAGGGCCGCCTCGACCGCGACAAGCATCACGCAGCGGCTGGTGAAGTCCGGCTCGAAGCCGTGGGAAAAGCGCGAGACGCTGCGCAATCTCATGCGCGCCGAAAGCGACGAGCTGAAGAACGCCATCATCTTCTGCAACCGCAAGGTCGAGGTCTCCGAGCTTTTCCGCTCGCTGCTCAAGCACGATTTCGATGCCGGCGCGCTGCATGGCGACATGGACCAGCGCGCGCGAATGCAGATGCTGGCGAATTTCCGCGACGGCAAGCTGCGCTACCTCGTCGCTTCGGACGTCGCCGCACGCGGCCTCGACATTCCCGATGTCAGCCACGTCTTCAACTACGACGTGCCGATCCATGCCGAGGATTATGTCCACCGCATCGGCCGCACCGGTCGTGCCGGCCGCTCGGGCAAGTCATTCACCATCGCGACGCGCGGCGACACGAAGCATGTCGACGCCATCGAGAAGCTGATCGGCACCAAGATCGAGTGGCATGACGGCGATCTGTCGACGGTGACCGAGAGCGAAAGCGAGGACGCGCCGCGCCGCGGCCGTGGCGCTCCGCGCCGCGCCGGCCGCAAGGACGAAGACCGCAAGGAGCGTGGCGGGCGCAAGAAGGATCGCCAGGCCAAGCATGACGAGGCCCCAGAAGCGCAGCAGGACGAGCAGCCCGTAACGGAAGTCGCTGATATCGCCGAACGCCGCGCCCGCAAGGATGCGATCCGCTCCGAGAACGACCGCAAGGGCTCGGCAAACCGCAACGAGCCGCGCGGTGACGCGCGCCCGCCGCGCGACCAAGGCCGCCCTGCCCGCCATCGTCGGGACGAAGACGACGCCACCGTCGGCTTCGGCGACGACGTTCCAGCCTTCATGCGGATCGTCGCCAAGGTTTGATCCGGTGTCCGGCATCGAAGGGTAAGCCATAAGCTGGCTTACCCTCGTCGGTTTTCATCACATCGGCCCCGGCATCATCTTGGTCGGTTTTTCCAACATCGGAAAATCAGCCTGGGTGCATTTCACGTTCGGGTTCGTCGGACTGAACATCCCGTTCGGATTGTCCCTGAACAGCCAGGCGTGAAGATCGTAGTGGACGAACTCCCTCGGGATCAGCGGATAATGTCCCTCCATCGGCCCCATGAATTTCTGGCCGAATAATGTGGGAACTTCCTTGACGTCCGGCGTCAGCGGCACCAGCCACTCGACACCGACCAGTTTCAAGCCTTTCTTCGTCGGCTCGTAGATCAGCACATTGGGCTTCATCGGATCGAGCTTCTGGCCGACGCTCGGAACGTTGACGAAATGGATACCCATGGCGCCCTTCGGATAATACATCGCGCCGGCTATCTTTTCTCCGCTGTAGTAGACGCAGCCGACGGTCGACAGATAGAGGTCGCGGACGGCGGCGGTGTAATCGTCATACTTGGCGAGCGACTTTTTCAAGGCTTCGATGTCGGCCTTGTTGGCGTCTTCGGCCCGAGCCGTGGCGGCACCGAGCCACGCAGCTGCAAGACCTGTCAAAGCGAGGACGCCGCAGCGCCCAAGGCGAGCTGTTCTTGTCATGCATTCCTCCCAGATTCTTTGATCTGGCCGTGCAAGACCGAGGCGGCGAGTTCTGATTGCGCGGCCAGTTGAAACCGCCCCATCCCTCTGGAACAGCCGATGCTAACCCTTTCCGCGAATTCGGAAAAGGACTTCGTTAGAATTTGCTAATGTTCTTAGGAGAGACTGGCGCGGTTTGTTGTCGACCGAAAACAAAAACGGCCCCGCATGGGGCCGTTTCGCATTCACTTGCCGCAAGGATCAGGTAAGCGGCGACAGCTGGATCTCGACGCGGCGGTTCTGCTCGCGGCCGGCGGCCGTTGCGTTGGACGCGACCGGGCGCGTCTTGCCGAAGCCGGTGACGGCGAAGCGGCGGGAATCGACGCCCTGGCCGGCAAGGTAATTGGCGACCGCCAGCGCGCGGCGCTGCGACAGGTCGAAATTGTGCTGGTCGCCGCCGGTCGAGTCGGTGTGACCGAACACGTCGACCGTAGTCTGGCGGAACTTCTTCAGCACCAGCGCCACCGAATTGAGCACCGGGTAGAAGCCCGGCTTCACGGCATCCTGGTCGACGTTGAAGGTGATGTCCGACGGCATGTTGAGGATGATCTGGTCGCCGCTGCGGGTGACGCTGACGCCGGTGCCCTGCAACTGACGGCGCAGTTCCGCCTCGTTCTGGTCCATCGTCGCGCCGATGGCGCCGCCTGCCAGCGCTCCGATGCCGGCGCCGATCAGCGCATTGCGGCGATCGTTGCCGCCGGCAAGCAGGCCGATGCCGGCGCCGGCCAGCGCACCGAGGCCCGCGCCAGCCGCGGTATTGGAGATCTTCTGGTCGCCGGTATAAGGATCGGTGGTCGTGCAGGCGCTCACCAAAATAGCCGTCGCCACGGCGACGAGCACGGTCTTCTTCATGAAATGGTCCCTCTCGAATTCACGGCCGTTGCAGCCGCGCCAAATCACCCTTCCACTCGCCTTGTACCATGAAATGCGGCGAAAAGCGGAACAGGAACGCGGCCGGCAAAGTTTCACCGGCCGGTGTGTTGCCTACCACAGATTCCTGCCATCGATGACCACGACCTCGACCTTGTCCAGGTCGAAATCATCGAAGAGCCGCGAGTTGACGCTGATCTTGGGATTGTCGAAGTCAGGCTTGCCTGTCGACCAGTCCGGCGTTTCGGTGAAGGTGCCGCAGCCGCATGTGGCGCAGAAACCGTGTTTGACGGTTTTCGAGCCCCATTTGTAGAACGAAACGTTTTCAGGCGGGCTGGTGAGCCGGAACTGCGACGGGACGTAATAGGCCCAGAGCGATCCGCGCTTCGAACAGAACGAACATGTGCATTGCGTCACGGTCTGCGGCGCCTCGGACACCTCGAACGTCGTCGCCTTGCAGTGGCAGCTGCCTTTGATGGTCATGAATATCACCTCTCCATTGCCCGCCGCCGACCGGCCAGCAAGGCAACATAAACAAGCGATCCTGACAACTGTCTGTCAGCAGGCTTGCCTTCATTGTGTCGCCACGCACTGGCCCTTACGCGCTCTCGCAGATAGAATCGGCGCGTGGCGGTTCGCGCTAGTCGGAGGGCGGCGGCACGAACAGGCAGATCGTCTTGCCGGCATCGAGGCCGGCCTGATGCGCGCACCAATGGTATTCGCCATCGGGCGAATTCTTGATCCGCTTGTCGCTGTAGGCCACCACCTCGCCGGTGCCCTTTATCACATAGCCGTCCGGCTGTTCGCCGATCGACGTCTGCGGCACCTCCTTGCAATCGTAGTTGGCGCAGCAGGCAAAGGGATACTTCCAGCCCTGCGGCATGGCCGCTGTGGGCTGAGCGTCATGCGTGGAAGCCGGTGCGGCCAGCAACACGAACGCACCCGCCGCGAACATGGAGAATAGAAGTCGGCCGGCCGGTCGAACGGCTTGGGCCGATCTTGATTTGGCAGCAGACATCGAAACGTTCCTTTCGAGCATCAAGCGTTGTCGCTTGCCCGTTCCCGGAACGTGTCTTCCCAGCGGCCGAATCGTCAGATATGCCGCGCCCGGCCATAAATGCTTCTAATCCGCAGCCCGAAGGCTGGGCTGATTCCTTGGCCGGCGCAAGAAGGCATCGTCCGGTTGCCGGAATCCGCCGCACACAGGCTCGGTTTGACCTGCGGCGAAGGATTGGCCGGCTGTCAGGTGCCTAACAACGGAATTGCGGCCGAGGAAGTTCCGGGCCGTCAGCCGTTGAAGTGCCCGTCATATTGCGGCAGGTCGTCGGTGATGGTGAACCAGGGCGCCTTGGAGCCAACAAAGATGTGCGCGCCCGGACGGATGCGCGGGTCATCGACCAAAGTTCCCATGGCGACGTGAACGAATGCCCCAGCGCGCACCACGGAAAAGAGCAGCGAGCCGCACTGTGCGCAATGCGTGTCGTTGCCGTCCGCGTCGCCGAAGACCAACAGCTTGTCGCCGCCAGCCGTCAGCCGAAGCTTTTCGCGTTCGATGCCGGCGATGGGCTTGAAGGCCGAGCCGGTGGTGCGGCGGCAGTTCGAGCAATGACAATTCATCGCGTAGACGAATTCGTCGTCGACCTCGTAGCGCACCGCGCCGCAGAAGCATTTTCCAGCAAGCCTGCGCACGCCCGTGCTTTCCGCTCCTGCCATCGGCTCCTCCGCGCCGTGATGACGAGACCTAGTGGTTCAGCGCTTCATGGAATCGCCGAACCGCTCTAACTCTTTGTTTTTACGCAATTCCGGACGAAAAACCGTTACACACTTTACCTGGAATTGCTCTAGTCGAGGTCCGCGACCGCCTCGCCGGCGCCGCCCTCGATCCGATGCGACAGGGAGGCTTCCATGAAGTCGTCGAGGTCGCCATCGAGCACGCTCGAAGGGCTGGTGCTTTCCACACCCGTGCGCAGATCCTTCACCAACTGGTATGGCTGCAGCACGTAGGAGCGGATCTGATGGCCCCAGCCGATGTCGCTCTTCGACGCCTCGGTGGCGTTGGCCACCGCCTCGCGCTTCTTCAGCTCTTCCTCGTAGAGGCGTGAACGCAGCATTTCCCAGGCCTTGGCCCGGTTCTTGTGCTGCGAACGCTCCGCCTGACAAGCGACCGCTATGCCGGTTGCAAGGTGGGTGATGCGCACCGCGGAGTCGGTCGTGTTGACGTGCTGGCCGCCCGAACCCGAGGAACGGTAGGTGTCGATGCGGACATCCGATTCGGAAACGTCGATCTCTATCTTGTCGTCGACGACAGGATAAACCCAGATGCTGGAGAACGACGTGTGGCGTCGAGCATTGCTGTCATAGGGCGAAATACGCACCAGACGGTGGACACCGGATTCGGTCTTCAGCCAGCCATAGGCGTTGTGACCCTTGATCAGCACTGTGGCCGACTTGATGCCGGCTTCTTCGCCGTCATGGACTTCCAGCACCTCTACCTTGAAGCGGCGGCGCTCGGCCCAGCGCGTGTACATGCGCAACAGCATCGAGGCCCAGTCCTGGCTTTCGGTGCCGCCGGCGCCGGCATGGACTTCGAGATAGGTGTCGTTGGCGTCGGCTTCGCCCGACAGCAGCGTCTCGACTTGGCGGGCCTTGGCCTCGCCCTGCATCGAACGCAGGGCCGCTTCGGCTTCGGCTACGATACTGGCGTCGCCCTCTTCCTCGCCCAGTTCAATCAGGCCGATATTGTCTTCGAGCGCCTGGGTCATGCCCTTGACGGCAGCGATACCGTCCTCGAGTTCCTGACGCTCGCGCATCAGTTTCTGTGCTTCGATCGGGTCGTTCCAGAGGCTGGAATCCTCGGCGCGCGAATTCAGGTATTCAAGCCGCTTTACAGCCTGATCCCAGTCAAAGATGCCTCCTCAGCAGGGTTATCGCCTGCCTGATCTCGTCGACAATGTTCTGCGTTTCCGCGCGCATGGCTTTTCAGTTTGTCCTGTTCTTCTGGTTCTTTTTGGAGTCGGCGCGATACATAGGCACGGCTCCCGCGGCTGTAAAGCGAAATGGGCCAGCGATGTTCCGCCGGCCCATCTTCGAAATGTCGGGAAAGCCTCAGTAGAGGCCGCCGCCGCCGTCCTGGATGGCCTGGTTGGCCTGCGGCGACAGCGGGCCGCCCGCGCCGTTGGAGCCGTCGGCGCCCATGCCGATGACCCAATAGCTGTCGGCCGGACCGGTGCCGGGCTTGAACGCCTCGATGATGGTGTCGGGCGCCCCCTCGGCGGCGCGCATGCCGGTCTTGCGGTTGATGGCGATCAGCTTCATGCCGTCCGGAACCTGGAAGTCGACATTGGGCGTGCCATCGAGAGCGACGCGCATGAAATCCTTGAAGATCGGCGCCGCCAGACCGCCACCCGTGGCGCCCTTGCCGAGGCCGCGCGGCGTGTCGTAACCCATGTAGAGGCCGACGACGAGGTTCGGCGTGAAGCCGATGAACCAGGCGTCCTTCTCGTCATTGGTGGTGCCGGTCTTGCCGGCAATGTGGCGGCCGAGTTCGGCGATGGTGGCGCCGGTGCCGCGCTGCACGACGCCTTCCATCATCGAGGTGATCTGGTAGGCCGTCATCGGGTCGAGCACCTGCTCGGAATTGTCGACCAGTTCCGGCTCCGGCTGGTTCTTCCATTCAGTGGCGTTGCAGCCCTGGCAGCCACGTTCGTCCTGCTTGAACACGGTCTTGCCGTAGCGGTCCTGGATTCGGTCGATCAGTGATGGTTTGATCGACTTGCCGCCATTGGCCATGATCGAATAGGCCGAGACCATGCGCATGACCGTCGTCTCGCCCGACCCCAGCGCCATTGGCAGGTATGGGGCCAGATGGTCATAGACGCCGAAGCGTTCGGCATATTCCACGACCAGCTTCATGCCCATGTCGTTGGCAAGGCGCACCGTCATCAGGTTGCGCGATTTTTCGATGCCGGAACGCAAGGTGGCCGGACCGGCGACGGTGCCGTCATAATTCTTCGGCGTCCAGGTCGTGTTGCCGCTCTGGATGGTGATCGGGCCGTCCATGATGACCGAGGCCGGCGTGTAGCCATTGTCGAGCGCAGCCGAATAGACGATCGGCTTGAACGAGGAGCCGGGCTGGCGCATCGCCTGGGTAGCGCGGTTGAACTCCGACTGCGCGTAGGAGAAGCCGCCGACCATCGCGAGCACGCGGCCGGTATGCGGGTCCATGGCGACAAGACCGCCTTCCACTTCCGGCACCTGGCGCAGGCTGTAGGCATTGTCGGAGCCGTCGTTCTTCTGCACGAACACGACGTCGCCAGGCTGCAGCACCTCCGCCGGGGATTTCGCCCTGACGGACTTGCCGTTGACGAAATGGCGCATCGCGAAGCCCATGTCGTCCTTGCTGACAGTGCCCTGGACACGCTCCTTGACGAGATCGCCGGAAATCTGCCGCGCCGGCTGGATGCCGATGGTCAGGCCGCTGGCCGAACTGTCGAGCACGACGGCCAGCGTCCACTCGGGCACGTCCTCCAGCCCCTTGACGTTGCCGAGGGCAACGCCCCAGTCGCCTGAGATGTCGATATGCTTCACCGGTCCGCGATAGCCGCGCAGCATGTCGTATTTCAACAAGCCGTTCTGCATGGCCTTGCGGGCGATGAGCTGGATTTTCGGATCGAGCGTCGTGCGCACCGACAACCCGCCCTCGTAAAGCGCGTTCTCGCCATAACGCGCAATGATCTGGCGACGCACCTCCTCGGTGAAGTACTCGCCCGCGAACAGATAGGAGCCATTGCGGCGCGGCGTCACGCCGAGCGGCTCGGCCTTGGCCTTCTCGCCTTCATCATGGCTGACGTAGCCGTTCGCCACCATCTGGTCGATGACCCAGTTGCGGCGCTCGATCGCACGGTCGGCATGCTTGAAGGGATGGTAGTTGTTGGGGCCTTTCGGCAGCGAAGCCAGATAGGCGGCCTGCGCCACGGTCAGCTCGTTGACCGACTTGTCGAAATAGGTGAGCGCGGCGCCGGCGACGCCATAGGCACCGAAACCGAAGAAGATCTCGTTGAGGTAGAGCTCCAGGATGCGGTCCTTGGAATAGGCCTGCTCGATGCGGAAGGCCAGGATCATCTCCTTGATCTTGCGCTCGTAGGTCTGGTCCGAGGTGAGCAGGAAGTTCTTCGCCACCTGCTGGGTGATCGTCGAGGCGCCGACCTGCCGCCGGCCGGAGCCAAAATTCTGCAGGTTGACGATGATGGCGCGGCCGAGGCCGGTCACGTCAATGCCGGGATGGTTGTAGAAATTCTTGTCCTCGGCGGACATGAAGGCGGCCTTGACGCGATCGGGGATTGCCTGGATCGGCAGATAGAGGCGCCGCTCGCGCGCGTACTCGGCCATCAGCGAACCGTCCGAGGCGTGAATGCGCGTGGTTACCGGCGGCTCGTATTTGGCCAGCACCTCATAGTCGGGCAGATCCTTCGCCACATGGCTTATGTAGATGGCTATGCCGGCCGCGACCAGCAACGCCAGCGTCGTGCCGACGCCAAAGAAATAGCCGATGAGACGAATCATGCCCGCTCCAGTCCGTGGTTCGGGATTTTCCTAAACGAAGCCGTCTGTCGCGCAAGCTTCCGGGGCGGTCCCAATCCGCAATGACAGACCCATGTCGCGACCATGTGGACAAAATACGGCAGCACGAAATTTCGATGCTCGATCAGGGAATAATAGCGCCTGGTGTTGTCGCCGCGCAACGCTGCTTGTGGTTGTGGCGCGTTTTTGGGCTTGACCCTTGCCGGCGCCGTCAGCCACCGGTCGCGGTTCCCGTTTTTGCCGCGGCGAACAGGGCTACGGCGTTGGTTATGCTTTGCGCCGCCTTGCCGCGCCAGTCGGCGTTGAGCAGTTGCGCCTCGTCCTTGGCGTTGGAAAGGTAACCGAGCTCGACCAGCACCGACGGCACGTCAGGAGCCTTGAGCACCCTGAAGCCGGCCGAGCGCTGCGGATTGTTGATGAGGCCGACATTGGTCGACAACTGACCGACCAGCGTGTGGGCGAAGCTCATCGAGAAGCTGTGGGTTTCGCGGCGGATCAGGTCGATCAGGATGTCGGTGACCTCCTTGTCGTCGTCCTTGATCTTCATGCCCGCGAACTGGTCGGACAGGTTCTCGCGATCGGCAAGCGCCTGTGCTTGCGGATCGGACGCCTTGTCCGACAGCGTGTAGACGGTCGCGCCGCGAAGACCCTTGACGGCAATTGTGTCGGCATGGATCGAGATCAGCAGATCGGCCTCGTGCAGGCGGGCGATGCGCACGCGCTCGTCGAGCGGCAGGTACACGTCGCTGTCACGCGTCATGTACACGTCGTATTTGCCGACCCCGGCCAGCTTGTCGCGCAATTCGGTGGCGAAAGCCAATGTCACGTTCTTCTCGATCGTGCCGGCGGCACTTTCAGCGCCGCCATCGACGCCGCCATGCCCGGGATCGATGACGACAGTGAAGCGATGGCCGGGAGCCGAGACCGGCCCCGTGCCGACCCGTTCACCCTTTTCGGCGGCGGTCGAACCGGTGGTCAGCGACTGGTTGGCCAAGGCGGCATCGAATTCCCGCTCGGAGGACGCCGACATGTCGATGGCGATCCGGTAGCCGCCGCCATCTTCATTCTTCAGCACGTCGAGCTTGTCGACCGCAAACGGCCCCTTGCCCGTCAAGATCAGCCGCGAGCCTTCGCCCTGGTCGCCGTAGCGGACGGCGCGCACAAGCCCGCGCGGCTTCACGTCCTTGGCGCCAAGGGCGAATCGCGTGCGAGGCAGGTCGAGGACAAGGCGGTTCGGGCCGCGCAGCAGGAACCATTTGACGTCCGGCTCCCGGTCGAAGGTCAAGACGATGCGCATCTTGGTAGCGTCGCCGGCCATCTTGTAGCTCGTAGCCCCGAGCGGGGCATCGGCCTTGGAGATGGCCGTGAGACCAAGCAGGATCGCCAGCAGGAGGAGGCTTAGAGCAGCATGCCGGAGATGCCCGGCGGCGCTACGCCTCTTGTCTGCGCTGCCTGCCAGTCCCATCTCTTTTCAGTCGCTCCCGGTCTGGCGCCACGCGCCGGGTGTGTTGCAGATTGCCTGTCAGGCCGCCAATTCGATTAACGATTGGTATTCAGAGAAGGTTAACCAAGCCTTTAATGCGTGAACTGAACGCGACCTTCCCCTGCGGAAGCGCTTTTTGCCGGCATCTGAAATCGGGGTTGCCTTCCACCCCGCCAAATCATAAAAGCGACGTTGGATCACTGCAATCCTGGAACCGCTTACCTCTGCAGTTTCCTGCTAAAGGTCAGATGTGAAGGCGGCTCCTTTCGCTTCAAGCGAAAAGGCTTCAGGTGGTCGCGACGAATTTCGCAGGCGTGCTCCCGTGGCGGGGGAATCGCTTGCGTGAAGAAAACGGCCGGGTTGTCCCCTGCCGGCTCCGTGTGAGCAAACAAGCTGGTCCGGCTCCGCCCGGGCTTTGGTTCAAAAGGTTCTGCTGGGTGCCGATGGCTTCAAGCGCAATCATGGAAAGGTCCGCATCAAACCGCGCCACTTCGGCTGCGGGCGGCACCACCATCGCGCTGAAGCGGCGGCCGGCGGACATTCAATTATCCGGCATGCACACGAATACAGGCGCACAGCGGCGGGCCCTGCCCGGCAAGCTGCGGCCGATGGCTGCCGGGGGGAAACGAAATAATGCCCAACAAGATGCTGATAGACGCCTCCCACCAGGAGGAAACACGCGTTGTCGTCGTTCGCGGTAACCGTATCGAAGAATTCGACTTTGAATCCCAGGACAAGAAGCAGCTCAAAGGAAACATCTACCTCGCCCGCGTAACCCGCGTCGAACCTTCCCTTCAGGCAGCCTTTGTCGAATATGGCGGCAACCGTCACGGTTTTCTCGCCTTTAGTGAAATTCACCCCGACTATTACCAGATCCCGGTCGCCGACCGTCAGGCCTTGTTGCGCGCCGAAGCGCAGGAAGCAGAAGACGAGGACGACGAAGAGGCCGAGACCGGCGAGGAGCAGCAGGCGCGCGATCGCGGCAGCCGGCGCAACCGCAGGCGCGGCGGCAAGAACCGCGACCGCGGCGGCGAGCACAAGCGCGAAGCGGAAGCTGCCGATGTAGAAAACAATGGCGAAACGGCCGAGGCGATTGCCGCCGCCGGCGAAATCGACGTTGAAACCCACGGTGATGTCGTTGAAAACTTGGAGGAAACCAGCTCCGAGACTGTAGAGGTCGCGGCCGAGGCGACCGGCGAAGAGGAAAGTGCGGCCACCAAAACCGGCGGGAAAGCCTCCGTCGAGGTGCACCACCACGAGGATGACAAGGACGAACCTTCCGAAGGTGGTCCGACTTCCATCGCGGCAACGGTCGAAGCAGATGTGATTTCCGAACCGGCGCCTCAGGCCGAACCGGCCCCTGGCGACGACGCAGGCCCGAGCGACAGCGATCGCGGCATGCTGGAAGAGGTGCACTCGGCGCATTCTGACGAGCACGAGATCGAATCGGTGGGCGCCGAGGATGCGCTGGAGGAAGTCCGCAACCGCCGCAAGCCGGTGCGCCGCCAGTACAAGATCCAGGAAGTGATCAAGCGCCGCCAGATCCTGCTGGTCCAGGTCGTCAAGGAAGAGCGCGGCAACAAAGGCGCGGCGCTGACCACCTATCTCTCGCTCGCCGGCCGCTATTCGGTGCTGATGCCCAACACGGCCCGCGGCGGCGGCATCTCGCGCAAGATCACCAACGCGCAGGACCGCAAGCGGCTGAAGGAGGTCGTCACCGACCTCGAGGTGCCGCAGGGCATGGGCGTCATCCTGCGCACCGCCGGCGAAAGCCGTACCAAGGCGGAAATCAAGCGCGACTACGAATATTTGATGCGGCTTTGGGAAAACGTCCGCAATCTGACGCTGCAGTCGCAGGCCCCTGCCCTGGTCTATGAGGAAGGCAGCCTGATCAAGCGCTCCGTGCGCGACCTCTATAACAAGGACATCGACGAGATCCTGGTCTCCGGCGAGGACGGCTACCGCGAGGCCAAGGACTTCATGCGCATGCTGATGCCGAGCCACGCCAAGGTGGTTCAGCCCTATCGCGATACCACGCCGATCTTCGTCCGCAACGGCATCGAAGCGCAGCTCGACCGCATGCTGCAGCCGCAGGTGACGCTGAAGAGCGGCGGCTACATCATCATCAACCAGACCGAGGCGCTGGTTTCGATCGACGTCAACTCCGGCCGCTCCACCAAGGAGCATTCGATCGAGGACACGGCCCTCCACACCAATCTGGAGGCCGCCGAGGAAGTCGCGCGGCAGCTCAGGCTCCGCGACCTCGCCGGCCTGATCGTCATCGACTTCATCGACATGGAGGAGAACCGTAACAACCGCGCCGTCGAGAAGCGCCTTAAGGATCATCTCAAGAACGACCGCGCGCGTATCCAGGTCGGCCGCATCTCGCATTTCGGCCTGATGGAGATGTCACGCCAGCGCATCCGCGCCAGCGTGCTGGAATCAACCATGAAGCCCTGCCCGCATTGCGGCGGCACCGGGCATGTGCGCTCCGACTCGTCGGTCGCGCTGATGGTCGTGCGGGCGATCGAGGAGTTCCTGCTCAAGGATTCGCGCAGTCACATCATCGTGCGGACCCCGGCGGCGACCGCGCTCTACGTGCTCAATCACAAGCGCGTCAACCTGGTCGAACTTGAGGCCCGCTTCGGACTGACGATCACATTGGAAGCCGACGAAACGCTTGGCGCGCAGCATTACGCGATCTTCCGCGGCGCCATTGCCGAGAAGCCGGAAGGCTTCGTCGAGGTGCGCAGCCTGCCGACCTATGTCGAGCCGGAAGAGCCCGAGGACGAAATCGTCGTCGAGGAGGAGGAAGAGGTCTCGGCCCAGGCCGAACAGCCGCGCCAGCCGCAGCACGACCAGCATCAGCGTTCGGACGACAGCGAAGGCCGCGATCGCAAGCGCCGCAAGCGCCGCCGGCGGCGTGGCGGCAAGGATCGCGACCGCGAGCATCATGCCCATGGAGATGCCACGGCGGCGCCGATCCCGGCGGAAGATGACGAAGCCGACGGCGAGGCATCGGACGAGGCCGCTCTTGACGTGACCGCGGGCGGCGAGACCGTAGCGACGGAGGCCGATGACGGCGCGGGAAAGAAGCGTCGGCGCGGCAAGCGTGGTGGCAAGCGCAATCGCACGGAGGCTGATGCTTCAGAAGCCGGCGGCGGTGAAGCTATCGCCGATGATGAAACAGCTGACGACGAACAGGCGGTCCTGGGTGAACCGGCGATAGCGCAAGCGTCCGAGGAGCCTGTCGCCCCCGTCGCTGCCAACGACGATGCCGAAGTGGCTGAAAAGCCGAAGAAGCCGCGTCGCTCCCGGGCCAAGAAGGCAGCCGAGGAGACGGTAGTTGAGACGGTGGCCGAGCCCGTGGCGGAAGCCCAGGTCGCGCCTGTCGTCGCGGAGCCCGAGCCGGTGGTGGCCGCCGAGCCGGAGGCCGAGCCGACCACCAACGCCCATCCGACACGCCGCAAGCCGCAGTCTAGCGATGCACCGGCAGTGCCCGTGGTGTCGTCGAATGTGAGCGAGGAGGCCAAGACCGAAGAAAAGCCG
>JBFLWR010000480.1:0-2706 GCA_040755925.1 Pseudomonadota bacterium
CATCATGGTCGCGGTGGTGATGTTCGGCGCCTTCATCACCATCCGGGGCCGTCCCGCGGGAGCAACGCCATGACCAGCATCGTGAGTATGCCCCAGCCGGTCTCCTTTGGCCGCCGCATCAAGCGTTTCATGGCGGACCGGCCGCTGATTCCGTTGATCATATTGCTCGTCATCCTGGTGGTGATCCTGCAGATCCTGCGTCCCGGCATCGTCAATGAGCGCTGGCTCGCCAACACGGCCAAGTTCGCCATTCCGCTGGCGATCCTGGCCGGCTGCCAGACCATGACCATGCTGACGGGCGGCATCGACCTGTCGGTCGGCACGGTGGCCACGATGAGCGCCTTCATCATGGCGACCCAGATCGTCAACCAGGACCCGACCGTGGCCTTCCTGCTTGCGATGCTGCCGGCGGTGCTGATCGGCCTCGTCAACGGCATCGGCGTCGGCGTTTTCCGCGTCCATCCGCTGATCATGACACTTGGCACCAGCCTGATCGGCACCGGCTTCCTGCAGGTCTACCAGCGCACCGTGATCGCCTCAGGCGCCAAGATCCCGGATTTCCTCAACTGGCTGGGCACCGGCGTCACCTACGGGTTTCCGAACGCACTGCTGTTGTTTGTGCCTGCGGCGCTGCTGATCGTCTATACCCTGAACCGCACCGGCTTCGGACGCCTGCTCTACGCCGTCGGCGACAACGAGCGCGCGGCGCGTCTCTCCGGCGTGCGCTACTGGCAGGTGATCACCGCGCTCTACGTGGTTTCCAGCCTGCTCGCCGGCATCACCGGCCTGCTCTATATCGGCCTGATCAAGGCGCCTTCACTGTCACTCGCCGAGCCGCTGGTGCTGCCCTCGGTGGCTGCGGCCGTCATCGGCGGCACCTCGATTTTCGGCGGCCGGGGCGGCTACACCGGCACGATCATCGGTGCGTTGATCCTGACCGTGCTGACGACGCTGCTCACCATCCTGCAGATGCCCGAAGGCGGCCGCCGCATCCTGTTCGGCCTGATCGTGTTGTTCGTGACCGCGGCCTATCTGAGGATTGTTGAGGATCGATGAGCCGGCCTGAGCGGTGCGTCGCACACATGGCCATGTGGCTTACCAGAAGCCGATGAGCGACCGCAGCATTGCCTTGGGTCCCGCTGCTTCTCGACACGTCCTGCGAAACTCGTCCCGTCCCGTTGCGCTCAGAACGTCGTCGTCGATGTCGCGCAGAATAGCACGCGCATTGCGCCATCCGATCCTGGCCAGGGCGGAAGCCAGCTCCGCGCGCGCCGCATTGAAGTGGGGCTGATCGATTGCCGGGTTCCCGGACGGATCAAGGTCGTTGCCCGCGGCGAGCGCATGCCGCGGCATCTCCACCTCACTGCCGATGTCGAATGGTGGAGAGCGGCCCAGGAAATGAGAAATCATGTGTAGCGACAAAGCCGGCGACGAAACGAGGCTTTCATAGCGGACGAAATGGACCGGAACGCCGCTGCGGCCAAGCGCATCCATGGCAAAGTAGAATTGATTCCAGTAGTCGGATGGTGTCCGGAACCGGTATTCCATCCGCCGCGGTTCGGTAAAATCCTGCCTGACCTCGAATGGCTTGCTGAGGAAGGAACTGAGGCTTCTGTTAGGCTTGAAAATGGTGTCGTTCCTTGCCAGCCGGTACCATGACAGAATCTGGGTGACCGGATCCTTGCTGATCACGACAATCGGCAATTCTCCGTACTGCAGCTCGCGCCCATTCATCAGAGCCGGGAAAATCCCGTGCTTCCAGAAGCCCTGATCGAAAACCACCGGCACCTTGAGGTACCGTTCGATCAAGTACTTGGCGAGATTTGTGCCGGACCTCGGCGTCCCCATGACGCGGACTCCGACCACACCCTGGCAATGCTGCTTCCGAGCCTGAATGGCAGTCGGAACGTTCACGGTCACAGATCCACCTGTCGAAAAGCGGGCTCCTCGGTTGCAAACTCGGCCGGTCGCTGCCTTGTCCCTGTCGCCAGAGGTTTCGACCAACGAATTCGATGTCCAGGATCGCTCGAACCGAGCGCCGGGACATGGTCGACAATGGTTGCAAAAAACTCCTGCTCGAGGATCGGCCGGTATTGCGACGCGATCTTTTCGCGCAGTTCGGCAAGCCAGGCCGGATTCGTGCATGCCTCGGCAACTGCGGCGCACCACGCTTCTACGTCGTGGGCCGGAATCGTCGGCATCAGTCCTTGCGTCGCCTCC
Organism: Pseudomonadota bacterium; assembly: GCA_040755925.1. Lineage (GTDB taxonomy): Bacteria > Pseudomonadota > Alphaproteobacteria > Rhizobiales > Rhizobiaceae > Mesorhizobium. Next base: position 2,221 of record JBFLWR010000480.1, read on the forward strand.
GTCAGCGATGGCGCGTCCGAGATCAGAACCGGCAGCCCGAAATCGAGGCACTCGGCGGCCCCCAGCCCCCAGCCTTCCACCGTCGAAGGATAAACGCTGAATTCGGCGCCCTGATAGAGATCGGCAAGCTGCTCGTCGGTGAGGTTGGACCGGAATTCGACATGCTCGTGGAGCTCGGGATGCGCCGCCATGAATGCGACGAGCTCGTCGTACATCCATCCCCAACGGCCGCAGAAGACAAGCGTCGGCAGTCGGTCGCCGAGAACGGGCCTAAGCCGGTGCCATACCTTGAGCAGGAGGATATGGTTCTTTCTGATCTCGATCGTGGAGCAGAACAGGACGAACTTTCGACCCGCGGCCGGCTTTTCGACCGGCGCCTTTGGACCTGCGACGGCTTCCTTGAGAAATGCGCCTGGCGATGCAACCGCGACCAGTGGAACCCGATCGGGATCGGACGCTGCTAGGTGACATCTCACTCTCTCCGCG
>JBFLWR010000481.1:0-7049 GCA_040755925.1 Pseudomonadota bacterium
CCGGCTTCGGCGAATTCCAGCCGCTCGACACCGCCGACACGGACGACGCGCGCAGCAAGAACCGTCGTATCGAACTGAAGCTCACGGAACGTTGAAAACCCATCACGCAAACTCACGCGAAGTTATTCGTCGGCTCAACTCTAGGGCGAAAGAGACGAACGGCAAGGCCTGAAAAGATTATCTTTTTTTAATTACACATGGGGATTCGACACTCCTAGTTTGCTGCGCAGAGCCGGGGACCGCCGGCGATGCCCTCCATCGCGACGCGACGGAACCGGACGGCTCACAACGTTGGAAGGCAGGAGCGGCGCGACCGCCCCCTTCCCAGCAGGAGGATGCGCCGCCATGCGCGCTTCAACTTCACTCAAGAGTGCCATGTTCGCTGCGGTTCTGGTCGCAGCTCCGTTCGCCGGCGCATACGCCGGGCCTAGTGCCCTGATCGAGCAGATCCAGGGTGTCCAGCAGGGCATCAGCGACGCGCGCGAGGCGAACACCATTTCAGCCGCCGAGGCGCAGGACCTGCATATGCGCGCGGCTCGCCTCGAACACATCGCGGCGCGCGGCAACATGCCTTCGGCGCAATATCATGAGCTCCTGCGCAAGCTCGACGATGTCGACCAGCAGCTGAGGGTCGATACCGGCAGCGGTTTCATGATCGGCGACGGCTCCGACGGTGGCAACTACCCGAACGGCTGACGGCCGCTCGCGGAACGGAAGGGACGACCTGACGCCCCCGGGGCAACGCCCCTCGGGCGTCCTTTTTCCGACTATATCAACGATCCTGCGAAGGACTCTTCCGAAGCTTCGGCCGGGTCACAGGCCCAGCCAAAGCGCGGCGATCGCAAGCGCCGCCGGCACAGTCTGGATGAACAGGATCTTCCGGCCGACGGTCGACGCGCCGTAAAGCCCGGCAATCGCCACGCAGAGCAGGAAAAACATCTTGATCTGGAAACCGCCGGCGCCAAGGTAGAGACCCCAGAACAGCCCGGCGGCGAGGAAGCCGTTATAGAGCCCCTGGTTGGCCGCGAGCACTTTGGAGGCGCTGGCGAATTCCGGCGTCAGCCCGAACGCCTTGCGGCCGCGCGGCGTGTCCCACAGAACCATCTCTAGATAGACGATGTAGCAGTGGATCAGCGCCACAAGCCCGACCAGGATATTGCCGATCATTGTCCCCTCCAGCCTTTCTTCCATGCATTGATCACGCAGCGTTGTTGGAAGGCAAGACGGACTGATCTCGGCGCTGGTCGATCAGGGTTGCCAAGCCGGGTGCGTTGGTATCTTTTCCGACCCATCAATTCGCACTGGAATCGATGATGTCTTTCCAAAAGCTCGACGAACTCGGCCACAAGCTCGAAGCACTGGAACATGCGCTCGCCATCCTCGGCGCCGACGAGGCGACCCATATGGCGGTCGGCGGCGGCGAGAAGCGCGCCGAGGCGATGTCCTCGCTCGCCGGCATGCTGCATCGCCAGGCGACGGCGCCTGAGATCGGCGACTGGATCGCCGCCGCGGAAGCGGAGCCGCTCGGCGAGGAGCAGCGGGCGGCGGTGCGGGAATTGCGGCGCCAGTACACCAATCTCACCTGCCTGCCGGCCGAATTCGTCGAACGCCAGACGACGGCGCGCATGCGCTCCGAGCAGCTCTGGCGCGACCTGCGCGCCAGGAATGACTGGGCCGGCTTCCTGCCGGCGCTGGAAGGCATCGTGGCGCTGGTGCGCGAGGAAGCGGCGCTGCGCGCCGAAGCGCTCGGCCTCGACCCCTACGATGCGCTGATGGAGCAATACGATCCCGGCAACCGCGCCGCCGGCATCACGCCGGTGTTTGCCGAGCTGAAGACCTTCCTGCGGGATTTCCTGCCGCATGCGCTTGCCGTGCAGGACGCCCGGCTTGCGAAGCATCCGCTGAAGCCGCTTTCCGGCAGCTATGCCGTCGACCGGCAGCGCGAGCTGGGTCTCGCCATGATGACGGCGGTCGGCTTCGACCTCACCCATGGCTCGCTGTCGGTGTCGCATCATCCCTTCTGCGGCGGGGTGCCGACGGATGTGCGCATCACCACCCGCTACAAGACCTCGGATTTCCTGTCGGCGCTGATGGGCGTGCTGCACGAGACCGGCCATGCGCTCTACGAGCAGAACCTGCCGAAGGCCTGGTCGCACTGGCCGCTCGGCAAGGCGCGAGGCATGGCCGTGCATGAGAGCCAGAGCCTGTTCGTCGAAAAGCAGATCGGCCGCAACCCCGCCTTCTGGCGCTGGGCCTTGCCGGTGGTCGAGAGACATCTAGGCGAGACGTGGTCACTCGACGACATCCTGCCGCACGTCCACCACATCCAACGCGGCCTGATCCGCGTCGACGCCGACGAGGTCACCTATCCGCTGCATGTCATCCTACGCTACGAATTGGAGCAGGAGCTTGTCTCCGGCAGGCTTGAGGCCGCCGACCTGCCAGAGGCATGGGATGCCAAGATGCGCGACTATCTCGGCCTCTCGACCATCGACAACCCCGCCGATGGGCCGATGCAGGACGTGCATTGGCCAAGCGCCGCCTTCGGCTATTTCCCCTCTTATACGCTCGGCGCCATGATGGCCGCGCAGCAATGGGCGGCCCTCACCAGGGAGCATCCGGGGGCCGACCAGGATCTTGCCAAAGGCGACTTCAGCGCCGTGAACGGCTGGCGCCGTGAGAATATCTGGTCGCAAGGCTCGCGCTGGTCGACGCCGGAACTTCTCGAACGCGCCACCGGCGAGAAACTCAACGCCGCCTATTTCACCGAGCACCTGCGCAAGCGTTACGGCGACTGACACGGCTTGTCGGCGCAACTGGATCAAGACGCGCGAAACATGTGCCACCAGTCTTTACTTTGGCGGTAAAGGCTCTGAAAAGGAGCCTTCTTTGCGTTAGTGGGCTTGGATGTTGGTGGTTGGCAGTCTTAGCGGGGCCAGGTCTTTTCGCAGCCTCTTCCTCTTTTTGATCTTGCTGATCGGGCCGGTCTCAACCGCCAGGGCCGACGAGACTGTTGGCAAGGGGCCCGCCGCGAGCTGGATCAAACAGGTCGATATTCCCGCGGCCGATCCGGCGCGCGCCGACCAGATCAAGAACGGCATCTCATGGCTGCTGGCGGACGAGCAGATCATCCACCGCGATCATGGCTACGACGACTATTCGCGCACGGTTTATAAAATAGTCGACCGCCCCGGCCTGGAGCAGGGCGCGAGCATCGACCTGCAATTCGATCCGTCGAGGCACAAGGTCACGCTCAACCATCTGCGCATCATCCGCGACGGCGCGGTGCTGGACCGCCTGAGCGACGTCAAGTTCGACATCTTCCGGCAGGAGAAGGACGCAGAGAAAGGCGTCTATGACGGCTGGCTGACGGCCCATGTCAACATCGACGACGCGCGCGTCGGCGACGTCGTGGACTATGGCGAGACCTATGAGATCACACCGCTCGTCGGCAAGGGCCTGTTCTTCTACAGCTTCTCGACCGAGTGGGAGGAGCCGGTGGGGCTGATCCGCACCAGCATCGTCTGGCCGGCCAGCCAGCCATTGGCGATCAAGCTGCGAGGCACCGGCATCAAGCCCGTCATTTCCGCATCGGGAGCCGACTCGGTGTATCTCTGGGAGATCGCCAATCCCAAACCGGTTAAGGTCGAGGAAAACGTGCCGGCTGACTTTCCGGCCTGGGGATCGATCGACGTCTCTTCCAGCGCGACCTGGCAAAGCGTCATCGACGCCGTGCAGCCTTACTATAAGCCGGCGACTGCTTTCCCGGCGGCCTTCGCGGCGAAGCTCGACGATATCGCGAGCAAGCACCCTCTGCCCGAGGATCGGATGATCCAGGCAATGCGCCTCGTCCAGGACGAGGTCCGCTATGTCAGCCTGTCGATGGGATCCGGTTCGTATATTCCGCGCGATCCGGCGACGGTGATCCAGAGCGGCTTTGGCGATTGCAAGGACAAGGCATTGCTGCTGACTTCCGCCCTCACCAGGCTGGGCATCTCCGCGCAGGTCGCGCTGGCGGACCTCGACCAGGGGCGAGCGCTCGACCAGCATCTGCCGGCGCTGCGCGATTTCGACCATGCCATCGTCAAGGCGACGATCGGCGCGAAGACCTATTGGCTGGACGCCACCAACTACCTACAGGGCGGAAACGCCGATAACTTCCCGCAGCCGGACTATGGCTTCGCGCTGCCGATCTTCGGCAACGGCGCCCTGGAGAAGATGCCAAGCGCGGAGCCGAAGAACCCTACGATCAATGTCGCCGAGGATTTCTCTTTCCCAGCCCAAGCTGACGGCCACCTGACGCTGACTGTGCTTTCGACTTATGAAGGGGCTGACGCCGACGGAATGCGCAGCAAGCTCGCCAGCCGGTCGGTGAGCGACCTCTCGGACTCCTACCTGAAATATTACAGCAAACGCTATCCAGGCATCGAGAGCGCCTCCAAGTTGGAGATCGTGGACCGCCGCGACGACAACGTTGTAAGCGTCAAGGAAAGTTACCAACTGCCGGCCCAGGCGCTCTCGGCAAGCGACCTCGCCAAGAATTTTCCGATCAAGGGCGCCGATCTAGGCAGCGACCTTCCGACACCGACCATTGTCGACCGCGCCGCCCCGATCTCGCTCGGATCGCCAATCTACCGCCGTCACACCGTGACGGTGAGCAACCTGAAGGCACGCTTCTCCGGCGAGGACATTAAGGATGTCGTCACGCCCTATCTTTCGCTGACGTCGTCGTGGCACAGTACGCCGTCTACGTTCCGGGTGCAGTGGGATTTCCGGACACTGGCTACGCAGGTTCCGGCCCGGGCCATCGGCGACTATCTGAAATCTGTCAAGGATGTCGGCGACAACATCGATTGGACCTACAATTTTGCCCATCGGGACGAGCCTGCGGATGCTTCGCCCGTCGATCCTGAGAACCCGGGGCAGGAGTTGATCACCATACTGGTGATGCTATCGCTGTTCGTCGCGGGGCCGTTGGTCCTGGTCTACCGGCTCGGCAAATCCTAGAACCGAATGGTCGAAGGAGACGGGCTCACTCAGCCGCGCCCCTGAAGGCGCTGGCGCCGGTCTCGAACTGCAGCTTTGCGAGGCGCGCATAGGTGCCGCCCTTGGCGACCAGGCTTTGATGCGTGCCTTCCTCGACGATGCGTCCGCCTTCCATGACCAGGATGCGGTCGGCCTTGAGCACCGTCGCCAGCCTGTGCGCGATGACAATCGTCGTTCGTCCCTGCATCAGGCGCTCGAGCGCCGTCTGCACCAGCGTCTCGCTCTCGGCGTCGAGCGCCGAGGTGGCCTCGTCGAGCAGTAGGATCGGCGCGTCGCGCAGAATGGCGCGGGCTATCGCAATGCGCTGCCGCTGGCCGCCCGACAGTGTCACGCCGCGTTCGCCGACCTGACTGTCATAGCCGTTCTCGAGTCTCAGGATGAATTCGTCCGCGAGCGCGGCTTTTGCCGCCGCTTCGATCTCGGCATTGGCGGCGCCCGGCCGCCCGAAGGCGATGTTGTCGCGCGCGCTCGCCGCGAAGATGGTGACGTCCTGCGGCACGATCGCGATGCGCTCGCGAATGGCCGCGGGGTCGGCCTCGCGGACGTCTACGCCATCGATGACGATGCGGCCGCTTTCAGGGTCGTAGAAGCGCAGGATCAGTGAAAAGACGGTGCTTTTCCCGGCGCCTGACGGCCCGACGATCGCCACTGTCTCGCCCGGCTTCACCTGGAAGCTGAGGCTGTGGACGGCTGCGCGGTCCGGCCGCGCCGGATAGGAAAAGGAGACATCGTCGAAGCTGATCGCGCCTTTTGCCTTGGCCGGCAGCGGCAGCGGGTCGACAGGCGACTGGATGGCCGGCTTCTCAGCCAGGATCTCCGTCAGCCGCTCGGCGGCGCCGGCCGCTTGCGACAGCTCGCTCCACACTTCCGACAGCGCGCCCAAAGCGCCCGCGGCGAACACCGAGTAGAGCAGGAACTGGCCGAGCGTGCCGGCCGACATCGTGCCTGCAAGCACGTCGCGCGAGCCGAACCACAGCACCGCCACCACCGAGGAAAAGATCATGAAGATGGCGAAGAAGGTGAGGAACGAGCGCGCGAAGACAGAGGCCCGCGCCGCCTCGAAGGCAGCCTCCACCGCGGCCGAGAAGCGGCCCGTCACCAGCTTTTCATTGGTGAAGGCCTGCAGCGTGCGCACCGCGCCGATCTGCTCGCTGGCATAGGCGGTGGCTTCGGCGAGCGTGTCCTGCGCCATGCGCGACTTCCGCCGCACGGAGCGCCCGAAAGCGACCAGCGGCAGCACGATCAGCGGAATGGCCGCGAGCACCAGGCCAGACAGCTTCGGGCTGGTGAAGACCATCATCGCCACGGCGCCAAGGCCGAGGATGAGGTTCCGCAAAGCTACCGAGGCGGTGGCGCCGACCGCCGATTTCACCTGCGTGGTGTCGGCGGCCAGCCGCGACACGATCTCGCCGGATTGGGCGCGATCGAAAAAGGCTGGCGACAGGGTGGTGACATGCGCGAAGACGTCGCGGCGAATGTCGGCCACGACCCGTTCGCCGAGCGTGATGACGAAATAGTAGCGGCAGGCCGACGCCGCCGCGAGCAACGCCGCCATCGCCACCAGTGCCGCGAAATACTCGGCAATGAAGGTCGAACCCGACGCCTCGAAACCGTGATCGATCATACGCCGCACCGCCATCGGCAAAGCGAGCGTCGTCACCGCCGCCACGATCAGCGAGATGATGGCGCCGACGACCGATGCCCGGTAACGGGTGATATAAGGGAAAAGGCGTCTGAGCGGCCCGATCGAGCGCTTGCGCCCGTCTAGACTGCCACCGATATCCGCCATGAGCGTTTTCCTCTGGCCGCCTGCCGGTAATGCGCCCTCAATATGCGCTTGCCGCGGCCTTGTGATTCAATTCCGGCTGATGTATAGGCTCGCCGAGCGTTTTAGAAGCCGTGGCTTTTCATTAGCTGCGGCTTCGAATTTTAAAAAGGGGCGCATCGACGCAGGCCAATGGCCCGTCACCAGCGCCGGCAAGCCAGGAACACGACAATGAAGG
>JBFLWR010000482.1:0-3846 GCA_040755925.1 Pseudomonadota bacterium
AGGCGACAGCGCGTCGCCGGCGATGACATGGTTGTCGGGGTCGCCGGTATTGTCGACCGGCACCAGTTCGTGGGGGGCACCCCAGCGGCCGGCGATCTCGCGCGTGCGGTCGGGCCGCACCACCTTGTCGGAGTCCGAGAAGATGAACAGGGCGGGAATCGTCGCCTTCTCGACCGGTGCGTTGAAGGCAAGGTTGGTGAGCGCGGCCATCGGCAATGTCGCCGCCATCGGATACTTCGTGGTCCAGAATTTTCCGTGCAGCGCGTTATGCGGCGTGAAGCTGCGTTCCTTGCCGCCGATAAGCTCGGCGATCTGCCGGCCCCACGGCATGGTGAGAACCTCGGCGCCGGCAGCCTTCACACCGAAATTCGGCGAGATGAACGCGATTGCCGCGACCCCGTCGGAAGCGCCCGGCTGCGTCGCGGCCCACGTCGCCAGTGAGCCGCCGGTGGAGGTCGCGATCACGATCACCTTGTCGCCGATCGCCCTGCCGATGGCCAGAGCCTCCTCATAGTCGTTGATCCAGGCGTTGACGCTGCCTTCGGCCATGGCGGCGCCGTCCTGCCCATGGCCGGTCAGACGGGTGAAAAAGAGATTGGCGTCCAATTCCTCGGCGACATCGTCGGGCAGGGGACGAACCTCACCCTTCGAAGCTGAGAACCCGTGGATGTAGACGATCGAAAGCTTCGTCTTGGCGTGGACCATCGGGTTCGCCCAGATGATTTCCTTGTCAAGCCCGTCACGGATGTTCGGTACCGCGGCTTCTTCGCGCGCCAGATAGGCCTGAGGGTCGTCGCCGATCACCGAGGGGTCAAAACGGATTTTCGTGTCGACCTGTACGCGGGGCCCGAGAAGGAAACCACTGACAAGGACGACTGCGAGACCCAGCACCGCAATCACGATCCGACGCCCCATCGCCGACTCCAAGCAACAATCCTCAACCTATGGCTGCGCCTGTTCCCAGGCAATCACTGTTTCGCCGGCTTCCGGTTCGACGAAGGGTCTTTTTCACCGGGCGCCTTGGGATCGATGAACAGCGGCCTGGCCCTCCAACTGGTCGTCAGCCTGATCACCAGGCGGCAGATCGGCCGAGGCAGGATCCCCAGCAGCTTCAGGGGCCAGCTTACGTGATAAGGGAAGGTGACTTCGAAGCCGCCTTTCCTGATGCCGCGCGCCATCCGCCGCGAGGCGCGGTGCACCGGCATCAGGCCAGGCATCGGCAACGAGTTCTTTTCGGTGAGCGGCGTGTCGACAAAGCCCGGATTCATTACCTGAATGCGGATGTTCATCTTGTCGAAATCGTATTTCAGCGACTCCGCCAGGATGTTGATCGCAGCCTTGGTGCCGCCGTAGGCCGCCGTGGTCGGCCAGCCGGAATAAGCGGTGACCGATCCGACAAGGACGACATGGCCGCGCCCACGCCCGCGCATTTGCTCGACGGCAGGCACAAGGCCGTTGACGATGCCGAAATAGTTGACCGCGAAGGACCGGTGGAAATCACGCACGACTAGGCGCTCGCCGGGGGTGGCGATATAGTTGCCGGCATTGAAGACGGCAAGGATGATAGGCCCCATCTCCTTCTCGATCGCCGCGACTGTCCGCGCCATGCCTTCTTCGTCGGTCACGTCGCAGGGAAAAGACTTCACATGCCCGCTCATCTGCGCCGTCTCGACCAACAGCGTGTCGACCGGCTCGTCCGGCAGCGACGTCACCGCGACGGCATAGCCATGCTTGGCGAAATCCTTGGCCAAAGCTCGGCCAAGGCCGCTGCCGCCGCCCGTAATCCAGGCGACACCGTCTTTCGGGTTGGCCCGGTAGAGTGTCATGCGATGCCTTGTGATAGCCTCGGGTTTGCTCTAGCGGCGGAGGAATCGAAAGAAAAGAGCGCTTTCGCACACCTTGTTGAAATGGTCGCGAGCATCGCAGCGTCCGGAATGCGACTGGACCAGGCAAATTCTTGCCTTGAAACCGCAGCTTCCGGTTTCTAGGGTCTCGCCGCAAGCACAAAGGAATCCCGGATGCCCCGTTCTGTCATCGAAGCCATCGGCAACACGCCCCTGATCCGGCTGAACAAGGCTTCGGAAGCGACCGGCTGCGAGATATTGGGCAAGGCCGAATTCATTAACCCGGGCCAATCGGTCAAGGACCGCGCCGGCCTTTTCATCATTCGCGATGCAGAGCAGCGCGGGCTTTTGAAACCCGGCGGCCTCATCGTCGAGGGAACGGCCGGCAATACCGGCATCGGCCTGACGCTGGTCGCCAAGGCGCTCGGCTACAGGACCGTCATCGTCATTCCCGACACGCAAAGCCAGGAAAAGAAGGACACGATCAAGATACTCGGAGCCGAGCTGATCGAAGTTCCCGCGGTGCCTTACAAGAACCCCAACAACTACGTGAAACTGTCAGGCAGGCTCGCCGAGCAGCTTGCGCGATCTGAGCCGAACGGCGCCATCTGGGCCAATCAGTTCGACAACGTCGCCAACCGCGAGGGGCATATCCGCACGACGGCTCAGGAGATCTGGTCGCAGACCGGCGGCAAGGTCGACGGTTTTGTTTCCGCGGTCGGTTCCGGCGGCACCCTGGCCGGTGTCGCGATGGGGCTGAAGGGCAAGAGCAAGGACGTCAAGATTGCGCTCGCCGATCCGCTGGGCGCCGCGCTGTTCAGCTTCTACACCAGCGGTGAATTGAAATCCGACGGCAGCTCGATCACCGAGGGCATCGGCCAGGGCCGCATCACCGCGAACCTCGAAGGGTTCACGCCCGACTTTTCCTTCCAGATTCCCGACGAGGAGGCGCTGCCGATCGTCTTCGACCTTATCCAGGAAGAGGGGTTATGCGTCGGCGGATCGACTGGCATCAACATCGCCGGCGCCATCCGGCTGGCGCGCGAGCTCGGACCTGGCCACACCATCGTCACGGTGCTTTGCGATTACGGCACACGTTACCAGTCGAAGCTTTTCAATCCCGAGTTCCTGCGTGGCAAGAACCTGCCGGTGCCGGGCTGGATGGAAGAAAAGGCCGATATCTCGGTGCCGTTCGAGACGGTGGCGTGATGGCGCAAAGGACCGAAGCGCTGTTTCGCGACGATGCCTATCTGAAGACGGCGGAGGCGCAGGTCGTCGCCATCAACGACCGGGGCGGGATCATTCTCGACCGGACGATCTTCTACGCCACCTCGGGCGGGCAGCCGGGCGATACCGGCATGTTCGAGCGCGTCGACGGCGGCCGCATCGCCATCGCGGCAACCATCACCGGTGAAACCAAGGACGAGATCATCCATGTTCCGGCGCCGGAACAGGCCATGCCGGCGATCGGCGAGAAGCTCAAGCTCGCCATCGACTGGGAACGGCGCCATCTTCTGATGCGCATGCATGCGGCCTGCCATTTGCTGACCGTTGTCTGCCCGTTTCCGATCACCGGCGCCGCCGTCGCCGAGGACGACAGCCGCGTCGACTTCGACATTCCCGACGCAGGCTTCACCAAGGAGGATGTGACGGCGAAGTTGATGGAACTGGTGCGGGCCGACCATCCGATCTTCACGCGGCTGATCACCGACGAGGAACTCGCCGCCAACCCCGGGCTGGTGAAGTCCAAGAACGTGCGACCGCCCTCCGGCACCGGCAGGATTCGGCTGGTCTGCATCGGCGACAACGGCTCGATCGACAGCCAGCCTTGCGGCGGCACGCATGTGAAGAGCACGGGCGAGGTCGGCGAGATCCATATCGGCAAGATCGAGAAGAAGGGCCGCGAGAACCGGCGCTTCCGCATTCGCTTCGGCCCCATGCCGGCGAACTGACGAGCAAAGCCCAAAGGCGCTGAAGGAGAAGAAAATGGCCGAGGACAGTC
>JBFLWR010000483.1:0-3179 GCA_040755925.1 Pseudomonadota bacterium
GGTCAACGCCGCCAGCCGTTCCATCAATTCCTCCTTGGCGATCGGCCGCCCGAACAGAAGCAACTGCCTGGCGATCTGCGAGGCGCGGCTGGCCGGGCTTTCCGCCGACATGATGAGACCGGCGCGATACTGTGCGCGTGCCCGGTCGAGCTCTTCCTGCAGGATGCTTTCGCCGGCCTTCTGCAATTCGTCGATGATGACCGGCACCAGCTCGGCGATGTCGCTCTGTCCGGTGGCGGCATGGACGCCGAATATGCCGGTGTCCGAGAAACCCCAGTGGAAGGCATAGACCGAATAGCAGAGGCCGCGCTTCTCGCGCACTTCCTGGAACAGCCTCGACGACATGCCGCCGCCGAGGATCATCGACAGCACCTGCGAAGCGTAGAAGTCGCGCACATGGTAGGCGCGCCCCTCGAAGCCGAGCACGATCTGCGCGTCCATCAGGTCGCGATTCTCCCGGAAGTCGCCGCCGACATATTGCGCATATTGCGGGATATTGCTTTCGGCCTTGGCGCGGAAGCCGCCGAGCTGCTTTTCGACCTCGCGTACGAAATTGTCGTGCTTGATGTCGCCCGCGGCCACGATCACCATGCGCTCGGCGCCATATTGCCGTTCGATGAAGTCGTGCAGCTGTTTCGAGGTGAATGACTTGACGGTCTCAGGCGTGCCGAGGATCGAACGGCCGATGGTCTGATGGCGGAAGGCCGTTTCGGTGAAACGGTCGAAGACGATGTCGTCGGGCGTGTCGTGCGCGGCGCCGATCTCCTGCAGAATCACATGCTGCTCGCGCTCCAGCTCTTCCGGATCGAACTCCGACTCCTGCAGGATGTCGGCCAGGATATCGACCGCCAGCGGGACATCTGCCGAAAGCACCCTGGCGTAATAGGATGTTGTCTCCACGCTGGTGGCGGCGTTGATCTCGCCGCCGACATTCTCGATTTCCGAGGCGATCTCGAAGGCGCTGCGTCGCTTCGTTCCCTTGAACGCCATGTGCTCGAGCAGGTGGGCCATGCCATGCTCTTCGTCGCGTTCATTGCGGGCGCCTGACTTCACCCAGGCGCCTAGGGCAACGGATTCGATGCTTGGAAGGGTTTCGGTGGCGACTGTCAGGCCGTTCGACAGACGGCTTACCTCAACACCCATATGGCAAGTACTCCCTAACGCGCCGCCCGCGTGTGGCGGCTCACGTAATCTTCCACCATTTTCAAGTCGGATGGAAGTATCGTGTATTTTTCGTCGGCTGTCATCAAGCCGTCCAGCCATGCCGGCAGCGCCGGGGTGACGCCGCTCGCGGCCTCGACGGCCGCCGGGAATTTTGCCGGATGCGCGGTGCCAAGCACCACCATGGGCACGGCGCCGGAAGCATGCGCGGCCGCCACATGCACGGCGGCGGCTGTGTGCGGGTCGAGCAGGTAGCTGCTCTTCTCGAGCGTCGACCGGATGGTCGCGGCGACTTCTTCGACGGTCGCGCGGCCGGCGTCGAACTCGGCGCGGATGCGCGCCATTTCCGTGGCCTCGATGGTGAAGGCGCCGGATTGCTTCAGCCCGTTCATGTAGCGCCGGACCGTCGCGGCATCGCGGCCCGCCGCCTCGAACAGCAGGCGCTCGAAATTCGACGACACCTGGATGTCCATGGATGGCGAGGTCGTCGCGAACACGCCCTTGGTGCGGTATTCGCCGCTAGCGAGCGTGCGTGCCAGGATGTCGTTGTCGTTGGTGGCGATGATCAGCCGCTCGATCGGCAGGCCCATGCGCTTGGCCGCATAGCCCGCGAAGATATCGCCGAAATTGCCGGTCGGCACGGTGAAGGATACCGGCCGGTCGGGCGCGCCGAGCGACAGCGCCGAGGAGAAGTAATAGACGATCTGGGCCATGATGCGGGCCCAGTTGATCGAATTGACGCCCGACAGCGACACCCGGTCGCGAAAGCCGTGGTCGTTGAACATGTCCTTCACCAGGCCCTGGCAATCGTCGAAATTGCCTTCGACCGACAGGGCGTGGACATTGGCGGCCTTGGAGGTCGTCATCTGCCGCTGCTGCACCGGCGAGACCTTGCCGTGCGGGAAGAGGATGAAGATGTCGGTGCGGTCGCGGCCGGCGAAGGCGTCGATGGCCGCGCCGCCGGTGTCGCCCGAGGTGGCGCCGACGATTGTGGCGCGCCGTCCGTGTTCGGCGAGCACATGGTCCATCAGGCGCGCGAGCAACTGCATCGCCACGTCCTTGAAGGCCAGCGTCGGGCCATGGAAAAGCTCGAGGATGAATGTGTTCTTCCCTGTCTGCACCAGCGGGCACACGGCCTCGTGCCGGAAGGTAGCGTAGGCTTCGCGCACCAGCCGCTCGAAGACGGGCGCGGCGATCTCGCCGCCGAGGAATGGCGTCAGCACGCGGATCGCGAGGTCGGAATAGGCAAGGCCGCGCATGGCGCGGATGTCGGCGGCGGAAAACCGAGGCCATTCGCGCGGCACGTAAAGCCCGCCGTCGCGCGCCAGCCCGGCCAGCACCGCGTCGGAAAATCCAAGCACGGGAGCATCCCCGCGGGTACTCACATATTGCATCGTAAAAGACCCATTGCTGCCGTTCGCGTCATCCACGGCAATTGGTTAATTTTCCGAGCCGGCTCAGTCGCATTTTCGCCGCGCGGTTGCTATACGTCACCAGCTTTGTGAGAGGGAAGTGCAGTTTATGGCGTTTCATTCGGTCAACCGTCGTCTTGTCGCGGGTCTGGCGCTTGCCGGCTTTATGCTTGCCGTCGCCGGCTGCCAATCGAGCGACAACAACGGCATCCTGAACTTCGGCCTCACCAAGAAGGACCCGACCGCGCCGCCACCGCCGCAGGATCCCAAGATAATCGCCAGCCAGTTGCGCGCCTATTGCCCGAGGGTGACGCTGCGCGACGGCGGCGCCTACTTCAGCACCTATGCCAAGGGCGCCGTCGCGAAGCCGAAGAAAAAGAAGGGCGATGCCGCGGCCCAGGCCGACGCGGCGGCAGCCGCCCAGCAGCCGCAGCTCGGACCCAACGGCCAGCCTCTCGATCCCGAGCACGATCCGTCGAAGATCATCTATCAGGCCTCGATTTCCGACATGACGCGCGATTGCACGCACGCCAACGGCCAGCTGTCGATGAAGATCGCGGTCGCCGGCAGGGTCGTGCCGGGGCCGATGTTCGCGCCGGGCACCAT
>JBFLWR010000484.1:0-2685 GCA_040755925.1 Pseudomonadota bacterium
GACCGCTCGGTGCTGCCGGACGACGGCGAGGAGGACGAATTCTATCACGCCGATCTCATCGGGCTCGAGATCAGGGACGACAAGGGCGCCGCCATCGGCAGGATCGTCGCCGTGCACAATTTCGGCGGTGGTGACATCCTCGATGTCACGCTGGCGGGCCGCAAGGGCGTCCTGATCCCGTTCACGCAGGCCGCGGTGCCGGAAGTGTCGATCGCCGAGGGTTTTGTCCGCGTCGATCCCGTGGCGGCCGGATTGGTCGAAGACGAGGACGGCGAGGCGGCACGCGATGAAGGCTTCGATCCGAAAGGTCGGCCGCGCGGACCGAAGGATGCCGGGGGCAACCGGTGAGCTTTGCCGCCTCGGTTCTGACGCTCTATCCAGAGATGTTTCCGGGCGCGCTCGGCCTGTCGCTGGCGGGCCGGGCGCTCGAAGCCGGCACATGGTCGCTTGCCGCAATCCAGATCCGCGATTTCGCCACCGACAGGCACCGCACCGTCGACGACACGCCGGCCGGCGGCGGCGCCGGCATGGTGATGCGAGCCGATGTGCTGGCGAAGGCCATCGACCATGCCTCGCCGCCGGGCGATCCGCGCCCGCGCCTGTTGATGAGCCCGCGCGGCAAGCCGCTGACGCAGGTGCGTGTGCGCGAACTCGCGGCCGGGCCGGGGGCCGTCATCCTGTGCGGACGCTTCGAGGGCGTCGACCAGCGGCTGATCGAGTCGCGGGCGCTGGAAGAAGTCTCGATCGGCGATTTCATCCTGTCCGGGGGCGAGCCGGCGGCACTCGTGCTGCTCGACGCGGTGGTGCGGCTTTTGCCGGGCGTCATGGGCAATGCGGTGTCGGGCGAGGAAGAGAGTTTCGAGAACGGCCTGCTCGAGCATCCGCACTATACGCGGCCGCAGGAGTTCGAAGGCCGCCCGATCCCGGATGTGCTGATCTCCGGCAATCACAGGAAGATCGCCGAATGGCGCCGCGCCGAGGCGGAGAAGCTGACCCGAGAGCGGCGGCCGGATTTGCTGGCGGCCGCTCAGCCCTTGGTGAAATAGTAAAAAGCAAGAAACAGGCCGACGGCGACCACGAAGGCCCGCACGGCGCCTTGCGGCACGCGCCTGGCGATCCACACTCCGGCATAGCCGCCCAGCGCGACGCCTGGGATCATCACGATCGCCTGCGGCCAGGCTACGACGCCTCCGGAAACGAAGACCAGGATGGCGACCGCCGCGATGACGATGGAGAGCATGTTCTTCAGCGCGTTCAGCCGGTGGTAGTCGCCGGCCTGGGTGAGGCCGAGCGTTGCCAGCATCATCACGCCCATGCCGGCGCCGAAGAAGCCGCCATAGACGGACGTCATGAATTGCACGAGCGATCCGAAAAGCGAGCCTACTGACGCCTGGTGGTCCGGGCCGGCCGTAGGCTTCAGCCAGGGGCCCGCGGCGAACAGGGCAGTGGCGGCGATGAGCAGCCAGGGAACGAGCGCCCGGAAGGAGGTGTTGGAGAGCGCCAGCAGGGTGAGCGAGCCCGCCAGCGCGCCGAGCGCGGATATGGCGCAGAGCACAAGCGCCTGGCGCCAGAAATGCCTGATGTCGTCCAGATAGGCGAGCGTCGCGGTGATGTAGCCGGGAAACTGCGTCACCGACGAGGTGGCGTTGGCGACGATCGGCGGCAGGCCGATCAGGGTCATGGCGCCAAAGGTGACGAAAGTTCCGCCGCCGGCGATGGCATTGACCACGCCGGACAGAAAGCCGGCAAGGAAAAGCAAGGCTGCATCGAAGATTGACATCAGGGCCACGCCGGGGAAGAACACGCGCTTTCCCGCTTAGAGCAATTCCGGGAAAAGTGCGAAGCGGTTTTCCGTCCGCGGTTGCAAGACATAGATGTTGCGCCAGCGGCCTTCGCGCAGCGCACCGCAGCAATTGGACAGCTGCCCGCGCGCAAAAAATAACACGTCAAAGGCGTGACAAAGCGGTGAAATAGCTGTATGTCGCCGCCCGAACCGGAAGAACAATCTTTCGGGCCCGTCAACAATTGGCGGTGTAGCCGTCCCTGTCCGATGCTTACGGCAAAGGGCATAGCCGAGCGGTCGATGGAACTGCAAGGCGAGTCGAGGACGCTCTGACTGTCGGAAGAACAAGAAGTGGATTTTAAGATGGATCTCATCCGTCAGCTCGAGGCCGAACAGGCCGCCAAGATCGAAGCCAAGCGCAAGCTGCCCGAGTTCCAGCCCGGCGACACCGTGCGCGTCCAGGTGCGCGTCACGGAAGGCACCCGTACCCGCGTGCAGGCCTATGAGGGCGTCGTCATCGCCCGCTCCGGCTCCGGCTTCCAGGAGAATTTCACCGTCCGCAAGATTTCCTACGGCGAAGGCGTCGAGCGCGTTTTCCCGGTCTACTCGCCCATGGTCGAGGGCGTCGAGATCGTGCGCCGCGGCAAGGTGCGTCGCGCCAAGCTCTATTACCTGCGCGACCGTCGCGGCAAGTCGGCCCGTATTTCGGAAAACACCGGCGTGCGCGCCCGCAAGCTGAACGACGAAGAGCGTGATGCGCTGAACGCCGAGCGCGCCCGCATCGAGGCCGAGAAGGTCGCCGCCGCCGAGGCACTGGCCGCCGAGAAGGCCGCGCAGGAAGCCGCCGAGAAGAAGGCCGCCGAGGCCGCTTCCGCCGAATAAGGTTCCTTCGCACAACCGAG
>JBFLWR010000485.1:0-26891 GCA_040755925.1 Pseudomonadota bacterium
CATTGTCGTGGGGGCCGGCGAAGTCGTCGTCTGGGATGTGGCGGCCGATGTGGCCTGGGTAGCCGGCAAAGCCTGGGCCGAGCTGGCGGGCGGCTTGACGGCGGAAGGATCGAGGACATCCTTGGCGTTGGTGCAGGCAGTGAGCACCAGCGCCGCAAGCAATGACACGGTCGTCACCCGCGATCGTCTCATTTGCCCGAAACTCCCTAGTGGCGAACGCCCCCGCGTGAACCTGCCATTATGGATTCACTGCACGATCAAGTCGAGATCATGGCGCGACAGCGGTTTCGGCGCCGACTCCGTCGTGAGGTAGGTGCGGCCAAGCGTCATGGCGGTTTCCGTTTCGGAGTCCATGATGATCATATGAGCGAACAGCGTCATGTTCGGCGCGATCGGCTCGGGATTGCCCTGATAGAACATCGGCATGTCCATCCAGGACGGCGTGAAGCGGGCGCCGAGCGAGTAGCCGCAGGCATTCAGCCGGTGCTTGGTCAGATTGTGCGCCTCGAGCGTGCGGGCATGGGCGTCGAAGACGTCGCCGAAGGTGTTGCCGGCCGTCATCGCCTTTTCGACCGCAAGCAATGCGGCGCGGGCAGCGTCGAACAGTTCCTGATGGCGCTTGGAGACCTTGCCCGTCAAAACGGTGCGCATCATGGCGGCGTGATAGTGGTGGAAGACTCCCGCCCATTCGAGCGTCAGCTGGTCGTTCTTCGTGAGCTTGCGACGTCCGGCCTTGTAACGACAGAGCAGGGCATCGGCGCCCGAGCCGATGATGAACTCGTTTGCCGGATAGTCGCCGCCGCCGGCAAAGACGGCGCCTTGCATGGCGGCGAGGATCAACCCCTCGTCGCCGCCCTGCTTGATCAGCGGCAGGGCCGCATCGAGCGCGTCGTCGGCGAGGCTTGCGGCCTTCTCAGCCTTGACGATCTCGGCCGGGCTCTTGAACAGGCGCAGCCGGCCGACGATGCCCGACGCGTCGGCGATTTGGCCGAAAGTCTGCAATTGCTCGTCGACGCGGCGGCCATTGTAGGCGGTGAGCCCATGAGTGTCGTATTCGACGCCGATGCGGGCGCCGAGCAGGTCGAGGTCGTTGAGCAGGTTGCGCAGGTCGACCGCCGGGTTGGCGCCGTTGCGATCGGTCCACAGCATGATGTTGTCGATGGTCGAGGTGTGGCGCGCCTGCCTGAGATCGGCCGAGCGGGTCAGCAGCACCATCGAGCCGTCGGCCTTGACCACCAGGCACTGGAAGAAGCAGAAGCCGAATGTGTCGTAGCCGGTCAACCAGTACATGCTTTCCTGCGCGAACAGCAGCACGGCGTCGAGCTTCTTCTCGGCCATCTCGATGAGCAGCCGGTCGCGCCGCGCGTCGAATTCCGAACGTTCGAAATGCAGCGCCATTACTCTTTCTCCAAAACGATTGCTGAAACCTGGCGCCCGTAATCCGCTTCCTTGCGGTGGGTTGTGCGCCGGTAGGAATAGAAAAGGTCTTCTTCCGCGTAAGTGCAGCGGCCAAGGCCCTCGGCGATCACACCGGCCTTGCTGAGCCGGTCGACCGTATATTGGTTGAGGTCGAACATGGAGTGCCCAGGATTCACCGACGACTCGAAGTAACGTTCGTTGCCGGCGTCGGCCTCGATGAAGCGGGCGACGAATTCCGGACCGACCTCATAGTTGGCCGGGCCGATGGAAGGGCCGAGCACGGCGACGATGCGGTCGCGGCGGGCCCCGAGGCCCTCCATCGCGGCGATTGTGTTTTCGAGCACGCCGGTGAAAGCGCCCTTCCAGCCGGCATGCGCGGCGCCGACGATGCGGGCTTCGGCGTCGGCGAATAAAATCGGCCCGCAGTCGGCGGTCGAGGCGCCGACGGCAATGCCTGGACGGTCGGTGACGATGGCATCGGCCTTTGGACGGGGGCCAGCGAACGGCTCCCTGGCGACGACGACATCCGGGGAATGAACCTGGTGCGCGGTGAGCAGATGAGTTGCCGGTACGCCCATCCAATCGGCGACGCGGCGCCGGTTTTCGGCCACCAGCGCCTGATCGTCGTCCGAGCCAGCGCCGGTGTTGAGCCCCTGGTAGATGCCGCTTGAGACGCCGCCGATGCGGGTGAAATAGCCGTGGCGGATGCCTGGCACCTTCTCGAGGAGCGGTGAGCGTACTGGATCGGGCTTGGTCTGATTCAGCATGGTTGGGTTTGTCGACCGCGCGGGGCGGTTTCGTCAAGGCGAAGTTGGGAGAAGGAATCGAACCAGACTGCGAACATGCCGAACGACATCAGGTCGTTTTCGGAACGGACCGGATTTTCAGGACCTTGAAAAGCTCGCCCATGGCGTCAGGGCCGGCAAGGCGTTCGACTGCATCGGAAATCGCTTGCCGTGTCGGGCCGTCGGCATTGGCGCCCAGCGAACCGGCACGTTCGAGCAGGCCCAGACCGAGCAGGAATTCGCCCTGAGTGGTCAATCCCGCCTGGAGACCTTGCGCCTTGCCGACGGATGCAAGCGCGGCGAAATCGACATGGGAGGTGAGATCCGCCTCGCCGGGGCTGGCCAGGACATCCTCGTGCTCGTGCTTGCGCAAGGCCTGCAAAGTGTCGCCGACACCCGGTTGCAGGTGGCCGTAGTCGATGAACAGACCGGCCCCGCCTCGGGCAGCGATCCGGCCGGCGATCGCCGACATCAACGCCGCGCGCGCCGGCGCCACCTCCGCGATCGCGCCCTGCGGTGCGTCGGTCGCGTCGTCGGGCAGCAGCGCGGCGTCGACGGAGCCGGCACCGGCGAAGAACTGGAGGTTGTTGTCGTCGTCGAGCCCGACCATCCGTTCGCGCCAGTCCGCGCCGACATGCACGAACTGCCGGATGGGCACGGCGTCGAACAGTTCATTGCCGACGATGAACAGCGGTTGGTTCGGAAGGGTGTCGATGGTTTGGTGCCAGGCCAGTTTTGCGTTCTGGCCGTGGAGCGTTTCCTTTTGGATCTCGGTCAGGCGTGGGCTGGTCTCGATCATCGCAAAAGACGCGCCAGCCGTCAGCGCGGGGTCGAGCCGCGACCAAGTACGCAGCATGTCCTTCATCAGCGTGCCGCGGCCGGGACCAATCTCGGCAAAGGTCGCGGGCTGGGGCCGACCGGCGTCATTCCAGGCCTGATAAAGCCAGACCGCAACGAGCTCTCCGAACATCTGGCTGATCTCCGGCGCGGTTATGAAATCGCCGGCCGGGCCGAAGGGCTCGCGGGTGGTGTAATAGCCCTGCTCGGGATCGAACAGGCAAAGCGCTATGTATTCGCTGACCGGGATCGGCCCCACAGCGCCGATCAGGCCGGCGATGCGGTCCTTCAGCCCGGTCATGCCGCCTGCGGCTGCTGTGCCAGCGGCTTCGCTGTGGCCATGGCCCAGATGCCGGCCAGCACCATCGGCGAGGACAGGATCATGCCCATGGTCAGCCAGTTGGTGCCGAGCAGATAGCCCAGCTGCTGGTCGGGCTCGCGGAAGAACTCGACGAAGATGCGCGACAGGCCGTAGCCGCAGATGAAGGCGCCGCCGACGAAGCGCGGCGTCTTCAGCTTGAGGCGTGAATGGGTGAGGAAACGCAGCACGAGGAAAAGCACCAGCCCTTCGAGCAGCGCTTCATAAAGCTGGCTTGGATGGCGGGTGAACGGTCCGCCGTTGGGAAACTCGATCGCCCAGGGCACGTTCGAGGGCCTGCCCCAAAGTTCCGAATTGATGAAATTGGCGACGCGCACGAGGCCCAGACCGACCGGCACGCCGGCCGCGACGACATCGAACAGCGTCCAGGTGTGGATCTTGCGGTTGAGCGAAAACAGCGTCATGGCCAGGATCACGCCAAGCAGGCCGCCGTGGAACGACATGCCGCCCTGCCAGACGGCGAAAATGTCGAGCGGATGCGCGATGTAGCGCGGCAGGTCGTAGAACAACACATAGCCGGTGCGCCCGCCGAGCACCACGCCGATGGCCGCCCAGACGATGAAATCGTCGAGGTCCTCCGGCTTCATCGGCAGGTTGCCGTTCGGCCAGAGGCGAGGGGTGGTGACGAGGCGCTTGGCATACCACCAGGCAAAGAGGATGCCGACGATATAGCCGACACCATACCAATGCACGGCCAATGGTCCGATCTGGACGATGACCGGGTTGATGTTGGGGAAGGGCAGGGAGGCCAGCGGCAGCAGGAAATATTCGCTCAAACTGGGGTCTCCCGGTTGCGGTCGTCTGTCGGGCGCGGACCATGCGGCAGGGTTTTGGCGGGGTCAAGGCAGAGCCGGGTGCGGTTTTCGGCCGCTTCGAGGAGGCCAGTTCCAACCAGACAGGGTATGTCGAGAAGCCGCAGGAGATCGCGACACGCTTGCAATCCTCGTCGCGCGCCACTACGTCAAAATCGAGCAAGCGAGGATCTGCCATGTCGACCGGACCGAACCGCATTCTCGATGAATTCGCCAAGCTGATGACCGACGCCGCTGGTGCGGCGCAAGGCGTCCGGCGCGAGGTGGAGACTGCGTTCCGCGGTCAGGCCGAGCGCATGCTCAACTCGATGGACGTGGTGCAGCGCGAGGAATTCGAAGCTGTCCGCGAGATGGCCGTGAAGGCGCGGGAAGACAACATCCAGCTTGCGGCGCGCGTCGAGGCTCTCGAGGCGAAGCTTGCCGAATTGACCGGGCAGGCCGCACCTGAGGCTGCTGCAAAGCCTCGCACGAAAAAATAATCATTAAACTTTTCCACAAAGCGCGACCCGAAAAATCGCTTTGCCGTGAATCCCTTACCAGCGTTGCATGAATCTTCGTGACAGCGCCTTTCCACATGCGAATGACGCAGTGCGAAAAATTGGGCTGTTCACGCGACTCCCGATCAATAGACTGAATTTGTTGCATGATTCGAAGCAGGGTCATGCGCCGGGCGGTGGGGTCCGGTTGGGGTCTTTGCGTTTGGAAAGTCCTGGCCGTCCGAGTTCTAGACAAGATTGTTCGTTGTGCGTGCCCTCTCTCGCGGAGCGTGTGGCGGCGCTCTCAGAACGACAGGAAGCATTCATGGAACTCCTCGAACTCGAATTATCCCGCGAAATCCACCCGGTGGACGTCATCGAGCAGGTGGCCCACAACAATGACTGGTCCTTCGAACGCGCCGGCGATGACGAAATTTCGATTTCAGTGACCGGCAGCTGGACCGACTACCATGTCTCCTTCTCCTGGATGGAGGATTTCGAGGCATTGCATCTGGCTTGCGCCTTCGACATCAAGGTGCCCGAGACGCGTGCGCTCGAAGTGATGCGGCTGTTGTCCCTGATCAACGAACAGCTGCTATTCGGTCATTTCGACCTGTGGGAGCAGGAGGGCGCGATCATGTTTAGGCAGTCGCTGCTGCTCGCCGGCGGGGTAGAACCGTCGAGCCAGCAGGTCGAGGTGCTGCTGTCGTCCGCGCTCGAAGCCTGCGAGTGCTACTTCCAGGCCTTCCAGTTCGTCGTCTGGTCGGGCACGTCGGCCAAGGATGCGCTCTCGAGCGTTCTGTTCGAAACCCACGGAAACGCCTGAACGCTACTGGTATCGCCGATGAGTTCCAGCAAAGAGCGAAAGCCCGAGATCAGCTTTGCCGATTTCGATCGTGTCGACATCCGTGCCGGCACGATCGTCGAGGCCGAGCCGTTTCCGGAAGCGCGCAAGCCGGCGTTCAAGCTCAAGATCGATTTCGGCCCGGTCATCGGCGTGAAGAAGTCATCGGCGCAGATCACCAAATACTATACGCCGGAGACGTTGGTCGGCCGGCAGGTCTTCGCGGTGGTCAATTTCCCGCCGCGTCAGATTGGCCCATTCATGTCGGAAGTGCTGACGCTCGGATTCCCGGACGAGGAGGGCGACGTCGTGCTCGGCGCCATCGAGCGCAAGGTCCCGGACGGCGGTCGCTTGTTCTGATCCGCGAGGATGCTGCGGTTCTTATGGCTGATCCGAATAGGACCTGATCGCCGCCCTGTAGATCTGGCAGGCCTCGGTGATCTTGGCGACCTCACAATATTCATCGGTCTTATGGGCCATTGAAGGTTCTCCCGGGCCGCAGATCACCGTATCGATGTCTCCCAGGGCCGGCGCCAGGATGGACGCGTCGGTAAAGTAATTCGCTGTCTTGACGTGCGCGGCGAAGCCGGTAGCGGCAAAATGCGAGCGCTGGAAGCGCCGCATCCCCGGCTTGATCGGGTCGGTCCAGATCGCCGGGAGATCAACCAGCATGGAAATCTCGCAGTCGGCGCCGAGTGTGAAGGCGAGCTGGTCGAGCACCTTGTCGTGCTTCATGGCGGGCAGCGTGCGCACATCGATGGTCAGCTCGGCATAATCGGGAACCGAGTTGATGTTGGCGCCACCGCCGATGGTTCCGACATTGAGCGTGGCCCGGCCCATCACCGGATGGCGGGTTTCGTTGAACTCGAAGGCCTTCAGTTTCAGGGCCGCATCCGCGATCTTGTAGATGGCGTTGTCGCCGAGATGCGGCATGGCGCCATGGGCGGCGCGGCCACGGCAGCATGCTTTCATCCAGAGCGCGCCCTTGTGCCCGGCAAGCATTTCGTTGGCCGTCGGTTCGGCG
This sequence comes from Pseudomonadota bacterium, assembly GCA_040755925.1. Lineage (GTDB taxonomy): Bacteria > Pseudomonadota > Alphaproteobacteria > Rhizobiales > Rhizobiaceae > Mesorhizobium. Next base: position 6,577 of record JBFLWR010000485.1, read on the forward strand.
ACCACCAGCAGGCCGGCCTCGCCGAGCATTCGATTCGCGACCAGCGCCGACGCGCCGTCGCATCCGGTTTCCTCGCCACCGGTGATCACGACGGTGACGCCAGCGGTCTCCCGCAAGAACTCGATTTCGGCGACGGCGGCCGCGACGATTGCCGAAACGCCGGCCTTCATGTCGGAGGAGCCGCGGCCGTAGAGCCTGCCCTCAACGATCTCGGCGCCGAGCGGATCATATGACCAGTCCGCGTGGCCGAACGGCACCGTGTCGACATGGCCGGTGAACATGATCGGCTTCACGCGGCCCGAGCGGGGTCGTATCCTGGCAACCAGATTTGCCCTCTTCGGGCCGAATTCCTGAATGGCGGTTTCGAAGCCGTGGCCGGCGAGAAGGTCGGCCAGCAGGACTATGCATTCGAGCTCGTGACCTGGAGGGTTGCGCGTGTCCAGGCGAACCAGCTGTTGCGTCAACGCGACAGGGTCGATTTGCATCGCGCCCATCAATACCAGCCGCGCTTGTGGCCGCTGCCGAGCATTTCCGCGTAAGCGTCGGTGCGGCGGTCGCGCAGCACCTGGTTGAAGGCGTTCCAGTTGCGCTTGCGGCGGGCGTCGGCAAGGTTGGCCTTGGCGATCAGGATCTCCTCGCCGTCGGGGCTTGCCGGTCCGGCGATCGGCCAACCGGTGTGGCTGACAATCAGGCTCTGGCCGATGAAGGGCTGGCCCCTTTCGGTGCCGACACGGTCGGCCGCGGCGACGAACACCGAATTGGAGTGCGCCGCCGCCATGACGATGATGTTGGCCATCGCCTCCCGCTCCGGATCCTGGCCGGGAATCGGGACCCAATTGGTCGGGACGCAGAGGATTTCGGCGCCCTGCAATGCCGCGAGCCTAAAACTTTCCGGGAACCAGCAATCGTAGCAGATGTGGCAGCCGATCCGGCCGAGTGCGGTGTCGAAGACCGGGAAGCCCAGATCGCCGGGTGTGAAATACAGGGCCTCGTCGGCCCAGAGGTGCATCTTGCGGTAGCGGCCGATCAATCCATCCGGGCCGACGATCACCGCCGCGTTGAACAAATCGTTGCCCGCCCGCTCGGTGATGCCGGCGACGATATGGACGCCGAGTCGGGCGGCGGCCTCCGTCCAGGCCCTTGTTGTCGGGCCATCCGGTATCTCCTCGGCCAGGGCACGGGCTTCCGCGCGTGCTTGAAAGACGTAGCCGGTGTTGCAAAGCTCCGGCAGGACGATCAGTTCCGCGCCCTGCCGGGCGGCACTTTCGATCAGCGTCACCGACTTTGCCACGTTCGCTGCGGTCTCGCCGAAGCGCGGCTCCATCTGGATGCAGGCGACCGTGACTTCCGCTTCGCGAACCTGGCCTGTCATCCGCATCTTCCTTCCCCTGCGACGCCAGACTCGCTGCCTGGCTTCCTTCCGAAGTCGAACCTCAAGCCTCTCAACCGGCCTTCGTCAGCCAGCCGAGCACGTTGCGCCAGAGCGTTGCATAGCCCGGCCATTCATAGAAGGATGCGGGCAGCCAGTGCGGGCTGAGATCCGACGTCCAGGCGAAGGTGCGGCCCTTGCCGTACCCGCCGGTGACCAGCAGCGGATGTCCGCCCATTTCCTCGGGCAGGCTGGCGAGCACTTCGACGCCCTCGGCCTGTTTGACCTTCACCTCATTGGCGCCAAGCAGGATTGGCCACTGGCCGTCGAGCCCGGCGATGATCGGATGGCCGGACTTCGTTTCGATGACGGCGCTGAAGCCCTCGGGAATCTCAAGCCGGTCGTCGTGCGGCAGGCAGGTGACGGGCAACACATCCTCGACCGGCGTGCGATGCCAGCGGGCGCGTCCGTCAATTCCCTGGAAGGAGAAGTAGCCTCCGATCATGCCAAGACCGCCGCCGGCCTCGGTCCACTGCTTCAGAAGCTTCAACCGGTTCGCCACCGGCTTGCCGTGCAGCCATACATCCGGGTGCAGCAACAGGGAATTCGCGCCTATGTCGGACAAGAGGATCGCGTCATAAGCATTCAGCCCGTCGAGGTCGAACGGAAGCTTTTCGACCGCTTCGTGAGCCGGCAGGTGGGTGAGCTCAAAGTCGCTGCCTTCGAGCGCCTTGGTCAAGGGAGCGGCTCCCGAATGGAAGGTGACGCTGCCGAATTGATCGAAGCCCTTGAAATGGGTCGCCGCGCTCAGCCAGGTCTCCCCGACCAGCAGCACCTTCTTCTTCTCGTTAGACACGACCGGGATCTCCTTCATGGCAATAGGCGGCGCTATCGGCAAAATATGGCCGCGGCATATATTCTGAACCGTTTCAGGTTTCTGAACCTGCCGCCTGATTGCCGAATTTGCAAGAGGCAATCAATGAATTTTTTTACCATTGACAGAAATGTCTGAACCGGTTCAGGATCAATGCGCCGAGTTTCAAAAACCAAAAATCTCGATAAGAGGAGAACGCAGACATGACATTCACGAGGCGCAGTTTCACAGCCGCCGCGCTGGCCGCGGCCATCACCACGTTGGGGATCGCGGTCGCGCCCGCGAACGCCAAGGATCTCACCAAGCTCACCTTCATCCAGGAGTGGCCGACGCCGGACGGTTTCTGGGTGCCGTGGATACTTGGCAACAAGAAGGGCTTCTATGCCGAGGAGGGTATCGACCTCGAAATCGTCGTGCCGCCGACGGTCGCCGACACCATGAAGTTCCTCGGCACCGGCAGGGCCCAGGTGGCCTTCACCACGGTGATGGACGTGATCTTCGCCAAGGAGCAGGAAGCGCCGGTCACGGCGATCGCACGCTACGGACGCGGCAACAACTGGGGCATATTGAGCGCTCAGGGCTCGCCGCTGAAGGTTCCAGAGTTGAAGGGCAAGACGATCGGCATCTACAATGACGCCTGGACCAAGGCGCAGCTCACCATGATGCTGGCCGATGCCGGCCTCAAGCTCGACGACGTCAACACCGTCGCCGCCAGTGACGATACGGTGCCGCTGCTGCTGCAAAAGAAGGTCGACGCCATCACCGGCATCACCAATGCCGAGGGCACGGAGATGGTCACCACGGGCGGCGAGAAGGCGGAATTCATAGCGGCCACGGACCACGGGGTGCCGAACACGCCGATCTTCATGATCGCTGGCAACGATGACTGGCTGAAGGCCAATCCCGAGCTGGCCAAGGCCTTCCTGCGCGCCACTAAGAAGAGCATTGATTACGCCGCCGCGCATCCGGACGAAGGCATCGCCGCCTTCACGGAACTCTATTCCAAGGCCTATGACGAAAAGTTCATCACTCAGCAGTGGAAGGACACCATTCCGCTGTTCGGTCAGATGGGGCCGGACCTGATGGTCATGAACGATGCCGACTGGGTCTCGCTGCTCACCGCCCTGAAGAAGTTCCAGGTCGTCGCCGCCCCGCTGGCGTCTTCCGCCTATTACACGAACCAGTACCTTCAGTAGGAGTCACCTATGGCCGCCGCCGCAATTCACCGCGTCGTACCCACATGGACCTATCGTCCCGGGCCCGACGTTTCGGACACTCCTCCACCCGGACTTGTGAGGGCGCAGGCCCTCGCAAAGGGCGCGGCGGCGGCCGGCCTGGCTTCGGTGAAGCCGGGCATAACCGAGAAGGACGTCGAACTGGCGGTGAGCGCCTACCTCATCGACAACGACGTCGAGCATGTCTGGACGATCACCAACATAGGCCTTGGCGAGAACACCAGGGTCTGTTTCCCGACCAACCCTCCGACCGATCTTGCCGCCGCAGAGCGCGACGTGCTGATGGTCGATGTGCACCCCATCACAACGGACGGTTCCTGGGGCGATTGCACCCGTTGCAAGGTCGTGGGCGATTATCCCGAGGCGGATCAGGCACTGCGTGACCTCGAAAAACTCCACTACGAGATCCTGCCCAAATGCCGGCCCGGCATGCCGGCCAACGAACTGTTTGGCATGACGCATGACCGGTTGGTGGCGGAAGGCTTCGTGCTGCTCGACCTGCTCGCCAATATCGGCCACTCTCTGACCGCGGGCGCGGCCTATCTCCACCAGTTCATCGATGCGGGAAATTCCACGCCGATGTGGGGCGCATGGGCGATCGAGCCGTTTGCCGCTCGCGGCGACATCGCGGTCAAGGTCGAGGACCTGGTCTGGTTCGGCCGCGAACGCTGCATTGTACTCTAGGATCGAGACCTAATGTCGGCCAAGCTTTCGCTCCAGAATATCTCCCAGCGCTTCGGTGAAACCCAGGCGCTGGCCTCGACCAACCTCGATATCCAGCCGGGTGAATTCGTCTCCGTCGTCGGCCCCTCGGGCTGCGGCAAGAGCACCATGTTCAACATCATCGCCGGCGTCCTCAATCCGACCGAAGGCAAGGTGAAGATCGACGGCAAGGATGTTTCCGGCCGCGCCGGCCATGTCGGCTATATGCTGCAGAAGGACCTCCTGCTGCCCTGGCGCACCGTCATCGACAACATCGTGCTGGGCGCCATCCTCAAGGGCGGCGCCAGCATGGCTCAGCGCGCGGAAGGGGTGGCTCTGGCGCGGCGCTACGGTCTCGGCGATTTCATCAACCACTATCCGTCGGCGCTGTCCGGCGGCATGCGCCAGCGTGTGGCCTTGATGCGCACTTTGGCCATGCATCACGACGTCATGCTGCTCGACGAACCGTTCGGCGCGCTGGACTCGCAGACGCGGTTGTCCATGCAGCAATGGCTGCTCAGCGTCTGGGCGCAGGAGAAACGCACCATCGTCTTCGTAACACACGACATCGACGAGGCGGTGTTGCTGGCCGACCGTGTCGTCGTCATGACGCCGCGGCCGGGTCGCATCAGGGAGATCCTTCCGGTCCCGATCGAGCGCCCGCGACCAATGTCCTGTCTCACCAGCCCGGAGTTCAGCAAGCTCAAGGCGCACATACTCGACCTGATCTACTCGGATGGCACCACCGCCAATCCATTCGAAACGGAGGCCGCCCATGGCTAATGGCCAGATTTCGCGAAACACCGTCATGCAGGTCGCCTATCCGGTCATCGCACTGGTGCTGGTGGTGGCGCTTTGGGCCTTCCTGGTCTCAGCCTTCCAGATCCCGCGCTACGTGATGCCTTCGCCCATGCAGGTGCTGGCGCACATCCAGTCCGACTGGCAGGCGTTGCTCAACGGCTTCGGTATCACTTTCTTCGAATTCCTTCTCGGCTTCATCGTCGGCGCCGGTTCCGGTTTCGTCTTCGCGGTGATGATGGACGCCTCGAGCTCGGTGCGCGGCGTGCTCTACCCCGTGCTGATCGCCAGCCAGGCCATCCCAGTCGTCGCCATCTCGGCGGCGCTGACCATCTGGCTTGGCTTCGGCCTTGCGCCCAAGCTGGTCATCGTGGCGCTGGTCGTCTTCTTCCCGGTGGTGGTCAACGTGCTCGACGGCCTCGCTTCCGTCGATCGCGACGTGCTCAACCTGGTGCGCTCGATGGGCGCCTCGAAGATGAATACCTTCAGGCATGTCAAACTGCCGGCGACCTATTCGCCGCTGTTTTCGGCACTCAAGCTTTCGGCGACGTTCAGCGTCACCGGCGCGGTGATCGCCGAATGGACAGCGTCGACCAGCGGCGGTCTCGGCGCCTACCTGCTGCAGGCGAATTCGCGGTTGAACACCGCTGGAACCTTTTCCGCCATCGCCTTCCTCGCTGTGCTCGGCGTCGTCAGCTTTCTACTTGTGGTGCTGGCGGAGTATCTGTTAACCCCTTGGAAATCGTCTTCGAAAGCGCGTGCCTGGTCGCGAACCTACTGGCGAGATCCGTCACCGTTATCCAAAGCCAGAGCAATTCCGGGAAAAGTGTGAGACGGTTTTCCGTCAGGAATTGCGTCAAACAGAGAGAGGGAGCGCCACCGTTTCCGTGAAACGATGACGCTCCAGAGCCAGGACGCCCCGCGGACATGACCTTCGGCACGAAAGCTCCTCGCAACGGTCGCCCGACGATCCGGGACGTTGCGCGGGAGGCTGGCGTTTCGATCGGCACGGTCAGCGCCGTCATAAACGACCGCGGGCAGGTCGCCGAGGACACCAGGCGCCATGTGCTGCGGCTGATCGCGGAGCTCGGCTTCGAACCCAACAACGCAGCCCGCAGCCTCAAGCACGGACGCATTTCCTCGATCGGCTTCGTCGTTCCCGACCTGCAGAACCCCTTCTTCGCCGACGTGGCGGAGGGCGTGCAGCGCGGCATCGGCAACAACGACATCCTGCTCGTGCTCTGCGCGACCTGGTCGAAGACCGAACGCGAGGAGTATTTCGCACGCATCCTGCGCACCCAGCGCCTGGGCGGCGTCATCTATCTGAGCGGTTCCGGCCTGCCCAGCCCCTCGCTGCTCGAGCTCGCCAGGGCAGGGCTGGTCGTCTTCGTCGACGAGGTGCTGCCCGGAATGGACGTGCCGTTCGTCAGCTCCAACAATCTTGCCGGTGCCCGCGCGATGGCCCGCCATGTGCTCGACTGCGGCCATCGCCGGCTTGGCATCGTCGGCGGACCGCCGCGGCTATGGACCAGCGAGCAGCGCCTGGCGGGATTTCGCGAGTCGATTGCGGCCGCGGGACTGGATCCGGACGTCGTCCCCTATGTCGCCGGCGACTACAGCGAGCGCTCCGGCTATCTTGCGGCGAGCCAGTTCCTTTCTGGACCCAAGGAGCTCTGGCCGACGGCCATCCTCAGCGCCAACGACCTCATGGCCATGGGCGTCATGCGCTATTGCCGTGAGAGCGACATCGCCATTCCCGGTCGGCTCAGCATTACCGGCTTCGACGATATCTCGGCGGCCGAATTCCTCCAGCCGTCGCTGTCCAGCGTTGCCCAACCCGGAATGGAGATGGGGCGCGCCGCGGCCGAACTTCTGCTGTTTCGGACCGGCGTCCGCGAGGAGCCGCCATCTACCACCTATTTCCAGACCTCGGTGCGGATACGCGACTCGGTGGCGAGAATAGCTCCCCAGGCATAGCTCGCGCCGGATAGCGGAGCCTTTCAGGCCGCCAGCATTCGGGGCGTTCCCAGTGCTTCCCCGACCGTGTCGAGGAACATTTCGGCGCAGGCTTTCCAGCTGTAGCGCATAGCGCGCTGGCGAGCTTCGGCGCGGTCGACCTCAAGCGCCTTCAGCGCGGCCTCGCGCAGATCTTGCGACACCGCGCCGCCGACGCCGTCGCCGACGATGTCGATCGGTCCGGTCACGGGATAGGCGGCGACTGGTGTCCCGCTTGCCAGCGACTCGATGATGACGTTGCCGAAAGTATCGGTACGGCTCGGGAAGACGAAGACATCGGCCGATGCGTAGATCTCCGCCAGTTCGTCATTTGGCCGGTGGCCAAGGAAGTGGACGTTCGGATAGCGCGTCTTGAGCCTTGCCAGCTCCGGTCCCTCACCGACCAGGACCTTGCTGCCCGGCAGATCGAGGTCCAGAAACGCGGTCAGGTTCTTTTCGATCGCAACGCGGCCGACGCAGAGGAAGACAGGCCGGGGAAAGCTCGTATCCTTGCGCTTGTCCGGCCGGAAATGATCGGTGTCGACACCGCGCGTCCACGGCCGCAGCTTGTTGAAGCCGCGCGAGGCGAGGTCGTCCGCCAGCGACTGCGTGGCGACCAGCGTGCCTTGCCCGGAATTGTGGAAGCCGCGCAGCCAGTTGTAGGCCCAGCTCTCCGGCACCGGCATGCGGGCGCTGAGATATTCGGGAAAGCGCGTGTGATAGCTGGTGGTGAAGGGACGCCCCACCTTGCGGCAGTAGCGGCGCGCCATGATGCCCAGCGGCCCTTCGGTGACGATGTGGATGTGATCGGCCTTGCGAGCATCGATCAGCCGCGCGACATGACCCGGCGTCGTCAGCGCCAGGCGGATGTCGGGATAGGTCGGCAGGGGCAAGGTGCGGAAGAGGTTCGGCGTGAGGAAGTCGACGTCGACGTTGAAGGAGTTCAGCGCTTCCGTCAGCCGTTCCAGCGTGTGGACGACGCCGTTGACCTGCGGCCGCCATGCGTCGGTGACCATCAGGATGCGCATGCCGATCCCTTGGAAAGGTTCTTGAACGCGTTGACACGATGGCGGAACGGCGACCAGCCCGCGGCTCTCGCATCGGTCCAGCGTACCCTTGCGGGTACCGGATCGAAGCGGGGCGGCAGGGCCGAATCTATAAGGGTCGCGCGCTTCATGCGCGCTCTTGATCATGGTTTCATGACGGGCGCATGAAGGCCGACTTGTCGCGATCTACGCAGGCACCTTGATCACCGCGCGCAGGCCTCCCCGCGGGCTGTCCTCGAGATTGATGTCGCCGCCATGGCTGCGCGCGATGTCGCGGGCGATCGACAGGCCGAGGCCGGTGCCGCTGGAATCGAGGTTGCGCGCCTCGTCGAGGCGCAGGAATGGCTTGAAGACCTCTTCCCGCTTGTCGGGCGCGATGCCGGGACCGTCATCGTCGATGATGACGGTCAGCGATCCGCGGCCGTGATTGGCGTTGACCTCGACGGTCTTGGCGTAGCGGAAGGCATTGCCGATGACGTTGGACAAGAGCCGGGCAAAGGCGTTGGGCCGCACATGCACGGTCGGATCGCCGGTCAGCGTGGTCGACAGCCTGCATTTGCGCAATTGCGCTTCCTCGCCGAGTTTCTGGAAATAGGCATCGAGGTCGAAGCGGCCGGTGTCCTCCGCGGCCTCGCCACGGGCGAAGGCGAGATAGCCTTCCAGCATCGACTGCATGTCGTCGATGTCCTGGTTGAGCGCGGCCTTGGTCTCGGCCTTGCCGCCGGCCAGCGCCAACTGCAGCTTGAACCGAGTGAGAATGGTCCTGAGGTCGTGGCTGACACCGGTCAGCATCGCGGTGCGCTGCTCGATCTGGCGCTCGATGCGCTCGCGCATCTGGATGAAGGCGAAGCCGGCGCGGCGCACTTCCTCCGCGCCGCGCGGGCGAAAATCGCGCGGCATCGGCCGGCCCTTGCCGAAACTCTCGGCGGCCTCGGCGAGCGTCAGGATCGGCCTTATCTGGTTGCGCAGGAAGGGGATGGCGATCATCAGGAGCACGAGCGAGGTGCCCACCATCCAGATCAGGAAGATATGTGTGTTCGAGGCATAGGCCTGGCTGCGGCGGACGAAGACGCGCAGCACCTTGCCTTCCAGCTGGACACGGACCTCGACGATGTTGGAGTTGCCGACCGTGTCGATCCAGAAGGGGCGGTTGATCTGCCGGGTGATCTCCGAGGACAGCGCCTCGTCGAGGATCGAGAAGAATGGTTTCGGCCCCGGTGGCGGCAGCGGATCGGGCGGCAGCAGATCGACCTTCAGCTGCATGCGGTCCTGGGCGATGCGGATGATGTTGGCGTAGTCGGCGTCGTGCGGGTATGTCTCCATCATGTCGATGATGGCGGCGATGTCGCGCACGGTCGCCTGCGACAGGCGTTGGGTGACGGTCTGCCAGTGGCGTTCCATGAACACGAAGGCGACGACAGACTGCAGCAGGATCATCGGCGCGATGACGATGATCAGCGAGCGGGCATAGAGCCGCTTCGGCATGTAGAGCGCGACCAGGCGCCAGAACCTGTTCCAGGCGCGCGGCATCGCCCTCAGCGTCCGCATTGCGAGATCGCCGAGGCCGCCTCCTTTCGGCTGTTCCAGTTGCGTGGTCGCCATTCGCCTTCCGTCGTCGATGGCCGTTCAGCAGAGGCCTATCGGGGACATTTTATTCCACGCTGAGCCGATACCCAATACCTCGCACCGTCTGTAGCCACACCGGATTGGACGGATCGCGCTCGATCTTGCGGCGCAGCCGGTTGATCTGCACGTCGATGGTGCGCTCGCCGACATCCGATTCATCGCCGACGAGCTCGTGGCGGGGGATCGTCTCGCCCGCCCGCGCGGCGAAGATCGCCAGGATCTCCTGCTCGCGGTCGGTCAGTTTCAGCGCCTCGCCGCCGCGCTTCAACTCGCGCTTGGCGATCTGGAAGGTGTAGGGACCGAACACCAGCTGCTCGACCTTGGGCGTCACCGCCGGGCCGCCGCGGCGCAGGATGTTGTTGATGCGCAGGATGAGCTCGCGCGGGTCGAAGGGCTTCGGCAGATAGTCGTCGGCGCCCGCCTCCAGCCCGGTGATGCGGCTGTCGGTTTCGGACAGCGCCGTCAGCATCAGGATCGGCACGTTCTTCTCGGCCCGGAGCGCCTTGGTGAGGTCGACGCCGGTCTCGCCGGGCATCATCACGTCGAGCACCAGCAGGTCGAAGTCGAGCCCGGCGAGCTTGCGCCGCGCCTCGCTCGAATTGCCGGCGACGGTGACGCGAAAGCCGTTCTCGGACAGATATTGCTTGAGCAGATTGCGGATGCGCGTGTCGTCATCGACAACCAAAAGATGCGGCGCGTCATCGTCGGGCGCCGCCGGTTGATCAACCTTCTCAATGGTCTCCATGGTTCTTCCCCGATGTTTGCGCAGGCACAATGTCGATCTGCGCTCTTAGTTCCGGATTGACCATCGCCTCCAGGAACCGTTCGATCGTGGAGCGTTCGACGGCTCCAGAATCCTCCAATGCAGCACGGATGCGGCGCGACTGTGGCCGCGCCAGCGCCAGCGCCAGCGCCCGGCCCTTGGCGGTCGGGTAGAGCTCGCGTTGCCGCCGATCACGCGGGCCTTGCAGCTGGACGATGTGATCGGTGTCGATCAACTGCTTCAGTACTCGCGCCAGGCTCTGCTTGGTGATCTTGAGAACATCGAGCAGCTCGGCAACCGTCAGGCCCGGCCGGCGGTTGACGAAGTGCAGGACGCGATGGTGGGCGCGGCCGAATCCGTAGTCGGCGAGGATCTGGTCGGGATCGGAGGTGAAATCGCGATAGGCGAAGAAAAACAGTTCGATGATGGCGAAGTCGATGCCGTCCTCTTCGGTGATCGCCGTCCTGATCGGTTTCCCGGTCGAGTGGCTGCGTTCGATCATTTTTTCTCCATGCGAAACGGAATTACGTCAGTACTGTTGACGTAATTTTCGCGCAATGATAATTTTTGACAAGCTTTTCGGCGGATTGCGAACGAAAAGGCAAGCGGAAACCATTTTTCCGGAACTTCCTGAGTTTGCCACGGGTTGAATATCCGCCTACGCTTCATCGTCTCGGCCGACGCTCCGGACCTTGCGGCACGGCTGACATGAAACGCTATTGATAACAACGATATGCGGGCAATCGCCCGCGGGAGGTTCCCATGGCATCCGTTCCTTTTGACCAGTTGGACGGCTTCATCTGGATGAACGGCGAGTTCGTCAAATGGGCTGACGCCAAGATCCATGTCCTGACGCATGGCCTGCACTATGCCAGCGCCGTCTTCGAGGGCGAGCGTGCTTATGGCGGCCAGATCTTCAAGCTAACCGAGCACAATGAGCGCCTGCATGAATCGGCGCGCCTGCTCGGCTTCCGGATTCCCCATTCGGTCGCCGAGATCGATGAGGCCTGCCGCACGCTTCTGAAGAAGCAGGGTTTCCAGGACGCCTATGTGCGGCCGATCGCATGGCGCGGCAGCGAGCAGATGGGCGTTTCGGCGCAGAACAACCGCATCAACTGCGCCATCGCCATCTGGCAGTGGCCGAGCTATTTCGATCCGGCGCAGAAGCTGAAGGGCATCCGCCTCGATCTGGCGGAATGGCGCCGGCCCGACCCGCGCACCGCGCCGTCGAAGTCGAAGGCCGCCGGCCTTTACATGATTTGCACCCTGTCGAAGCATGCCGCCGAGGCAAAGGGCTATGCCGACGCCATGATGCTAGACTGGCGCGGCCATGTGGCGGAAGCCACCGGCGCCAATATCTTCTTCGTCAAGGACGGCAAGATCCATACGCCGACGCCGGACTGCTTCCTCGACGGCATCACCCGCCGCACTGTGATCGGCCTCGCCAGGGACCGTGGCTTCGAGGTGATCGAGCGCGCAATCATGCCGGAGGAGCTCGAAGGCTTCGAGCAATGTTTCCTCACCGGCACCGCGGCCGAAGTCACTCCGGTCTCGGAGATCGGCCCATACCGATTCGAGGTCGGCGAGATCGCCAAGACATTGATGAACGACTATTCTGCTGCAGTGCAACCAAAGCAGGCGATCGCCGCAGAATAACGATAGTCACAGCTTTTTTATGCAATGGGGCGGTTTTCGAGCCGCCCCTTTTATTTAAGCGCGTGCGCATTTGACTTTCCCCGGATTCGGCGTCTCATGATGGCGTCGGCCCCGGGAGGCTGGCAGCTATGGAGGGACTGGTAACATGGACATGAATACGCTTCTTCCGATCATTGTGCAGGTGATTACAGGCGTCATCGGTGGCCAGGCGGTCGGTGCGGCGCTCAAGACGGCGGCGATGGGACAGCTTCCAAAAATCCTGGGCGGAGCCATTGGCGGCGTTGGCGGCGCGGCTATCCTCGGCAGCCTGCTTGGCGGCGGCGGGGTCGACGCGGCGGCAGCGGCTGGCGGTCTGGGCAGCGCCATTGATCTGAAGAACATTGTGGGCGGCGCCGGCGGCGGTGCGATCCTGACCGGCATCATCGGCGCGGTCATGGGCGCGATGAACAAGTAAGCGCTCGCGGTTTCGGTCTAGCCACATGGGCGGCTCCGGCCGCCCATTTTCGTTACGGGCACACCCCGTCCGCCATGGACGCCCCGCGCTCCAGCGCCTACATCGGAGGCGAGATAGCGAAAGGACGATCATGGGTCAGCTTAATGCCGGCATCGTGCCGGTCACACCCTTCCAGCAGAACTGCACCATCCTGTTCGACATGGACGACAAGAACGGTGTCGTCGTTGATCCGGGCGGCGATATCGACAAGGTGCTCCAGGCGTTGAAAGACAACGAAATACGCGCGGGCGCGATCTGGATCACGCATGGGCATATCGATCATGCCGGCGGCGCGATGGAACTGAAGGAAGCGCTCGGCATCGACATCATCGGCCCGCATGTGGCCGACAAGCCGCTGCTCGACAATCTGGAGAACCAGGCCAAGCGTTTCGGTCTCACGGATACGGTGCGCAATTGCGTGCCTGACCGCTTTCTGAACGAAGGCGAGACCGTGTCGTTCGGAGGACACGTATTCGAGGTACTGCACTGTCCCGGGCATGCGCCTGGCCATGTCGTCTACTACAACCGCGCCGCGAAGTTCGCCCATGTCGGCGATGTGCTGTTTCGGGGCTCGGTCGGCCGCACCGACCTGCCAGGTGGCGATCACGCTACTTTGATCGCCTCAATCAAGGAAAAGCTGCTGCCGCTCGGTGACGACATCGGCTTTATCTGCGGCCACGGCCCGGGCGGCCGCTTCGGCGAGGAGCGCCGAACCAACCCCTTCCTGGTCTGATCCGGCCTATCCGCAAAGGAAAAGCGCCGCTGGTGGGCGGCGCTTTGCTCGGGGCAGGGAACCCTGGAGGTTTGTCAGACGCAATTCCGAACGGAAAACCGTTTCACACTTTTCCTGGAATTGCTCCGGTCAGTTGGCGACACAGAAATGCTGCTGGCCGTCATTGCCGGTGAAGGTGCCGGTGCGGGAATTGAAGCTGCGGTAACGGTCGGAGCAATACTCGTACCAGCCACGCGTCCACGGCTCGGCATAGCGGTCGGCATAGACGACACGGGGCTGAACGTAGTAGCGCCGAACCGGCGGGTCGACGTAGTAGCCGTCATCGTAGGCCGGATCGTAATATCTCGGCCCGGGGTTGCTGAGCGCGCTACCGATCAGGGCGCCCGCGGCAAGGCCTACAACGCCTGCAGCGAGAGCGTCGCCGCCGCCGCCGCGATGGCGCCAGCGCCAGTCGTCAGCGTTGGCTGCGGAGAAGGTGGCCAAGGTGGTCGCGGCGATGCCCGCGGTCAGAATGGCGGTCTTGAGAATTCGGTTCATTTTCGGTCTCCTTCGCGCCGGCCCGTGTATTTTTCGGGGGGATGCGGGCCGGCTTTAGCAAAGATTAATAGAAGACCGTGGCTGAACGGAGGCTGAACGAATTTGGCCGAACAGCTGCACGGCCTGGGCACAACCATATTCCCGGCAGGGGCGGCCCCGCCTTACGCAAACTCCGTCGATCTGTCCTGGCCGGCTCAGCCGATCGACAGATTGACGGCCTTCGGACCCTTGCCGCGCTTGTCCGGCTCGGTGTCGAATGTCACTTTCTGCCCATCCTCAAGACCGGGAAGGCCCGACGCCTGCACGGCCGAAATGTGGACGAAGACATCCTTCGCGCCATCATCCGGCGTGATGAAGCCGAAACCTTTGGCATGGTTGAAGAATTTGACGGTGCCGGTCTGCGGCATGGGAAACTCCCTTTAATCCCATAAGTCCAGTCTCGGGCCGGCAAACTGCCCGAGAGGAAATTTGTCCTTTATTTTAGCGCTATCGGCAAGAAAAAGTTTTTGGCCGTCCGTCCGTCCATTTCCAACATGAAAAAGGCGCGACGGTTCCCGTCGCGCCTTTGAATTCTCAGGGCTGCTTCGAAGCCGGTTCACGATCCGGCCAGGCCATTTCATCCGCGGATGGCGGATGGTGCCGGCCGATCAGGCCGCGCGGAGGTTGACCGCCTTCGGGCCCTTGCCCATGCGGTCCGGCTCGACGTCGAACGTGACCTTCTGGCCGTCGACGAGCGTGCGCAAGCCGGAAGCCTCGATTGCGGAGATGTGGACGAACACGTCCTTGGCGCCGCCATCAGGCGTGATGAAGCCGAAGCCTTTGGTGGCGTTGAAGAACTTTACGGTGCCGGTCTGGGCCATTGGGGGAAACTCCTTCACCCGTATCAGTCTTGTGGTTTGCCCTCTGCCTGGCGCCTTGGGCAAGTTCCGGTGGTTGCTTCGGCAGTCATGCATTTGCGCATGGTCAAACCCCCCGCCGAACTACGGGGCCGTCAGAGATTCACACTATCGGGGAAAGGTCGTCCAAAACGTTCCGCTCTCCGGGTCGCAAATGCCCGAACGCGAAATTTATTACACGGAAACGTGATGGTTGCAAGACCGCGACCGCGGGCGGCATATGGTTCGCCCAACACAGCGCCTCGATAGACCCCGCGCCACCACAGGTCATCGGCCAGAAACGGACCAGGCATAGGCCAGCGCATATCTCCACGGCGCGAGCTCTCGATTGGACCGATCCGCAAACCAGGGTTGCATTAGCAACCGGAATGGTGAGGATCGATTAGATCGGCCTGCCGCGGTGGCCGAATGGGGTGAGGAGGCAAAGATGCGGGTTCTGGCGGCTATCGTCTCGTTGAAAGGCTTGGCCGTAATGCTGCTGTCGGCGCTGCTGGCTGCTTGCACCGTCGTGGTCGACGACGGACCGCGTCCACTGCCGCCAAGGCCGCATCCGCAAATATGCACCGCGCAGTACCTGCCGGTCTGCGCGCGCCGCGGCGGCGACCGCCAGACATTCGCCAATGCCTGTCTCGCCGACAGGGCAGGCTACCGGATCGTGCGCGACGGTCCATGTCGCGACGGCGGCGGAGGCGGCGAGCAGACCTTCTGCACGCACGAATACGCGCCGGTCTGCGCCAGGCGGCATGGCGAAGCGCGCACGTTCCCGAACGCCTGCGAAGCCCGCGCCGCCGACTATCGCATCGTCGGCGACGGGCCTTGTTGAATAGGAAAGCTGCCTCGCCCTCATGAGTACGGGCGCACGCAATGCCGGATCATCTTGAATTTCGCGCCCGCATGGCTTAGGTCCGGCGGACCAACAAACACGGCAGGTTTCCCATTAACCGAGATCAGAGAAGAGCGGCGAACGCGGGCGGCAAGCCAAATTCGGCCAGCCCGCTTGACCCTTATGTGCACAAGGCGCTGCAACTGCACCAGGCCGGGCGCCGCCAGGAGGCCGAGGGGCTTTACAGGCAGGTACTGGAGCGGCAGCCGAACCATGCCGGAGCGCTGCATTTCCTCGGGCTTTTGCTGCATCAGACCGGCCGAAGCGACGAGGGGCTCGGCCTCATCGAGCAGTCGGTCACGCTGCAGCCCGAGAATGCCGACTTCCTCAACAATATGGGCACGGTCATGCGCGACCTTGGACGTGTCCCGGCCGCCGTCGATTTCTTCCGTGGCGCGGTGGACATCCGGCCGGACCAGCTCGCCGCGCGCGACAATCTCGGATCGTCGCTGACGCAATTGGGTCAGTTGGAGGCCGCCGAGGAGATCTACCGCGGCACGATCGGCCGCAACCCGTTCCACGCCCGCGCCCGCATCGGCCTTGCCGAGACGCTGCAGGAAGCCGGCAGATTGGACGATGCCATTGGCGTGTTCCGCGAGGCGCTGTCGATCCGGCCGAAAGACGCCGAGCTTCTCTACGGGCTGGGCGTTGCCATGATGGAGAAGGGCAAGCTCGACGAGGCGGCCGATCTCGCCCGTCAGGCGTTGGCGGTGGCTCCTGGCATGGCGAGGGCCTGGCTGCTCTTGACGCAGGTCAAGCGCCAGACCGAACGCGACGCCGAACTGTCCGGCATGGAAGCCGAGCATGCCAAGGCGCCGCAGGGCAGCCTCGCGCGCATGCAGCTCTCCTTCGGCCTCGGCAAGGTCAATGACGACCTCAAGGATTACGGTCGCGCCTTCGACTATTTCGCAGAGGGCAATGCCATCCGCCGACAGGCCATCGCCTACGATCCCGTGAGGACGCGCGACGAGTTCGAGGCGATGAAGTCGGCCTTCGACAAAGACTTCTTCGACAAGCACCAGCCGAGCGGCATTTCGGACGATGCGCCGATCTTCGTCGTCGGCATGCCGCGTTCCGGCACGACGCTGGTCGAGCAGATCATCGCCAGCCACCCGCAAGTTTTCGGCGCAGGCGAGCTCAATATCCTGAAGACGGCGGTCGGCAAGCAGTTTCCGATGAGCATGCCGGGCGGCTTTCCCGGCGGGATAGCCGAGATGCCGGACAAGGCCTTTGCCGAGGCCGGCCAAGCCTATCTCGACATGCTGCACGCCCGCTATCCAGGCTTCCGCCATGTCACCGACAAGATGCCAGGCAACTTCCTGCTGGTCGGCTTCATCCACATGATGCTGCCGAAGGCCAAGATCGTCCATTGCGCGCGCGATGCCGCGGCAACCTGCCTGTCGATCTTCAAGGTGCATTTCCGCGGCGACAGCCATCGCTACGGCTATGACCTCGGTGAGCTTGCCGATTTCCATAACCTCTACACCGACATCATGGCGCACTGGCACAGGGTGCTGCCGGGCGTTGTGCACGATGTGCGCTACGAGGATTTTGTCGCCGACCAGGAAGGGCAGACAAGGGCGCTGATGGCGCATCTCGGCCTGCCGTGGGACGACAAGGTGCTGTCGTTCCACGAAACCGATCGGCCGGTGCGCACGGCGTCGGCGGCGCAGGTGCGCCAGCCGATGTATCAGGGCTCGGTCGATCTGTGGAAGCGTTACGGTGACAGGCTGAAGCCACTGCTCGACAAGTTAGGCTGATATTGAGGTCAGGCCGGCCTGCGAACGGTGGCTTCCTGCGCTTCCGGTACTTACGTACTAATGTACGCTCTGTTCCGGTTCTCGGAACTCACCATTCTCGACTCGGCCTGACCTCAATCTCTAGCTTGGGGCGACGCCTCTCAAAGCTCCACGAACGGCTGGAAGCCGCCGAAGATCATGCGCTTGCCGTCGAACGGCATGGCAGACCAGTCCATCTTGAGACGCTCGTCGGCCATCACCTTGGCCATGGCCGTGTCGCGCTTCTGCCTGGACTCGTAGACGACCCATGCAAAGATGACGATCTCATCGTCCTTGGCCTGCACCGCGCGCGGGAATGAGGTCAACTCGCCGTAAGGCACGTCGTCGCCGATGCATTCCACATAGGCGAGCGCTCCGTGTTCCTTCCAAATGGGGCCGGCGGTGTTGGCAAGCTTCTTATAATCATCGAGCCGGGCCTTGGGCACGGCCAGAACGAAACCGTCGACGTAGGACATGATAAACTCCTTTGCTGAAAAACGAGCGCCGGGTCGGCGGGGATACGACCCGGCGCGGTGAGCGCGTCGGTCCGGCCATAGGCGGGCGACGCATGCTCTCTAGGAAACCTACTTCACGGGCGCATTCATCGCCCAGGCGACACCGAAGGGATCCTTCACCTGGCCCCAGCGGTCGCCCCAGAACATGACCTGGAGCGGCGTGACGATCTCGCAGCCGGCGTCGACGGCGCGCTGCCACCAGGCATCGATGTCGTCATTGCCGAGATGGAGCTGCAAGGTGTAGCCCTGCGCGGCCTGATGCGGATGGCCATGTTCGGGATAGGCGTCTCCCAGCATCAGCGTCGAGCCGTTGATGTAGAGATGGATATGCATAGTCCGGCCCTTGTCGTCCGGCGGGTAGGCAAACACCTCCTCGGCGGCAAAAGCCTTCTTGTAGAACTCGGCCGCCTTGATGGCGCCGTCGACCTGCAAGTAGGGGGTCAATCCACCAAGGACCTTGGCGTGGGGCAGGGTCTGGTCGGTCATTTTGCTTGTTCCTCTTCTCGATTCTATGGCCTTGCGATCGTAGGACGGACGAGGCCGTGTCGATCCTACATAGCCGCGGAATTTTTTGGAGGCCTTGATGCATTGGACAACAGGCGAGACCGGACAACGGTAGCATTCACCGACCGATCGTTTTCATATGATCCTGGTCGAGACGGTGGGCGAGCGGCGGCTGTGCCGTGTGTCGAATATTTCTGGAAAGCCTATGTCCTTGCGCAATTCCGCGGGCAGCGAAAGCAGGATGCGCTCGCCGCGGCGGCGGGCGCGGGCCTCAGCATGGCGGCTCGCCAGATGGCCGATGGATGACAGTACCGACATGGCGGTCCTCCCTGGTTGATGCCGGCATCTTTGTGTCGGCATCCCAAGGACGAGGCGGCGATCGGCGATCCGACAGGCGGCATATTTTTTTGTGTCCGCCAACTCCGGAAGACAGGCTTATGGTCGCCTCAACCGGTTACATCGGACACCGTGCGGAAGAACTCCTCGGGGCTATCGACTTCGGTCAGCCGCCGCTTCTCGATCAGCCAGAAGCGGTTGCCGACGGCGCGGATGAAGGAACGGTCGTGCGAGGCGAGCAGACAGCTTGCCTGGTGCTTCAGCAACTCGTCCTCCAGCGTTTCCTGGCCTTCGATGTCGAGGTGGTTGGTCGGCTCGTCGAGCAAATAGAAGTTGGGATGGATGAGCCTGAGCACCAGCATCATCAGCCTCGACTTCTGCCCGCCCGACAAGGCGCCGATGTTCTTGTCCTGCATCTCGATGGCGACGCCGGCGCCGGCGAGCAAGGAACGGGCGCGCTGCTCGCCGACCTCGAACCGGCGCGAGACCATCGCCAGCGGCGTGTCGTCGCCGGCAATGCCGGACAGCGCCTGGTCGCTGTAGCCGAGAACGGTGGACGGCGTCACCTTGACGTTCGGCACCGAGCCGGGTTCGGCAATGGCGTTGCGGATCATGGCAATGAAACGCGACTTGCCGACGCCGTTGCGACCGAGCAGCACGATGCGGTCGTCCTGGCAGATATGGCGTTTGCCGGTCGTGAACAGCAGCGTGCCGTTGGGCGTCTCCACCGCCGCGTCCTCGAGCGTGATCAGCACCTTGGCGTGGGTGCCGCGATTGGCGAGCTTGATGGCGCCGGCCGATCGCTCCCGATGCGCCGCAATCGCCGTATCCTCCAGTTTCTCCGCCCGCTCCTTCAGCTGCTTGGTCTTGATGGTGAGCAGGTCGCTGCCGGAATTGATGCCGATATTGTTGAGCTTGGCGGCCTGCTTGCGCAGCTGCTGGGCGATCTTCATGTCGCGCTCGAACTTGCGGGCCGTCGAGGCGTCGAGTTCATCGAGAGCCTGCCTGGCGTGCGAATAGGGCAACGCGAACACCGGCGACTCCTCCGGGCGCAGGAACAGCGTTCGGTTTGTGGTGGCGTCGAGAAAAGCGCGGTCGTGGCTGGCGATGATCACTGGCACCTCGCGCGGCAACGCGTTGAGCCAGATCTCAAGCAGGCTGATCCTGGCCAGGTCGAGATGGTTGGTCGGCTCGTCGAGCAAAAGCACGTCGGGATCGGTGACCCAGACACGCGCGATCAGCGCCAGCCGCTGCCAGCCGCCGCTGAGCGCCCGCATCGACCGGCCGCGCATTTCGTCCGGCACGTCGAGCGAATCCAGCACCACATCAACACGCCAGAGCTCGCTGTCGCGCTGTTCGGGTGGCAAGGCATCGGCAACGACTTGATGGAAGCTGTGGTCGAGCAGCGCCTTGGGGACGGATTGCTCGACATGGCCGACGCGAAGGCCGCGCGAGCGCGTGATGTCGCCGGCGGTTGCTTCGAAGTCACCCGCAATGCATCTGAGCAAGGTGGATTTGCCACGGCCGTTGGCCGCGACGATGCCCAGCCGGTCGCCGGCAGCGATGGTAAGGTCGA
>JBFLWR010000486.1:0-47005 GCA_040755925.1 Pseudomonadota bacterium
AATGCAACGCATCAAGACGTTCAAGACACTTACCCGCGCGGTGGCCGCGGCCTCTTTTCTCGCCGTTCAAGCCGTTATCTGCGTCGGCACCGTCTACTGGGCGGTCGCCGCAACACTTCGTATGGACGGGACGGCGGCGGTGGTGCTCGGCGTCATCTTCGCCGTGCCGTCCGCCTATCTGCTGATGATGGTATGCCGCATGGCCTTTGAAGCCGAAACGGATCCGGCGAACCAGTAGCCGCAATGGCTGCGGCCATCAGGTGACAGGGCGACGCGATGGTGTCGCCCTGTCATACGATGGTTATCCTGGCGCCTTAGTCAGCTTTTCCAGCCCCGGCGAAACGCCGGACTTCCCTCAGCTGTCACCGAGAGCAGGTTTCCCATGCGCCAGATCGTCTTCGCCGCCATTCTGCTGGCATCCACCGCGGCCGGCGCCTTCGCCGCCGACGGCACGCTGGTGCTCTACACCAGCCAGCCGAACACCGATGCCCAGCAGACGGTGGACGCCTTCATCGCGAAGCATCCCGACATCAAGGTCGATTGGGTGCGCGATGGCACGCCGAAGATCCTGGCCAAGCTGCATGCCGAGATCGAAGCCGGCCAGCCGCAGGCCGATGTGCTCCTGATCGTCGACGTGGTGACCATGGAGGGCCTCAAGAAAGAAGGCCGGCTGCTTGCCTATCCGGAGGCGAAGGCCGATGGCCTCGACGCCGCGCTTTACGACAAGGACAAGACCTATTTCTCGACCAAGCTGATCACCACCGGCATCGTCTACAACACCAAGGCGCCCTTCGTGCCGACCAGCTGGGAAGACCTGAAGAAGCCGGAAGCGAAGGGCCTCGTCGCCATGCCGAGCCCGCTGACTTCGGGCGCGGCGATGATCCACACCGTTACGCTCACCGGCAATCTGCCGGAAGGCTGGGATTACTACGGCGCGCTTGCCAAGAACGGCGCGCAGGCGAGTGGCGGCAACGGTGACGTGCTGAAAGCGGTCAGCGGCGGCGACAAGCTGTTCGGCATGATCGTCGACTACATGCCGATCCGCGAAAAGGCCAAGGGCGCGCCGGTCGAGTTCGTCTTCCCGAAGGAAGGCGTTTCGGCCGTCACGGAGCCGGTCGCGATCCTCTCCTCCGCCAAGAACAAGGAAGCCGCGAAGGCCTTCGTCGATTTCCTGCTGTCGAAGGACGGTCAGGAAGTCGCGGCCAAGATGGGTTACATCCCGGCCCGTGCCGATATTGCCCTTCCGGCGGGCTATCCCGACCGTGCTTCCATCAAGGTGCTGGACTATGACGCCGCGGCGGCGCTGGCCAACGATGCCGCGAACAAGGACAAATTCACCACTGTGATGAGCCAGTAAGCGGCATTGCCGTCGGCGGGACACGGTATCGCGGGGCAGGGCACAGCTCCGCGGGGGCTTGGCCTTGCGCCAGCAAGTCCGATCTCCGGCCAGCGTCTATCGGCGCTGGCCGTGCTTGTGGTCATCGGCGTGCTCAGCCTGCTGCCGATGGCGCGCCTCGTCATGGCGGCGGTGGCACCTGGCGGCGAGGTCGACCTTGCCGCCTTTGGTGCACGGCTCGCCAGGCCCGTCGCGCTGCGGGCGATGTGGCATACGCTGGACACGGCCTTTTTCGGCGCGGTTCTAGCGCTCTGCCTCGGTATTCCTTTCGCCATCATCGTTGCAATGACCGATCTGCCGGGGCGAAAGATCCTCGGCTTTCTCCTGCTGCTGCCGCTGATGATCGCGCCGCAAGTCACGGCGCTGGCCTGGCTGCACCTTTTTGGCCCGTCGAGCACGCTGCTCGGCATGCTTGGCCTCGCGCCGCCGCCCGGCACCGCCAACCCGATGCTCGGCCGCAACGGCATCATCCTGCTTTACGCCGTGCAGCACGCGCCGATCGTCTTCATCACCATGCGGGCGGGGCTGTCGCGTGTGCCACGCGACCTGGTCGAGGCGGCAAGGTCCTGCGGAGCGAGGCCACTCGGCGTGCTGCGGACCATCGTGCTCCCGGTCGTGCGCCCTTATGTCGTGGCGGCCGCGGCGCTTGCCTTCGTTTCCGGCGTCGGCAATTTTGGAATACCGGCGCTGCTCGGCATGCCAGTCAACTACCTGACGCTGCCGACGCTGATCTATCAGGACCTGTCGAGCTTCGGGCCGAGCGTGCTGCCGCAGATCGCGGCACTCTCGGTGCTTGTCGCGGCACTGGCGCTGGCCGGCATGGGGTTCCAGGCTGTGGCGCTGCACGGCGCCGGCCATCGCCTCGCCGCCGGTACACCAGCGCAACTGGAGCTTGGACGCTACCGGCTGCCGCTTGCCTGCCTTTGCTGGCTGGTCATCGGCCTGATCCTCCTGCTGCCGTCCTTCGCTCTTCTCGCGACGTCGCTGGTGCCTTCCTTCGGCGTGCCGCTCAATTGGCGGACCGCAACCATCGCCAATTATACGGAAGTGCTTGCCCGGCAGGTCTCGACGGTGCGCGCCTTCCGCAATTCGCTGCTGTTCGCGGGCGGCGCGGCTCTGATCCTCGCCGTTGCCGCCATTCCGATGGCTGTCGCGCTCGAGCGTTTTGGCCGGCGCTGGCGGCGCGTGCTTGGCAGCATCGTCGACCTGCCTTATTCGATCCCCGGCGTCGTGCTGGCGATCGCCTGCATCCTCCTGTTCCTGCGGCCGCTGCCGCTGATCGGCAGCCTCTATGCGACGGCGTCGATCATCCTGATCGCCTACGCGATGCGCTTCCTGACGCTGGCGATGAAGCCGGTGGCGACAGCGGTCGGGCAGATCCCGCGCGATCTCGAAGAGGCGGCGGCGGTGTCCGGCGCCGGACCGTTTCGCCGGCTCTGGACCATCGCGGCGCCGCTCACCGCCCCAGCCGCCGTGGCCGGCGGCCTGCTCGTGTTCATGAGTGCATTCAACGAACTGACCGTGTCCGCGCTGCTATGGTCGAGCGGCAAGGAGACGCTGGGCGTCGTATTGTTCAGCCTGGAAGAGGCAGGGCTTGGCACTCAGGCGGCCGCGATCGCCGTGTCGACGATCGTGGTCGTGATCGCGCTTCTTCTGGCGCTCGACCGGCTCGGCCGCCGGCTGCCGGCGGGCATTCTACCCTGGCGCTGAATTGTCTCTTTGTTTGACGTAATTCCGAACGGAAAACCGTTTCACACTTTTCCTGGAATTGCGTCAGGCGCCCGGCACGACCCAGGCATCCGAGACCGCGACATGCACCCGGTCGCCTGTCGCCAGCGCCTCGGTGCTGTCGACCAGCAATTGCTGTCCTGGTCCGGAAAGCGCCAGCCGTACCTCATGGACCGCGCCGCGATAGACACTGTCCAGCACGGTCGCCGGCAGGCCGTCCGGGGCGATGCGCAGCGCCTCGGGCCGCAGCAGCACCTTGACCACGCCGGTCGGCTCGCCAAGGCTGCGCGCGGCAAGACGATGTCCGGCGACGTCGACGGTCGAGGTGGTGCCCGAATGGTGGACGGTGTTGCCGGAAATCAGGCTGCCGCGCCCGACAAAGCCGGCCACGGCGGCGTCGGCGGGGGAGCGGTAGATCTCCTGGGGCGGCGCCGCCTGCAGCAACCTGCCCTTGCTCATGACGGCGACACGGTCGGCAAGCGCCAGCGCCTCGGCCTGGTCGTGCGTGACATACACAATCGTCGCGCCGGTGCGGCGGTGGATATCGCGGAAGGCGTCGACCATCGCCGAGCGGAGATGCATGTCAAGATTGGCGAGCGGCTCGTCGAACAGGATGATCCTGGCTTCGGCGACCAGGCAGCGGGCCAGCGCCACGCGTTGCCGCTGGCCGCCGGACAGTTCATCGATGCGGCGTTGCGCAAAACCGCCGAGACCGACGATGTCGAGCACAGCGGCGACGCGCGCCGGGATATCAGCGGAGGCGACCTGCCTGGCCCTCAGCGGATAGGAGACATTTTCGGCGACATCCATATGCGGCCAAAGCGCATAGGACTGGAAGACGACGCCGACATTGCGCGCTTCCGGCGGCAACTGTCGCTTCGGGTCGGCGACCAGCATGTCACCGAAAAACACGCGGCCTTGCGATGGCGCCTCGAAGCCGGCAATCAGCCTCAGCATCGTCGTCTTGCCGCAGCCGGACGGACCGAGCAGCGCGGTGAAAGAGCCCTGAGGGAAGGCGAGCGAAACATCGTCCAACGCTGTCGTGTCGCCATATTGCTTGACGAGGGACTCGACCCGGATTTCGCTCATGCTTTCCGCTCACGGCAGGCTACGACCTGCCCGGGCAATACGTTGGAAAGCTGTCGTTAGCAATGATCGCAAACTCCTGGCCCGCGACCGCACTGAGGTCACATTCCTAAGTCAGAAGGCCGCCGAGGCAACTTTTCGGCACGAACGGCGTTGCTTGCTCGACGCCAGCTCGGGAGACAGGGAATGGACAGACTGCAATTCGAGGTGCCGGTGCGCATAACGCCCGCGCCCGGCCTGCCGGTCGAGGAAATCTACAGCGTCGAACAGGCGCTCGATTTTTTGCAGGATTGGCCAAAGCGTCGGCACGGCAAGGTCCATGAAGCAGCCTTCAACGCCTGTTTCGGCGCGACCGTCGACGTGGCGAGCACCGAGGAAGCCTGCCGGGCGTTCATGGCCTTCTGTCGCGTCAGCGGGTTGCTTGCCAGGGACATGATGTCGCCGGGCAAGCGCGCGAATGGGTCGAAGGAGTATCGCGAGGCGCGGGCCTAGGCATTTCGCCTTGGCCGGTTCAGGCGGCGAAAGACACGCCCCTGTAGTGCATTCCAACCTGCACGCCGCGCACGATCAGCCGTGACAGGATTTCCAAGTCCACCGGCATCTTCGGGCGCCAGACATCCAGCAGAAGCGCGACCCGGGGCTGATCGGAGCTGTTCATGACCTCGTGCGTGAACGTGTCGTCCCACAACATGCCTTCGCCGTCGGTGATTCGACGCTCCTGATGGTCGATCATCATAATCGTGGCCGGACGGCCATCTTCCTGCTTCGGGATGGCCAGGCCGAGGTGAAACCGCATGATGCCGCGAAACGGCCCGCGGTGGGGCGGGATGTGCTTGCGCGGAGCCAGGAAGGAAATTGCCGCCGACTTGACCTCCGGGCATTCGGAAAGCAGTCGGCTGAGGACCGGCATCCGGGCGAGGTTCTCCGGGATGGTCATGTCGTAGGCCTTGAGCACGAACATGCGCCAGTCAAGGCCGTCATTGGCCGAGATGTCTGCCTGCTCGGGCATGATGTCGTGGAAGCGCGGCGCCCTGTTCAACTGAACGGCAAGCGCTTCGTCGCGAATGCCCTGCCAGGCAGCCTCGAACTTCGCGGCGTTCGGAAAGTGAGTGCCGGAATCAAGAATCGGCGGTGTGTCTATGCGCCTCTCATAGATGCGCCGGACGAGACCGGTTCCAAGATCGTAGATGTGCGACATGGCGTTACCTCGACGTGGGTTATAATATAGTAGATGTTTTCTTTCAGCTGCTCACGGAGATTTGTTGAAGCGTTGAACGGACGGCTGGACCCGAGAGAGGCTCCGCGTCACTGCGTCTTCGACGCCAGCCGCGGACCGGTGTTCTCATCGGCGATTTCGGGCCTGGTGCTGTCGAGCGTCCCGTCCCAGCCGCCGCCGAGCGCCTTGTTGAGGGCGATGTAGTCCGTGGCGGTCGACACCCGGCTCTGCAGGAGCGCGTCCTCGGCCGAGTAGGCCGAGCGCTCGGCATCCAGCACATCGAGGAGGCTTGTCTCGCCGGCCTTGTAGCGAGTCCGCTCGAGCCGTGCGGCGTCGGCGTAGGACTTCGTGGAGGAGGCAAGCTTGCCGTTCCGTACACGCTCCTGCGCCAGCGATACGAGCGCGTTTTCCACATCCTCGAGCGCGGCGAGGACGGAAGCCTTGTAGGCGATGAAGTACTGGTCACGCTGAGCCCTCGCCACGTCGACGGCAGCCTCCAATTGCCCCGCGTTGAACAGCGGCACGCTCAGCGTCGGCCCAAACGACCAGCCGATCGTGGAGTTCTTGCCGAGGTCGCCGAGCTGGAACGCGGCGGTGCTGATGTTTCCCGTCAGGCTGGCGGAGGGATAGCGCGCCGCCTCGGCCTGGCCGATCTTCGCGGTGTACTGGGCATATTGCCGCTCGGCCATGCGCACATCCGGGCGGGCAAGCAATATGTCGGCCGGAATTCCAGCCGGAATCGGCAGGCGCGGCGTGGGGATCGGCGCGCCGCGCTTCAACCGGCCGTTGAGCGCGGCGGGCGGGCGGCCGGTGAGCACCGAGAGACGATGCACCGCTTCGGCGTAGCTTGCTTCCAGTGTCGGAACGTCGGCCTCCGTGCTGCTGGCCTGTCCCATCGCCTTGGCGACATCCGCCGCTGTCGCCGTGCCGGCCTGGGCCATCATGCGGGTTAAGTCCGCGGTCTGCCTTTGCGATGCGGCAGCGCGGCGGGCGAGCGCGATGCGCGCCTGATAACCGCGCGCCTGCGCATAGTTGGATGCCACGTCCCCGACAAGCGTCAGCAGCGTCGAGCGGAGGTTCTCCTCGGAGGCGTCCACGCCATAGCGCGCGGCCTCGACGCCCCGGCGGTTGGCGCCGAACAGATCCAGCTCCCAACTGGCGTCGAAGCCCGACTGATACTGGGCATAGGCGTCGCTGGCCGTTCCGCCTGCGGTGGTCGCGGCAGTCTTGTTGCGCGTCGCGGAAGCGGAACCGCTGGCCGACGGGAACAGTGTTCCTGCCGATTGGCGATAGTTTGCGCGCGCCTCGCGAATCCTGGCCTTCGCCGTCGCGACGTCGAGATTGCCGGCAACCGCCTCATCGACAAGTGTGTTCAGTTCCGGATCGCGCAGCCGCTGCCACCATCTGGAGAGCTGCGCCGGCTTGGCGGATTGCGCCGGCTTCTGGTTGCTCCAACTCGCCGGCACTGCCAACAGGGGCGTCCGATAGTCGGGACCGACCACGCATCCCGAGAGCAGCACAGCGCCAAACGCGGGCAAAAGCAGCCCCTTCGCGGTCAGCAGACCGCGTTCGAAACCTGTCATGAGAGAACCTTTATTGCTGGTTGAGGGCCGCCGGCGTCTCGCCCGTATCCTGTTTGGCCGGTTTGCCCTTGAAGATGCGGCGCACCGTGACGAACAGCAGAGGCACAAGGAACACGCCGATCACGGTTGCCGCGATCATGCCGCCCATCACGCCGATGCCGACTGAGTTCTGCGCGCCCGAGCCCGCACCGCTGGCGATCGCCAGCGGTGTGACGCCGAGGATGAAGGCCAGCGACGTCATCAGGATCGGTCGCAACCGTTGCCGCGCCGCCTCCAGCGTCGCTTCTACCAGCCCCATTCCGGCCGCCTGCCGCTCGATGGCGAACTCGACGATGAGGATGGCGTTCTTGGCGGCAAGACCGATCGTGGTCAGCAGGCCGACCTTGAAATAGACGTCGTTGGTCTGCCCGAACAGGCTCGCCGCCGCGAGTGCGCCGAAGATGCCGATCGGCACCGCGAGCATGACGGCAAACGGTATCGACCAGCTCTCATAGAGCGCCGCAAGGCACAGGAAGACGACGAGTGCGGATATGGCATAGAGCGCCGTCGCCTGATTGCCGGAAAGCTTCTCCTGATGCGACAACCCGGTCCACTCATGTGAGTATCCGGCGGGCAGTTGCGCAATCAGCTTGTCGATCTCATCCATCGCGGCGCCCGAGCTCACGCCTGCCGCGGCCGCTCCCTGGATCTCGACCGCGGCCGAACCGTTGTAGCGCTCGAGCCGGGGCGAACCGTAGGTCCAGTGGCTGGAGGCAAAGGCCGAGAAAGGCACCATCGCGCCGCCGGAGTTGCGGACCTGCCATTTGTCGAGGTCTTCCGGCTGCATGCGGAAGTCGGCATCCGACTGCAGATAAACCGGCTTCACACGACCACGATCGATGAAATCGTTGACGTAGTTGCTGCCCCAGGCGGTGGAGAGCGTGCTGTTGATGTCCGCGAGGCCGACGCCCAGCGCGCTTGCCTTTTCCTGATCGATGTCGACCGAGAATTGCGGCTGGTCCTCCTGGCCGTTGGGCCTTGTGTTGGCCAGCAGCTTGTTCTGGCTGGCCAGGCCCAGAAGCTGGTTGCGCGTCTGGATCAGCGCGTCATGGCCGGCGCCATTGACGTCCTGCAGGTAGAAATCGAAGCCGTTGGTGTTGCCGAAGCCCTGGATAGCCGGAGGGGCAAGCGCGAAGACCTGCGCATCCCTGATCTTGGAGAAGGCGCCCATGGCGCGACCGGCCACCGCCTTTGCCGCGAGGGCCGGCGCCGTGCGCTTGTCGAAGTCCTTCAATCGTACGAACGCGATGCCGACATTCTGTCCGGCGCCGCCGAAGCCGAAGCCGGAGGCGGTGAACACCCCGTCGACCGCGTCCTTCTCCTCGTTCAGATAATGATCGGTGACCTGGGCGAGCACGCGCTCGGTCCGGTCCTGCGTTGCGCCGACCGGAAGCTGCACGCTGGTGATCAGGATGCCCTGATCCTCATCGGGCAGGAACGAGCTTGGCAGCCGGGCGAACAACCAGCCCACGGCGATGACGATGGCGAGAAAGACCGCCAGGAAGCGCCATGACCGGTTGATGATGCCGTGCGAGCCGTCCCGATAGGCGAGCGTGCCGCGATCGAAGACGCGGTTGAACCAGCCAAACGGACCTTTCTGGGTAGCATGGTCCTTGGGCGGCCGCAGGATCGTCGCGCAGAGCGCCGGCGTAAGCACCAGCGCGACCAGCACGGACAGCACCATCGCCGAGACGATGGTCACCGAGAATTGCCGGTAGATGATGCCGGTGGAGCCGCCGAAGAAGGCCATCGGCACAAACACGGCCGAGAGCACTGTGGCGATGCCGATCAGCGCGCCGGTGATTTCTCCCATCGATTTGCGGGTCGCCTCTCGCGGCGGCAGGCCTTCCTCCTGCATCACGCGCTCGACATTCTCGACCACCACGATGGCATCGTCGACCAGCAAGCCGATGGCGAGCACCATGGCGAACATGGTGAGCGTGTTGATCGAATAGCCGAAGAAGGAAAGCACGCCGAAGGTGCCGAGCAGAACGACCGGCACCGCGATCGTGGGGATGATGGTCGCGCGCAGGTTCTGCAGGAAGATGAACATCACTAGGAACACCAGCACGATCGCCTCGGCCAGCGTCTTGACCACCTCCTCGATCGACAGCCGCACGAAGGGCGAGGTGTCGTATGGGTAGACCACCTCTACTCCTTGCGGGAAGGTCGGGCTCAGGCGGTTGATCGTCGCGCGGACTGCCTCGGCGGTGCTGATCGCATTGGCGCCGGTCGCCAGATTGACGGCAACGCCGGCCGACGGCTTGCCATTATAGTGAGCGGACGTGGTGTAGCTAACGGCACCTATCTCGACCCTGGCGACGTCGTTGAGCCTCACCAGCGAGCCGTCGGTGTTGCTCTTCAGGATGATGTTGCGGAACTGCTCGGCGGTCTGAAGGCGGCTCTTGGCCGTCACCGTGGCGTTGAGCTGCTGGCCCTTGCGCGCCGGCAGGCCACCGAGCTGACCGGCGGAAACCTGCGTGTTCTGCGCCTGGATCGCCGAGGCGATATCGCTCGGTATCAAGGCATACTTGGCAAGCTTGTCGGGATCGAGCCAGATGCGCATCGCGTAGCCCGAGCCGAAAAGCTGGGTCGAGCCAACACCCTCGACGCGCTTCAGCGTGTCGTTGATCGTGCTGTCGACATAGTCGGCGAGGTCGGTCGAGTTCATCTTGCCGTCGCTGGAGACAAAGCCGATGACCATCAGGAAGCCGGTCGAGGATTTGGAAACGGTGATGCCGTTGCTCTGGACGACCTGAGGCAGCTGCGATTGCACCAGCTGCAGCTTGTTCTGGGTCTGCACCTGGGCAGTGTCGGGATTGGCGGCGCTGGTGAAGGTCAGCGTGATCGAGGCTGAACCGGTCGAGGTCGACGTCGCCGTCATATAGTCCAGATCGTCGATACCGGTCATGCCCTGCTCGATGACCTTGGTCACCGAATTCTCCACCGTCTGGGCGTCGGCGCCCGGATAGGTCGCGCTGATGTTCACCGTGGTGGGGGCGATCTGTGGATATTGCGAGATCGGCAGCGACTGGAGCGCCAGCAGGCCTCCCAGCATGATCACGATGGCGATCACCCAGGCAAAGATCGGCCGGTTGATGAAGAATGTCGACATCGCTCAGTTCCCGCTCGACTGGCCGTTGCTCGCCATCTTGTCAGGAGCAGGTACCGCCGACGTCTGCGCCCGGTCCTTGATCTCGCCGGTCGTTTCGTCGATCGTCACCTCGACCGGCGTCGCGTCGCCGCCGGCGCGCACCAGTTGCAGGCCCTCGACGATGACGCGGTCACCATCGCCGACGCCAGAATCCACCAGCCAGTTGTTGCCGACGCTGTTGCGGACGGCCAGCACGCGGGATTCGACCTTGCCCTGGGCGTTGACCACCATGGCCGTCGCCTCGCCCTTGGGATTGCGGGTCACGCCGCGCTGAGGCACCAGGAAGCTGTTCTGGGCGACGCCTTCCTCGATGATGGCGCGCACATACATGCCCGGCAGCAGGAGGCGGTCCGGGTTGGGGAATTGGGCTCTCAACGCGAAGGTGCCGGTCGTCTGGTCGACATTGGCGCCGGCGAATTCCATCTTGCCGGTCTGCGCATAGATGGTGCCGTTGTCGAGCTTCAGCTTCACGCTGACATTCGGCCCGCTGAACTTCAAACGGCCTTCGTTTACGGCCTGGCGCAGGTTGAGCAGATTGGTGCTGGACTGCGTGACGTCGACATTGATCGGGTCGAGCTCACGAATGGTGGTGAGGACCGTCGACTGGTTGGCGGTGACCAATGCTCCCGGCGTCAGTGTCGACTTATCGATGCGGCCGGCGATCGGCGCCGTGATCGAGGTTCGGTCGAGGCTGATCTTCGCGGTCTCGACACTGGCCTTGGCCGACGCGACGTCGGCTTGGGCCTGCGCCAGAGTCGCGGCGGCATCGTCATAATCCTGCTTCGAGACGACGTTTTGCTTCAGCAATCCGGAATAGCGGTCGAACTTGGCCTGCGCGGTAGGCACGGCGGCTTCCGCTTTCTGCTGTGTTGCGACTGCGCTGTCATAGGCGGCCTGGTAGCTCGCCGGATCGATCAGGTAGAGCGGCTGTCCCGCCACCACCTCGGCGCCCTCCTGGAACAGGCGCTGCTGGATGATGCCGTCGACCTGTGGGCGCACCTCGGCGATGAGGGAGGCGGCCGTGCGGCCGGGCAATTCGGCGGTGATGGCGACGGACTGTGGGTGCAGCGTGACCACGCCGACCTCTGGCCGGCCGGCACCGCCCATGCCAGCCGGGACCTTGCTCTGCTCCTGCGAGCAGGCGGCCAGAAGGACGGCGGCGCAGACCATTCCGGCCCAGGGCAAGAGGCGCGGGGCCGGCAGGGAAAACTGGCGCGACTGTTTAAGCATGGACTGGATCATCTTTCGCTTGAGTTGCGGTCGAGGAGGCGCCGGTCCCGGCGATCGATGTCATGACAACAGGCCGCGCCCGGCCGCCGGAGGCATCGAGCAAATGCGTCGAAGCGGCTCATGCCATGCTCCCTTTGCGCGACCGGAGCGTGTTCCTGGCCGCGATGCCCATCGGCACCAGTATGCCTATCGCCGTCGAGATGCCAAGCGCCTCGCTGGCGGGGCGCCAGCGATAGCCGGTATGGCTGTCGGAATATGTCCTAGGCGATCCGGCGGCCATAATTTCCATGACTGTCGGGTTGCTGCGAAAGAGGAAGCGACAGGCGCCAGGCGGCGAAGCTCAAGCGGATCGCGGCGTTCCGCGAGCCGGCCAGCAGGGTTGGTGTTTCAACGCGCCTGGTATGGCCGAGCGACGGGCTGAGCGATGCGATCAGCCGCAGCATCATCATGGCTTCCCACATTGTCCCGGTTCCATTCCAAGATTTTGAGCGGCGAGACGCGCCGCAATTCGACAAGAACCGGCCGGCCCCCAAAACGGGTGAGTCAGAGAGCCGGCCGGCGCAGCCGGTCAGAGTTGCTCGCCATCCCGGGGTAGGGGTGGCGGGAGCTGTCCGTGCGGACCTCCGGGGCCGGCCGCGTCGTCCGGCGGATTGCCCCAGGGACCGGGGGGAGGGCCGTGCGGCCGATCCGCCGAAGCGAGGATTTCGAGCTGCTCGGGCGTCAGCTTGGTGCGCAGCACGGCGATGGCGTCCTTCAGCTTGGCTGCTGCCGCAGCGCGCTTGGTGACCTCGTCGGCCAGTCTTTCCGGGAAGGCGAAGGGATCGCGCCCTGCCTTGTCGGGGATGCCGCCCGGCGCATCGGGGCCACCGGCCTCCGGACCTGGGCCGCCGGGAGCACCGGGGCCGTGATCGAAGCGCGGCGGCGCCAGCACCGCTTGCAGCGCGCTGGTGTAGTCGCGCCAGGCATCGAGTTGCTCGGAGCGGATGCCGATCCGGGTCTCGAGCACGGAAAGCCGGGCCGCGAGCATTTCCGGCGGCGGTCCCAGGCGGCGCGGACCGAAGGCTTCGGGTCCATGCCGCATCGGTCCGTGCGGGCCGGGCCAGGGCATCGGACCCGGGTTCGCGTCGTTCTGGCGGGTGAGCGCCGGTGGCGTGTCGACGGGCGCAGTGTCAGGGCCGGGCTGTGCGGCCAGTACGGGATGAATGGCCGCGACCGAAAACAGGCCGAGAGCCAAGAGTCTGCTTCGCATGACGTGATCCTTTCCTGCATGCTTCGGATGGCAGGAGGATAGGAAGCGTCCTTTGCCGCTTTGCTTCGGCGCGTTGCCGAACTTTGCCAGAAAAAGGAGATTTGTTTCCGAATGTTTCCAGGAGCCGCCCGGAAACGTTGGGTTGCAATTTTCCATGCCGCTTGTCCGTGGCACTGCCTATAATCGGCGGCGGAAAGGCAATCGGGCGAAGAATGCAGGCACAATCCCATATCCTTGTCGTCGACGACGATCGCGAGATCAGGACGCTGCTTGGGCGCTATCTCGACGGGCAGGGTTTTCGTGTGTCCGTGGCTGCCGACCGGCGCGAGTGCGAGCAGAAGCTCGGCACGGGCCAGTTCGACCTGATCGTGCTCGACGTCATGCTGCCCGACGGCTCCGGACTGGATATCTGCCGCGCCTTGCGTGACCGCAAGCCGCACATCCCGGTGATCCTGCTGACTGCGCTGAAGGAGGATGTGGACCGCATCATCGGCCTGGAGCTCGGCGCCGACGACTATCTCGGCAAGCCGTTCAATCCGCGCGAGCTTTCGGCTCGTATCCGCGCCGTGCTCAGGCGCTCGGCGCCGGAGGAGGCGGCACCGACAAAGGTTCGCGTCTATCATTTCGCCGGCTACAGGCTGGAGCCCGATACCCGCAAGGTGACGGATACCGAAGGCGGGCTGGTCGATCTCACGGGTGCCGAGTTCGACCTGCTGCAGGTCTTCCTCGACCGTCCCGGGCGGCTTTTGTCGCGCGATCAACTGCTCGATCTTACGCAGGGCCGCGAGCGCGATCCGCTCGATCGTTCGGTGGACGTCCTGATGAGTCGGCTGCGCCGCAAATTCGCGGAGGCGGGCGAGGAGGCTCTGTTCAAGACCGTGCGCAACGGCGGCTACCAGCTCACCGCGCGCGTCGAGACGGCGGAGGCGGAGGCGTGAATTCGCTGCGCCGGCGTCTGATCGTCCTGCTTGTGGCTTCTATCGTCGGCGTCGTCGGCCTGGCGACGGCCGCCGTTCTCAGCGTCCGCGGCGGGGGGCCGCCGCCGGAACTGACCATGCCGTGGGTGGCCCAGCAGATGGAACTCGTGCTGCGGCTTCCCCCCGGCGAGATACCGGACGTCCTGCGGGTCGAATTCAGCGACAAGCCGGCCGGCGGCCCGGTCGACCGCCCGGAAACGGCGATGCTCAACGACATGCTGCGACGCAGGGGCCTCGACGCGCAGGCGGTCGTCAACGAGAAGGAGGGGGAGCCTGGCCAACTGGCATCGGTGCGCCTAGTCGACAACCGCTGGGCGATCGTGGAGGTCCCACACGTCAAGCCGCCAAGACGCGAATGGCTGGTGCTCGCCGGCTGGATATCGCTGATCGTGGCCGGCGCCACGGCTGTTTCGGTCTACTTCACCGCAGTGCTCATCCGGCCGCTCGAAATGCTCGAGGCGGCGGTCTCCAAGATCGGATCGGACGGGATGCTGGCGGCGGTCCCCGAAGTGGGATCGGCCGAGGTCAAGGCGACGGCGCATGCGCTGAACCAGCTCTCGTCGCGGCTGAAGGCGGCCATGGAAAGCCGCATGCGCCTGGTCGCCGCCGCCGGCCACGATCTGAGGACGCCGATGACCAGGATGCGGCTCAGGGCCGAGTTTCTTGAGGATGAGCGCGAGAAATGGCTGCATGACCTCGACGAACTCGACCGCATCGCCGACAGCGCCATCAGGCTGGTGCGCGAGGAGGTCAACCAGGACGCGGTCGAGCCGGTGGAACTCGACAGGCTGCTACTCGACATCGAAGCCGAGATGATCTCGCTCGGCCATGCCGTTTCGATCGATCATCTGGACAGGGTTTCGGTCAGGGCCGGCGCCCTCGGCCTCCGCCGCGCCTTGCGTAATCTGATCGTCAACGCGGCGACGCATGGCAAGGGCGGCACCATTTCGCTGGCCGCGCAGGGCGACCAGGCCGTGCTCGCCATCGCCGATCGCGGGCCAGGCATCCCGCCCGACCTGTTGAACAAGGCGTTCGAGCCATTCTTCCGGGTCAATCCGGGCCGCCTGCAATCGATCCCAGGGGCAGGCCTGGGGCTGGCCATCGCCAAGGAGATCATCGAGCGCTACGGCGGAACGATCACGTTGGAGAACAGGCCGGGTGGCGGGCTCCAGCAGACAGTGGTGTTTGCAACAGCCTAGTTCAAGCTCTCGAACGTTTTCAACGCTTTGCTCGCTGCATCGTGACAACACGGCCGTTGCGGAGCGGCGTCGCGAGGTGCGAATTTGGCAATAGGTGCTTTGTGAGGATGCTACCATGTCCATACGCAAGATTGTGTTTTGCGCGGCAGCCATGATCGTTGCTGCCACGAATTTCGCCAATGCCCGGCCCGACACGCGCCAGATGACCTGCGGGCAGACCCAGGCGCTGATCGATAGCCAGCGTGCGGTGGTGCTGACCACCGGAGCCAACACTTATGATCGCTATGTCCGCCAATTCGGCAATGAGTGCGATGCTCCTTACGTGCCGATGGTTGATTATGTCCCGACCCGTGACGGGCAGTGCATGGTGTATCGGTGCGAAGAACCGTCGCCGATGGTTCCGGATTGATCGGCTGCCGCCCTGCGGGGACTGCTTGCCAGTGAATGAGGGCCGCCGCGCCGGCGGCTCTCTTCAGGCGCGATAGAAGTCTGCCGAGGTTCTCAGGTGGCCGACTGGACCAATCGCCTGTGAACCTCGCTGGTCAGGGCTTCCACGCGCTCCGTGAGACCCTTGATGGTTTCGGTCAATTGCGTGTTCTGGTTCACGAGGTCGACCAGCATGGCGGTCTGCTTGGCCATGAGCGCCTGACGCTCCTCGCTGGCGTGGGCGATATCCTCGCGATGCTGCGCATCGGCTTCGGCGTGCGCCTTGTCGCGGTCGGCCTGACGGGTCTGCGCGAGAAGGATGAGCGGGGCGGCATAGGCTGCCTGGAGACTGAACGCGAGGTTCAGGAGGATGAACGGATAAACATCGAACTGGGTCCAGCCTATTATGTTGGCGATCATCCAGACCCCGACGATGACGGTCTGGATGATCAGGAAGACTGGCGTGCCGAAAAAGCGCGCGAACTTCTCGGCCTTCAGCGCGAACCAGTCATCGCCGAACAGCGAATGGAGATGCACGTGCGGATGGTGGAATCGGAAGAAGTGGCCGGTTCCCCGCTTGCTGCCATGCGTCGTCTGATTGGAATCCGCGGTCATTGCAGGTGATCCTCTTGTTCGCCGGAACCGATTGGCCGATGTGGAGTGAACTGGGGGCGGCAGGCCGTCCAGCCGCTTATAGCCGCCTTGGAGCTGGCTTGTGTTCATATCTCCGCGAGTTGCCGCGGCAGAAACGCAGGACGCTGTTCTCGCCGTGGTTTGAAGGCGGGGCGCATCCATTCTTTCAGGTGCGGCGGTTCCTGGGGATTGGCCCAATTTCGAAAGCCTCATTGTCGAAAAAGAACCTCTCGAAGGATGACGGCTCCCTGGTCTATCCTCAGACAGGCCAGAACGACGCTGGCTCGAAAAGGGAGGAGAGAGCTTGATCATTCGTTTCTGGCGGGCCGTCGCGGGCTCCGACGAAGTACTGGACGCCTATGCGGACCATTTGAGGCGAACGACGTTCGTGGAGATGGCCGAACTTCCCGGTCATCTCGGCGCGACGCTGGCGCGCAAGGTGAGGGGAACCGAGAACGAGCTTGTCGTGATGAGCTTCTGGGAAGACACGGATTCGGCCGGGCACTTCATCAAAGGCGATTTCGACGACGCCGTCGTCAAGCCGAGCACGCAGAAGCTGCTCAAATCCTTCGATCTCAAGGTCGAGTTCTTCGAGACCCTGGTGTCGACCGGCGTCGTCGGCGGGCACGATCTTGCGACGGGGCATGGCAGCGGGGGTTAATGCATGTCGCCCAAAAGTGCGCAGCGGTTTTGGGACAACGACATGCATCAGAACAAAGACTTAAAGCGTCGGATCGTCCCCGACGAAGCGCTGAGGGCGCCGTGGAGCTAGTCACCTCCCTGTTGAAGATCGGCCAGGTGCTTGTCAAAGAGCTCGATCTTCTGGGGATAGGTGATCCGAAGCCTGGTATTGCAGCCATCGCAGTTGAAATGGCCGGCCGTGGTGAACCAGGAGCCGTTCCTGACGGTCGCATGTTTGCAATGCGGGCAGGGGAACGTCAGGGGCACATCGCGCAGGCGCATGGATAAGGGCATGACCTTCTCCCGTACCTTGAACTTCGTGAGAGGCTAGCGAAACGTCACCGCTCGAGCATTTACATTTGCTAATGCGGCGTCTGTGACGTGGGTCTCACAACGGGGGCGCCGCTTTCCGGAGCAATTCCGGAAAGATGTGAACGGTTCCCTGGCCGGGATCGCGCGAAAAACAAAGGGATGGAGCGGTCCACCATCTCCAGGGAATGGTGGACCACTCGAGGGTCGCGGTGGGCTGACGCCAGATATTGTCTCGGCGTATGTCAGTAAGAACGCGGTCCCCGTGGCCGGCCTGGCCGACCTCATTGCTTCGATTCTCTCGTCGCTGTCAGGCGTAGGTCAGCCAGTTGTGGCCGAACAGCCAAAGCAAGAGCCGGCCGTCAACCCGAAGCGCTCGGTGTTCCCTGACTACATCGTCTGCCTGGAGGATGGGAAAAAGTTCAAATCGCTGAAGCGCCATCTCAACGTGCATTACGGCCTGACGCCCGAGGCGTACCGCGAGAAGTGGGGATTGAAGGCGGATTACCCAATGGTGGCGCCGAGCTACGCGGCTCAACGCTCGGCATTGGCGAAGGCGAGTGGACTCGGGCAGAAGCTTCCAGCTAAGCCAGCGAAGAAGGCTGCGGCGAAGCGGAAGAGCTAAGCCTCAACTGCCATCAACAGCAAACAAAAAGCCCCGGATCGCCGGGCCTTTTCGTATTGCGGTTCTTAATGGGGCTAGAATTTGTATGCGATGCCCACGCGGAAGTCGTTGACGGAGAGCCGGTCGTCGAAGGGCGTCCAGCCGAGCGGCGAAAACGTCTTTTTGCCGAAGTCGCTGTAGCGGTATTCAGCCCTGACGATCAAATTGTCGGTCGCCGCGTAGTCCACGCCCAACCCAATCGTCCAGCCGGTCCGGGTCGCGCTCTCCGAAAATGGGCTGGACAGGCTGGCGCTGACTTTCTGATGTGCGAATGCCACGCCACCGGCGACGTAGGGCAAAAAGCGATCGACACCGTAGCCAACCCGGCCTCGAATAGCCGCCGTCCAATCAATTTTCGACCCATAGCCGTAAGTTGGGTCGGGAGTGCCGGCGTCATCACCATCGATGCCGCTTTTCTTCATGTCCGAAAACGTGAAATCAGCGTCGGCGCCGAAAACGAACCCGTTACCAGCCTGCCAGTTATAGCCGCCATATATGCCGCCCAGAAAGCCATCTGGCTTGGCTGGGACCGTGTAATTGAGTCCCTGGAATGACCACTTGTCGTTGCCCCAACCATATCCAACTTGGCCGCCGGTATAGGCGCCCGACCAATTGTAGGTAGAGGCCACGGCAATCGGCGCAGGCGCTGGTTCGGTTGTGGTGATGGCGTCGGCCGCGAATGCTACGCCGGAGGAAGCGGACAGGATGAATGCCGCCAGAATCGCAATTTTCATTTCAAGCCCCTAATTTTCCTGCAGCTTGTATAGGAGGGTTGCCTAATTTAGGAAATGCGCGCGCAAACCTTAGGCAGCGATTCCAGTTGGTTGTTGCAGCTTTGCAACTTCTGATAAAGCGTTTGCGGATTGGTTGCGCTGCGAAGGCTTACCGTGATCGCGCTATATCAAGGTCCGATAATTTAGTTATCTAGCATGTGCGGCGGACGATCGTTCGCCAGGCCGGCGCCCGCATCAGGCAATCTCCCCAACGAGAGGCGCCGGCCAACTCGATTACCTCCACGGCCTTCGCCAAATTTCCATTGAAAAAGCCCGCTCCGATTGGCCGACGGAACGGGCTTTCTCTACTCAACAGCGGCGCTAGCTTGAGGGATTGAGAACGCCGACTTAGCAAAACCATCGGCTATGACGAAAGTTCCATGCAGTAACAAAACACCCGCCGGCCGCTAATTCAAAAGCCCGCGCCTCTGGCGGAGAGCGCGGGCCGACCGAGGAATGGACTTCCCCGAATTGGGCCGACGACTGATAGAGAATCGCCTGCCATCTACACGCTAATTCGGTTAGCCAGCACCGGCGACTTACGAATTAGTAAGATGGGTCTAAAGATCACAGACGTGCTGGCAGGAATCGCCGTCCAGCAACGCCAGAACAGGACTGGGATTGAGGGTCGGACGCTTTGCAGCACCTCTGCAAAGCCAGCACCGCCTAGCTCGCCTGGCGGTAGCTCGCCTGGCGGTAGGCCTGCATGGTCTGAACCGCCTCAAGCAGCTCTTGTTCTGTTCTCCGGCCGCCCTCGAACATGTTGACCAGCAGCAAGGCGGTAGCTTCAGCATCCGGGGAACCCGGCTGGCAACCGCGCTCCCGGCACAGAACGTCAAACACGCGCTTCAGCACGTCGAGGTCTTCTGGATAAAAGGCATTAGAAGGTAGGTGCCGTTGCATCTCTCTGTTCCCTTTGAGGGGCGAGAGTGCGTTGGTCGCTCTCAAGCAGCGGAGCCCATAACATAGCCGCTGACTAGCGCACCTTGGCTGCTTCTGCTCGGCCTGTCTATTGCATTTGATGTAGCGGCCGCAAGAATGGCCGGTCCG
Organism: Pseudomonadota bacterium; assembly: GCA_040755925.1. Lineage (GTDB taxonomy): Bacteria > Pseudomonadota > Alphaproteobacteria > Rhizobiales > Rhizobiaceae > Mesorhizobium. The sequence continues at coordinate 19,394 of JBFLWR010000486.1, forward strand.
CTGGAGGCCGCTAGGCTAACGCCGCCTTGATGATGCACCACGGCTTCAACACCGTCCGGTAAACGCCGCCACAGCGATCGATGTAGGAAATTGGTCCCGCGCGCGCTCGGGCTGCCAGCAGATTCTGCAAATCATGCATGCCATCCTTTCCCGAGGCGCCAAGCGCAACGAAGTATGGTGCGGAAGACTCAAGGATGAACTGGTGCATATTGATCAGCATCTGTGCCGCTGCCGCCAGGTTGGTTCACGTTGCCAACAAGCAAGCGCCAGAGCACTAGTTAGACTTCGATATGCGCCTTCCAGCTCCCGAAACAGGCTAGCAACGTCGCATCCGAGAATCCTGGCCACCTCCCTGTCCATAAATCCGCAAGCATCTACGAGCAGGATTATTTCCCGCTGGTCCGGCGAAAGTTCACGCAGCAAGCGTGCGATGTCACCCCCTTCGGCCCGGTGCGATCTAACCGGCGTCCGCGCTGGAAGTTGGGCCAAGGCTCGTGTGCTTTCGTAAGCGTGGAACTCACGATGCAGGAACCTGAAGAGCAGCATGCGCGTGTCTTCTCCCGCCGTGTCTCTCTCGTCATTCCAAGTGCAAATCAATGCCATTTCGACCAAGGCGTCCGCAATGGCCTCGTCCTCGACAAGGCAGATTGCGAAAGCGCGCAACTGGGGAACAAGCGCCAAGACATCAGATGCCGATATGGTTGTCATCATCGGAACTCGAATGGATAGCATGAATGCACGTCATCGGCCTTGACCCGAGTCAATGAGTAACGAGCCGCTACTGCCCGTGTTTGGTGACCAGTTTGGCGCGGAGCTGATGTTCCTGCACGTTGCCCGCCTTGAATTCGGCGACGATGTCCAGCGTCAGACCTTCAGCCTTGGATGAGTGCGGTTCATAGCCAAATTCCTGGCGGAGTTGATTGAAGACCCTCCGCATCATCTTCAAGTCATCAAGCGAGACCGAAGAGAGAAAGTCGCGAGCAACCATTTGATCCGGCCCCGATCAGCTACCTATGGTGCAGGGAATCGGCTGCTTGAAACCCTTATAGCCCTTCTTTGGACAGTCGCTGCAGGCAGGATCATCATGTCGGTGGTACGGATTTTCCATTCCGTAGACATGTTCGTGACGCGGCATATAGCAACTTGAGCTCATGCACCCTGAAAGTGCCAAGCCTAGTACAGCAAGGACGAGAATTCTCATCTGTCGTGGCTCCTGACTGGCGACAATGTTGAATGAATGCTTGTCGCACACGGCGGGAGCGGTGAATTTGTCCTGTATCAAATTTTGCTAAATTAAGCCGACATCTGTCATAGCGGATCAATCTTGTCGCCTTGATCTAGGTCAACGTAATGGACCGGCGCCAACCGCTATGTTTGCGGCAGCTTATTGATGTCTGAGAGTTGCCATGACCATTCCCAATCACTTGAGCGACGTGGCCCTTACGTTTGAATGCCCATACTGCGGGCACCCGATCGTCAGGAAGGGTTCCTGGTTCAAGTCGATTGCCCATTTCAAGTGCGAAAACTGCCACCGCAACGTGCATTTCGGATATCCCGACAAGCTGGCGCTATTCGACCACTACAGCCGGTTGGCGGGATCGCCCGGGACAGACACGCGTGGATAGATGATCCATGAGTGTCAGAAACTTCGACGATCCATCTCCGTGATCATGCGTCGCCTGGTAGCCGCAAACAATTCGTGAAGTTGTTCAAGGTTCTCAAGATATCGACGGGCCAGGGCCGCGCCGTCGCCGTCCCCTGGGAGACCGTCGAGAATTGACCGCTGCTGTGTCGTTCGGTCGGCAACCCGAAGGAGATTCTGGTCCACCACATCAAGGCGCTCGGATAGCCTCGCGAACTTATCCTCCTCTGCCACGAGAAGGCTGCGGAGCGTCGATCGCACCTGGCCGTCGGTCTCGGTCACGGCGGCGTGACTTTGCTAACCCGAGTTTCGCAGACGCTCAAGATGGGCGGCGTGTACTCGTTGCACCGCCTGAAGGTCGTGTAAGAACACCACGGCGTTATAAATCATCAGGGAGTGACCCCGGTGTGCAAGCTTGTCGATGAGTGCCATCTGGCGCGCAATGCGCTCTTCGCCTTCGCGGACGTCGCGCTCGGCCATTTCGAGTTGATCTTCCCGGCCCGACATAGGAGTAACGGTATCATTGCGGCCAAAAGACTGAATGCTCGAAGCTGATCCGCCACCGGACCTAGCGCCGTTCGTACGGTATGTTCCCGTTGTCGAAAATCAGCGCCCAGCCCGAGAAAAAGACGACCACACTCCCCGCGAATATGACGGTCCAAGTAAGCTGGATAGTGGTGTCGAAGCCCAATGTGTAGGGCATGCCAATCAGGCAAAGCCCCAGAACAATTTCGGCCCATTCTTCCCAGCGATGCGGATTGGCGAGCGCGGAAAGTCCGATGACGGCGATCACTCCACCGACGATCAGCAGCGCCCACGACGCGACTGGGTCTATGGAAATGGAAGGAAACAAGGATGGAATGGTCCATGGCGAGAAGACGACCGTAAGCCCGGCCACCGTCGTAACCCAGTCCTGCCAACGGGGATCCTTCATAACTACCTCCTGTAGCGTTACAGGGTAGATTGCTGCCGCGACGACCGGAAATCTTTGACCAATATCAAATCAGCGTCCATCGGCTACGGGCACGCGGCACGCTATCGCAAGCGGCAGGTCGGATGAGAGATTTCCGGACGAGATTGATCAAGGACAAATCCCAATCGTCCTAACGGCCCTAACGTTAGATGTTGTGATCAACGCGGGCGCGCGCCGATGATACATCAAGACTTTCTCGCCTCTGTTTCGCTCGACCAGCTACGAATGATGCAGAAAGTGTTTACCAGGGCCCGTAGCGAGTTCGGCTACCCACCCAGATCATGGAGGGCCGCGACCTTGACCAAAGACCTGATCGGCGAATTCAAGGCCGGCGCTGTCAACGAAGATCGCTTGCTGGACAAGATCAGATTGAAGCACCGGCCCGGTCGGTCGGCGAAAGGTTCGTAAAGGCTCCTGCGAGTTGACAGGAATATCAAGGCACCATCAGCCGCCTGAAGTATTCGGCGAACATGTCGCCAGCGGCCTGCGCGACTGCCGAGTTCGGCTTGGGCAGCAGGTAGTGAGTTGAAAAAACCCCCACAAGTGCGCCGTCATCCGTCATGATCGGGGTCGACCTGATCGATCGGATGCCGGTTCCTCGCGCCCAATCCCTGATAACCGAATAGTGGTCTGCCTCATCAATATCGCTTACGAAGACTGGGCGCCCCGCTTTGGCTTCTTCACAGATGGTGCCGTCACCATCGCGCACCGTGGCGAAGCGGTTCACCGATGCACGATCGAAGCCTCGGTGAGCAATCAGGCGCAAGCAGGCCGCGTCGGCATCCCAAATCTGGAGGCTTCCGAAATCCGCCGCCTCTTCATCCACAAGGCGGTCGAGCAAACGCTCCACAGCCCAACCCCGCTCATCGGAGATCAAAGGTACTGGACAGGTCCAGGACCATATCCCCATCAACCAACTCAATTCGTCTCTGGCTTCCGCCAACAGGCGCTCAAGAGTGGCACGCCGGGCACCGTCCTGCTCCTTTACGAGCAGGTACTCGTAATGCCGGACATTCTCACGGACGATAAATCGGCGCATGCGCTGTCCCTCAAACAGCGAAACAGCCAGCATACACCCGGCCGGCACCCTTCAGAAGGCTTAGTCCGTCACGAAAAGGAGAGCCCGCCGGCCGGGGCCGACGGGCTCTAGCCACATTCTAGCGCGGCCTCAGTCCACGATCGGTCCGGACACGCTTTGAGCGGCGATCGATCCGAGGCGCTCACGCTTGGTAAGTACCGGCTTTTCATAGGTCTTTTTCATCCAGGAATTCCCCCTTTTGGACGGTGTGAAGCTGCCTACGCAATTTCAGGTTGTCAAGCCGGCCCTAGAACACGGTTCAAAGTTGCTAGCGGCCTTGCGCGAGGTCTTGGCTTGCATGGCGAGACATCCATCACAGAGAAAGCAGCGCGGCAGAGACAACCGCGACGCCTATAGACACGGGGATAGCCAGGAATAGAGCGGCTTCGACGAAGAAGGTTTCTTTATCGCTGAACATAAACATCCAATGCTTTACGGTGAGATGGGTTCCGAACCATTGGGGACGGCGGCGATGCCTTGGCCGAGGCGCGGGGCGCATGGCGTTGACCATTGCCTTCAGCTCCTCAAGTTCATCCTTGAGTTCTGCCCGGTCGCGGTCCGACATCGAGCCCAGGCTTCCGGATCCAGTCTCCCTCCAACCTGGAGATGAGAACGACGACGAGCGGCGATCGAGATATCGCGAAGCCCGTTGGGCGGTTGGCGGCCCCGTAAAGCCGGTCCCGCATTGCTCCGATTCGAGCGCTAAGCTGAGGCGTACAGAAGCCCTATTTGACGATTTTGGGAAGAGGGCCGCTAAACCATTGAAAAGTCTGGTACGCCCAAGGGGAATCGAACCCCTGTTACCGCCGTGAAAGGGCGGTGTCCTAACCGCTAGACGATGGGCGCGCTCAGACGAAGCGGCTTATAATTGCGTTGTTCGCGGCCGGCAACCCATCTGCGACCACATGCGACAACTTTTTTCTCGACGTTGTGAAATCCATCATTGCGGGGCCATGAAGCAGGTTTTGCCCGGCGTAGATGCGCAGGTTAGACCGTGATCAGCCAACCCCCGCGCTAGCCGTCGTCCCCTTCGCCCCCACCGCCGCTGCGGCGGCGGCAGCGCCAGTTCCAGTCGCGCTCGGGGCCGACATCGATGTGGACGGATTCGGTGTGGCAGTAGGTGCCGACGCCGCCGCGGCCGGGCATCGAGCGGACATAGTTCGCCAGTTCCCACTTGGAGACGCCCGGCACCTGGATGTCGGCGGCGGCGCAGTACATGTGCAGAGAATTCCTGGCGCCGTTGGCGCGCCGGTTGCGCGAGGGATCGCGGTAGCCGGAGGTCACGATCATCTTGCGGCCGAAATGGCCCTCGATCGTCTTCAGAACGCGCACCAGCGACGGCTTCAGGCAGGCGACATCGACGCTTTCGTTCTGCCTCAGCAAGCCGTTGGGCGCCAGTCTGGCCAGGCCGGCGGCGGACGCCACCTGGTAGGAACCGCCACCCTCGTCCTCGTTGATGTCGACGTCGCTCTCGTCATCGATGCCGGATTTGCGCTTGATCTCGAACAGCGCCGTCTGGCGCACGCCCGGCAAGGCATCGGCGCCGGTGATATGGCCGCTCTCGTCGCCGAGGGATGCCAATTGCACCGGCTTCGCCGCGGGCGTCGCCGACGCAAGGTTGACGATCGGCTTGGCCGCCGCCGGCGTGGCCTTGGCCTGCGCGGGGGCGGGCTGATCGTTGGCACGGGTGTTCACCAGCGGCGCAGGCGCAGCCGAGGCTGGCGTGGTGCTGAACAGCGAGGCGAAGAGGCTCTTCTTCGGCGCGGCAATCGGCTGCTGCTGTGGCTCGCCAGCCGTCACGTAGACATCGTTCTTCATGACCGGCGCGGCCTGGGCCTGCGCCTTCGGCATCACCGCCGCATCGCCGGCGGCGACCTGCTGGGCAACAGCCTTCGCCTCTTCGGCCGTCTGCGCCGGTTGAGCCAGCGGTTGCGGCGTGTTCCCGGCTACGGTTCCGGCGCCGGCTGGAACGGGAACAGGGAAGGTGGCTTCCGGCCTCGCGACGGGGAGAAAGGCGACCTGATCCGGCAAAGGCGTGTCGCCCTCGCTCATCACGGTCGAGGAGGCCTGCGCGGACGCCGCCGTTACCTGCAGCGACGAATCGGTCGAGGTTGCGGGTTTCGTGCTTGTGGATGTATTCGTCTCGGTGGCGGTGGTGTTGTAGCCGGGCGTGACGACTGCCATGGTCGGGTCGCCGGTAGAGGTGCAGGACGCCAGAAGCACGGAGAAAAGCGCTGCCGCAATGCTGCGGCTTTCCCCTCGTGCAAGACGCCAACCTGCTGATATCAAAACAAATTCCCCCTCGGTATCCGGTCGGTTCGCCGTCGATGTTGGCGCCTCGGCGCCGTATCGCGATGAGCCTCCTGTTCCCAACCGGAAACGGGACCTGTGTCGAATCTGCAAGCCTCTGAATTATTCAGCGTACGAAGACGAATTGAGGCCGCTTAACGATTGACGCCACCATTTCGCCCTGTTTTGCCAGCCCGTCAACTCACCAGACATTACAGTCCGTTACACACGCACCTTGACATAGGTGCCCGGCGCATCACCTAGGATTTTCAGATGCTTGCCGGGTTTGCGGGCTGGCACGCGGGTATCGTCCTGGGTTTCGATCCAGTGCTGCCAATGCGTCCACCACGAACCCGGATGCTCGACGGCGGCCGCGAACCATGCGTTGAAATCTCCGGCCGGTTTGCCGCCGGTCCAGTACTGGTACTTCTTCGCCGCCGGCGGGTTCACGACGCCGGCGATGTGGCCGGAGCCCGCCACCACATACTCGACGTCGCCACCGAAATACTGCGAGCCGAGGAACACCGAGAGCGCCGGCGCGATGTGGTCCTCTTTCGTGGCGAGATTGTAGACGGGGATCTTGACGTCACCCAGCGAGACCATGCGGCCCGCGAGTTCCATCATGCCGCGCGAGAGGTTGTTCTCGAGATAGCAGTTGCGCAGGTAGAAGGAATGGTTGGCCGCCGCCATGCGGGTCGAATCGGAATTCCAGTAGAGCAGGTCGAAGGGCAGGGGATCCTTGCCGCGCATGTAATTGTTGATGACATACGGCCAGATCAGGTCGCCCGAGCGCAGCATGTTGAAGGCTGTCGCCATCTTGGTGCCTTCGAGATAACCCTTCTCGTTCATAGAACGCTCGACCGCGGCGATCTGGTCCTCGTCGACGAAGACCTTCAGGTCGCCGGCATGGGTGAAGTCGACCTGCGTGGTGAAGAAGGTCGCCGACTTGACGCGGTCGTCGCCTTCCCGCGCAAGGAGAGCGAGCGCAGCGGCCAGCAACGTGCCGCCGACGCAGTAGCCGATGGCGTTGACGCCCTTTTCACCGGTGGTCTTCTCGACCATGTCGAGGCCGTATTGCAGGCCCTCGCGGATATAGGCTTCCCAGCCCTTGGCGCCGTGGCGCTCATCGGGGTTGATCCAGGAGATAACGAAGACCGTGTGGCCCTGCTCGATCGCCCAGCGGATGAAGGATTTCTGCGGATTGAGGTCGAGGATGTAGTATTTGTTGATCCAAGGCGGGCAGACCAGCAGCGGCCGTTTCAGCACCGTCTCGGTTGTCGGGTCGTACTGGATGATTTCGGCCACGTCGCTGCGGCCGATGACCTTGCCGGGCGTCGTCGCGAGGTTCTTGCCGATCTCGAAAGGCGAGTAGTCCGCCTGACGCAGCCTCAAATCGCCCTTGCCGGCGGCGATGTCCTCGGCCAGCATCTTCATGCCGCGCACCAGGTTCTCGCCGTTCGACGCGACTGTTTCGCGGAACAACTCCGGATTGGTCAGGATGAAGTTCGACGGCGCGATCGCGTTGGACACCTGCTTGACGTAGAAGCTCGCCTTGTGGCGGGTGTGGTCGTCCAGCCCCTCGGCGTGTTCGACGAGATCCGATGCCCATCGCGAGGTGACGAGGTAGGCCTGTTTCAGGAAGTCGAAGAAGGCGTTGCGACCCCATTCGGGGTCCTGGAAGCGCTTGTCGCCGCGCTCGGGCTTGACCGCGTCCTCCGGGGCTTCGGCGTTCGGGCTGACCTTCTGGATAGCATTCGCCCACACCGTCATATAGCCGGCGAACAGGCGTGTCTGCGCTTCCAGGGCGCGTTGCGGGTCGGCCAGCCAGTATTCGGAGAGCTTGGAGAAAGTCTTGACCATGTCGACCACGGGCTCGGCCACGTGGTCGCGCACCTCACCCTTTTCGCGGGGCTCGGCCCAGGCGGAAGCCGCCTTGCCTGCCTGCTCGACCATGCGCGCCATGTTCAACGCGAAGCGCTCGGGGTCTTTCACCAGATATTGCTCGACGGCCGAAGGTCCGCCATTTTCCGCTTTGTCCGAATCGGGCGCTTTGGACATGGTTCGCGGGGTTCCTCCCGAGGCGTTTTCTTGACATATTACCATGGGACATCTTACCGGGTCCAACACGCTCTAACCCGGCTGCCAGGAAAACAATATGACGATTGATGTTGGCGCGGCTCATTTTCTCGACGCCGGTACTGTTTGCCGCATTGCCCTGGCGGCGGCGATGATGTGCGCGCTGCTCCCAGCGGGCGGCTGCACCAGCGACAATGCCAGCCGGCCGGGACCGACGGCGTTGGCCGACGGACCGAAAGACACCGGCTCCTATCCGAACCTAAACATCCGGCCGCAGGTGGCGGCCAAGCAACTGACCAAGGAAGAAACCGACGCCAAGCTCGCCCAGCTCAAGGCCGATCAGCAGGCCCAGCTCGCCAAGGGCAGCGGCGCGAAGCCCGCGAACCAGGCCGGGCTGGATACGCTCGCTAAGACGCATGGCCAGGACACGCTGAAGCAGATCGAGACCAAATGCGATCCCGCCCTCGACCCTAACTGCAATTAGGTCTATATCGCGCGCCGAAAACGCCTCTCTGATTGTCTGGAACTGGAAATGGAAGAGTTTCACAAGGTTCGCCGGCTTCCGCCTTACGTTTTCGAGCAGGTCAACCGGCTGAAGGCCAGCGCCCGCTCGCGCGGTGCCGACATCATCGACCTTGGCATGGGCAATCCGGACCTGCCGACCCCGACGGCCATCGTCGACAAATTGTGCGAGGTGGTGCGCGATCCGCGCACGCATCGCTATTCCTCGTCGCGCGGCATTCCGGGCCTGCGCCGCGCCCAGGCCAATTACTATCAGCGCCGCTTCGGCGTGAAGCTCAACCCCGATACCCAGGTGGTCGCGACGCTCGGCTCCAAGGAAGGCTTCGCCAACATGGCGCAGGCCATCACCGCGCCGGGCGACGTCATCCTTTGCCCCAACCCGACCTATCCGATCCACGCCTTCGGCTTCATCATGTCGGGCGGCGTCATCCGCTCGCTGCAGGTGGAACCCGACGACGGCTTCATCCCGGCGGTCGAGCGCGGCATCCGCCATTCGATCCCGAAGCCGCTGGCGCTGATCCTCAACTACCCGTCGAACCCGACGGCGCTGGTCGCCTCGCTGGATTTCTACAAGGACGTGGTCGCCTTCGCGAAGAAGAACGACATCATCATCCTTTCGGATCTCGCCTATTCTGAGATCTACTTTGACGGCAACCCGCCCCCCTCGGTGCTGCAGGTGCCGGGCGCTATCGACGTCTGCGTCGAGTTCACCTCGATGTCCAAGACCTTCTCCATGCCCGGCTGGCGCATGGGCTTTGCCGTCGGCAACGAGCGGCTGATCGCTGCGCTCACCCGGGTCAAGTCCTATCTCGACTACGGCGCCTTCACGCCGATCCAGGTGGCGGCCGCGCATGCGCTCAACGGCGACGGCGCCGACATTGCCGAGGTGCGCGAGGTCTACCACAAGCGCCGCGACGTGATGGTCGATTCCTTCACCCGCGCCGGCTGGACCATTCCCGCCCCGGCGGCCTCGATGTTTGCCTGGGCGCCGATCCCGGAACAGTTCCGCGCCCTCGGCTCGCTCGAGTTCTCCAAGCTGCTCATCGAGCATGCCGATGTGGCTGTCGCGCCCGGCATCGGCTTCGGCGAGCATGGCGACGAATTCGTGCGTGTCGCGCTGGTCGAGAACGAGCATCGGATTCGGCAGGCGGCGCGCAACATCAAGCGCTTCCTGGCCTCGACGGCCAAGCAGCCCAACAATGTCGTGCCGCTGACCGCGCGCCGCTGAACTTGCCTGACATTTATCGAATTTGAGGGGCGTCGCCGGACATGGCTGAAGCATTGCGTGTTGGAATTGCCGGCCTCGGCACGGTCGGCGCCTCGGTGGCGCGCGTGCTGCGCGACAAGGCGGCAGAACTCACCCGCCAGTGCGGGCGCGACATCGTCGTGGCAGCCGTCTCGGCCCGCGATCCGAAGCGCGACCGCGGCGTCGATCTCGGCGCGGCCAAATGGTACGACGATGCCGTCAAGATGGCCGAGAAGGCCGACATCGACGTCTTTGTCGAACTGATCGGCGGGGACGAAGGACCCGCCCGGCAATCGGTGAAGGCGGCGCTGGAGGCGGGCCGCCATGTGGTCACCGCCAACAAGGCGCTGCTCGCCAAGCATGGCGTGCAACTGGCCGAGATCGCCGAGAAGAAGGGCGTGCTGCTCAACTACGAGGCGGCGGTGGCCGGCGGCATACCGGTCATCAAGACGATGCGCGAGGCGATGGCCGGCAACTCGGTCACCCGCGTCTTCGGCATCCTCAACGGCACCTGCAACTACATCCTGACCCGCATGGAGGCCGAGGGCATTTCCTTCGACGCCTGCCTCAAGGACGCGCAGCGGCTCGGCTATGCCGAGGCGGACCCGACCTTCGACATCGAAGGGCACGATACGGCGCACAAGCTGTCGATCCTGACCAGCCTGGCTTTCGGCACCAGGATCGCCGCCGGCGACATCTACATGGAAGGCATCTCCAACATCACCCAGGCCGATATCCGGGCGGCCGGCGATCTCGGCTATCGCATCAAGCTGCTCGGCGTTGCCCAGCGCACTGACAGCGGCATCGAGCAGCGCGTGCACCCGACCATGGTGCCGACGGCGTCGGTGATCGCGCAGGTGCACGGCGTCACCAATGCGGTGGCGATCGAGACCGACATTTTGGGCGAGTTGCTGCTCTCCGGCCCAGGCGCGGGCGGCAATGCAACCGCCTCGGCCGTTGTCGGTGACATTGCCGATATCGCCAAGAGCCGCCCCGGCTTCCAGCACGGGCCGGTGTTTGGCTGGCCGGCCAAGGAACTCAAGCCGTACAAGAAGGCGCGGATGCGCAGCCATGCCGGCGGCTATTTCATCCGGCTCACCGTGCATGACCGCATCGGCGTCTTTGCCGCCATCGCCAAGCGCATGGCAGACAACGACATCTCGCTGGAATCGATCGTGCAGCAGGCCGCCGGACCGGAAACCGACGCGCAGAAGACGGTCATCCTTGTCACCCACGAGACAACGGAAGCCGCGGTGCGCAAGGCCGTCGAAGGCATCACCAAGGACGGCCATCTGACCGACAAGCCGCAGGTGATCCGCATCGAGCGGGCAGAGTAAGCCAAGTCACATTTCACCTTCAATCGATTGATATTGCTGCTCTTTCAAAAATTGACAGGGCAAGTCTTGCCGTTGTCACGGAGCTTTGCCAGAAGAGGCGCGCCTCTGGCGGGAGGCGGATGCAATTCCAGGAAGAGCGCGTAGCGGTCTTCCATCCGGGATTGCTCGAAGCAACAATCAACGAGGAACGCTATTCATGAACATGGCCCAGAACATCGCTGCCGGCCTCGACCGAATCCTCACCATGGAAGTGGTGCGCGTCACCGAGCGGGCCGCTGTCGCCGCGGCAAGGCTGCGCGGTCGTGGTGACGAAAAGGCCGCCGACCAGGTCGCTGTGGACGCCATGCGCCAGGAACTCAATCGGCTTGCCATCAAGGGCACGGTGGTGATCGGCGAGGGCGAGCGCGACGAGGCGCCGATGCTCTATATCGGCGAGGAGGTCGGCACCGGCAAAGGCCCGGCGGTCGACATCGCGCTCGACCCGCTCGAAGGCACGACGATCTGCGCCAAGAACCTGCCCAACGCGCTGGCGGTCATTGCGATTGCCGAGAAGGGCAGCCTGCTGTTCGCGCCCGACGTCTATATGGACAAGATCGCCATCGGCCCCGGCTATCCGGAAGGCCTGATCGACATCGATGCCTCGCCGGCCGAGAACCTCGCCAATCTCGCCAAGGCCAAGGGCGTGTCGGTGTCCGAGATCACCGCCTGCATCCTCGACCGGCCGCGCCATGCGGGCCTGATCGAGGCCGTGCGCGCCACAGGCGCGGCGATCCGGCTGATCGGCGACGGCGATGTCGCCGGCGTCATCCACACCACCGATCCGGAAGAAACCGGCATCGACATCTATCTCGGCACGGGCGGCGCGCCGGAAGGCGTGCTTGCCGCGGCAGCGCTTCGCTGCACCGGCGGGCAGATGCAGGGCCGGCTGATCCTCGATACGCCGGAGAAGGTCTCGCGGGCGGAAAAGATGGGCATTTCCGACCCGAAGCGCGTCTACCAGGCGCATGACATGGCGCGCGGCGACGTGCTGTTCGCCGCGACCGGCGTCACCGACGGCAACCTGCTCAACGGGGTGAAATTCGGCCGCACCTTCATCACTACCCATACCATCGTGCTGCGGTCATCCTCGCGTACGGTGCGCGAGATCAAGGCGCGCCATCAGGACCTGGAAAAGTTCTGATCCCGTCCCACGCGCACTCGCTGCCGCAGTTCCAGGAGAGCCGGTTCACAGCTTTCCTGGGATTGCCGACTTTCGCGGAATTGCTACCGCGGCCGCATATTGATATCTGCGCAATGATGATGTGCAGATGGCGCGCCGCGTGACGGGCGAGAAACGCTTCTTCCTCGATGTCAGGCAGTCGGCAACCGGTGTCTCCTGGGAGCACCGGCTGACCGAGCGGCAGGACATGGTCGCCCTGGCCATAGCGCAGGGCCACGGCGTGCCGGACATCGTGGCGCGCGTGCTTGCTGGACGGGGTGTCAGCGCGGAGCAGACCGAACGCTTCCTCGATCCGACCATCCGCGAGCTTTTGCCGAACCCGGTCTCGCTGACCGACATGGAGAAAGCCGCGGCGCGGCTGGCGGATGCGATCGTGGCTGGCCAAAAAGTCGCGATCTTCGGCGACTACGATGTCGATGGCGCTGCGTCGTCCGCGCTCCTGAAACGCTTCCTTGCGCATTTCTCGGTCCCATCCGAGATCTATATCCCGGACCGTATCTTCGAAGGCTACGGCCCCAACCCGGATGCCATGCGCGAGCTCATCTCTCGCGGCGCAAGGCTGATTGTCACCGTCGATTGCGGCACCAACAGCGCGGCTTCGATCGAAGCCGCCAGGGAGGCTGGCGCCGATGTCGTGGTGCTCGACCACCATCAGGTCGGAGGCCCGCTGCCGGCGGCGATCGCGGTGGTCAATCCCAACCGCGACGACGACCTTTCAGGGCAGGGGCATCTTTGCGCCGCGGGCGTCGTCTTTCTCTGCCTGGTGCAGACGGCGAAGGTCTTGCGCGAGCGGCTGCCGGGTGTCGCGCCGCTCGATCTGCTTTCGCTGCTTGACCTCGTCGCGCTGGCGACGGTTTGCGATGTGGTCCCGCTCACCGGCGTCAATCGCGCCTTCGTGGTGAAGGGCCTGCAGGTGGCGCGCCAGCAGAATAATGAGGGACTGGCGGCGCTGGCGCGGGTTTCGCGTATCGGCGAGCCGATCAACACGTTTCATCTCTCTTTCCTGATCGGACCACGCATCAATGCCGGCGGCCGCATCGGCGACGCCGCGCTAGGCAGCCGGCTCTTGGCGACAGACGATCCGGTCGAGGCGGCTGGTATCGCCGAGACGCTCGACCGCCTCAACCAGGAGCGCCAGCAGATGGAACTGGAGATGTTGGCGCAGGCGCGGGCGGAAGCCGACGCGGAGCTTGCCGGCGGCAGCGGCCCAGCGGTCGTGGTCACGGCCAGCAACAATTGGCACCCCGGCATTGTCGGGTTGATCGCCTCCCGGCTGAAGGACCACGCGCGTCGTCCAGCTTTCGCGATCGCGTTCAATTCAAACGGAATCGGCACCGGGTCGGGACGTTCGGTGTCCGGCTTCGATCTCGGCCGGCTGGTGCGCGAGGCGGCCGAGGCGGGTCTGATCGTCAAAGGCGGTGGACACGCCATGGCGGCCGGCATCACCGTCGAGCGCGCGAAGTTGGGCGCGCTGCGAGCCTTCTTCGAGGAACGCGCGGCGGCCGACGTGTTTCGCCTGCAAAGCGAGGAGAGCCTGGCGATCGACGGCGCGCTTGCGGCCGAAGGCGCGACGCTGGCGCTGCTCGACGCGCTGGAGAAGGCCGGCCCGTTCGGCGCCGGACATATCGCGCCCGTCTTCGTTCTGCCGCGCCATCGGCTGGCCGATGCGCGCGCCATCGGCACCAACCACATCCGCGCCGACCTGCGGTCGCAGAGCGGCGGCAGCATCCAGGCAATCGCGTTTCGCGCCGTCGACACAGCGCTCGGCGAATTCCTGTTCAAGAACAGGGGCAAGACCGTGCATGTCGCCGGCTCGCTGTCGGCCAACCATTGGAACGGCAATCGGACGGTGCAATTCCGCGTGACGGACGCGGCATTGGCCTAAAGCATTCCCGGGAGCAAAAGCGTCTCAGGCCAGAACCGACTGCAATCGGGTCAGTTCGCCGATCTGGGACATCGTCGCCTGGTAGCCGAGGCGGATCGCTTCGTCGGCGCGATGGAATTCGGTCAGGCCAATATGGCTGAGCTTGGGCTGCAGCGACATGTCTGGCGGATCGCCGGCGAGCCTTGCGCGCGAAATCCGGTCCTGAATGATGTTGAACGCCTCGACCATGACGCCGGTGATGCCGAGGCGAGTCTGGTGCGACTGCTGGGAGAACTGGCCGCCGCGCGGCGCGTCGTTCTCGACGACGAGCTCGCCTGCGCTGTGCTTGATGACCGCGGCGCGGCCGAACAGGTCGTAATGCAGGTTGACCGCCACGACCAGCGGCTGCTCATAGGCGCGGCAGACCGACACCGGCACCGGGTTGACCAGCGCGCCGTCGACCAGCACGCGCCCGTTGCAGGTCACCGGCTCGAAGACGCCGGGCAGCGCGTAGGACGCGCGCATGGCGGTGATCAGCGAGCCGTTCGACAGCCAGATTTCATGGCCGGTGCGGATTTCGGAAGTGACGGCGACGAAGGGTTTCGGCAGATCCTCGAAGCGGATGTCGGCCATGTGCTCGCGCAGCCGCGCATCGAGCTTCATGCCGCCGAACAGGCCGCTGCCGCGCAGGTTGAGATCGAGAAGGCCGAAGATGCGCCGCTTGGTCAGGCTTCTCGCGAACTCCTCGAGCTCGTCCAGCTTGCCGGCAAGATAACAGCCGCCCACCAGCGCGCCGATCGAGGTGCCGGCGATCATGGAGACTTCGATGCCGGCCTCGTCCAGCGCGCGCAGCACGCCGATATGGGCCCATCCACGGGCGCAGCCGCCGCCCAGCGCCAGGGAGATGCCGGTCTTCTTCTGCGGCTTCAGGTCAGCGGCGCCACCGGAAAGCCCGTTGGCCTCCCGAACGTCCGACCTGCTAGCAAATGACGCCCATTCGAGCATCATCATCTCCCTTGTCCCGTCATCCTTCTACAGGAAGGACGTTTGAGAATAGTGAATATGGGTGGCTTGTGAATATCGAATGGTTCACACCAGCTTCCGATACGTCTCTTCCGCATCGAACAGCGGCCCGCTGCCGTCGCCGGCAAGCGTCGCCTTGCCGTCTGCCAGCCCCACCGTCCGATAAAAACAAGAACGCCTGCCGGTGTGGCAGGTTGCGTCGTGGCCCAACACTTTGACGCGCAACCATATCGCATCCTGGTCACAATCCGTGCGCATCTCGACGACGTGCTGTAAATTGCCGGAGGTTTCGCCCTTCTTCCACAACGCGTTGCGCGAGCGCGACCAGTAATGGGCGATGCCCGTCTCGAGCGTGAGCGCCAGAGCTTCGGCATTCATGTGCGCGACCATCAGCAGCATGCCGTCACTGGCGTCGGTGACGACAACGGTGACGAGGCCGGCGGCATCGAAGCGCGGAGAAAGGACGTCGCCTTCCTCCAGCGCCTTCTTGTCCGATGAAGCTTTCGGGAATTCCAGTGCCGACATTGCCGGTCCTTGTTGGGTCGAGACCGGCTGTCGCCGATCAGCCGTTCCGCACCATGGTGACGAAGCGGACCTGCTCCTCGGGCATGTCCTTGAAGACACCGGTGAACGTCGAGGTCAGCGTCGTGGAGCCCTGCTTGCGGATGCCGCGCATGGCCATGCACATATGCTCGGCCTCGATCATGACGGCCACGCCGCGCGGATTGAGCACGTCCTGGATGACGCCGGCGATCTGCGCGGTCATCGCTTCCTGCGTCTGGAGGCGATGCGCGAAGATGTCGACGACGCGCGCGATCTTCGACAGGCCGACGACCTTGCCGTCCGGCAGGTAGCCGACATGGGCCTTGCCGATGATCGGCACCATGTGATGCTCGCAGTGCGAGTGGAACGTGATGTCCCTCACGATGACGAGATCGTCATAGCCGGCGACCTCCTCGAAGGTGCGGCCAAGCTCGTCGGCCGGGCACATGTCGTAGCCGTTGAACATTTCGCGGAAGGCTTTTGTGACGCGCTTCGGCGTGTCGACCAGGCCTTCGCGCTCGGGGTTGTCGCCGGTCCAGCGCAGCAATACGCGCACGGCGGCCTCGACCTCCGCTTCGGTCGGCCGGTCGGTGACCGGCTTGTCCAGATAGGACGATGGGGGCATGATTTTCTTGATGACGGCATCCATAAAAGGCGTCTCCCGTAGTCCCACTCGAAGGAGGGACGAGTTAAACGGACCACGACCTTTCGGGTGTTAGAAACTCGCCCCGTTTCCAGCCCGTAAGCGGCGTGAACAGATGAGCAGGGACAATGGCTTATGCTTGCCTTGTCGATGCCCGGCTGCCGTCATTATATATGGTTGTGCGGAGCGAAAGGAAGACGCAAGAGCGGCAAAGCCTGTTCGCCGGGCGGCGACGGATTGGAAAAACATGATCGACGACGTCTACAATGCGAAAATTCTTGGCTTCGCCGGTAACATCGAGCGGATCGGCAGGCTCGATCGCCCCGACGCGACCGCGCGCACACACTCCAAATTGTGCGGCTCGACCGTAACCGTCGACCTCAAGATGGACGGCGATGTGGTGAGCGATTTCGCGCATGACGTGAAGGCCTGCGCGCTCGGCCAGGCGTCGTCCTCGATCATGGCGCGGCACGTGATCGGCGCGAGCGCCGCGGAATTGCGTGACGTGCGCGAAGCCATGCTGAAGATGCTCAAGGAAAACGGCGCGCCGCCTGAAGGCCGTTTTGCCGACCTCAAATATCTTGAGCCGGTGCGCGACTATAAGGCGCGCCATGCCTCGACGATGCTTACCTTCGATGCCGTGGTCGACGCGATCGGTCAGATCGAGAAGAAGCGCGCCGAACGGGCGGCCTGACCTTGGGATTTCGGCGTTCGCGAGGAGCGGGCGTGCGGGGCCGTTGGCCCATTTTTGCGTTGAGTTTTGCCGTTTCACTTGCGTTGAACGCCGGCGCCGGCCAGGCGGACATGGCGGTGTCGGTCCAGCAGGATATCAGCGCCTATTTGATGAGGGCTATCCAGGTCTGTTGGATCATGCCCGCGGATACCAGGGGCGTCGCACGCATTCAGATCAGCCTGAACAAGGATGGCTCGCTCGCCGGTCCGCCAAGGATACTCGGTCCGGTGACACCTTCGCCGGACAAAATCGCCGAGGCCGCGGTGCGGGCGATCGTGCGTTGTGCGCCATTTTCCAGGCTGACATCCTACTCAACCCACTACGATCTGTGGCGCGATGTCGTGCTGACGTTCAAACCCGAAACCCCGCCAGGCGGACCTCCCGCCGCGGATACGGACGATCTCAAGAAACTTATCGAGAGCTACAAGAAGACAAAGTGACAGGAGCAAGGAGGGTTCAAGCCTTTGCTTGCGCTGCTTGTCTCCTTTCGGCGAATTCGCTTCGGATCCAGTCGGCGAAAGCGCTGGCCGGCTCGGACAGGTTGCGCATGTTTCTTGCCACCAGCCAGTAAGCGCCGGAAGCCACGTCGATATTGAACGGCTTGATCAGCGCGCCGGAAGCGAGTTCGTCGCCGATCTGCAGGAGATCGCCGAGCGCGACGCCATGGCCCAGCAACGCCGCCTGTTTCGAAAGGGATGCGTCGGCCAGCATCGGTCCGCGCGCCGGCACGGCGTCGGCTGGCACGCCGGCTGCTTCGAACCAGCGCGCCCAGCCCCGGCGGTTTTCCTCATGAAGCAGAGTGTAATGACGAAGGTCGATCGGCTTCTCCAGCGGAGGGCCGGACGCCAGCAGCGCCGGAGACAGGACCGGTGAATCGACGGTCGCGGCCAGCCGTTCCGCTTCGCTGCGCGGCCATGAGATCGCAAGCGGACTGAAGCGCAAGGCGAGTTCGGGCTGACCGCTTCGGAACTCGATCAACCTCGGATCGACCTCGAGGGAAACGTCAATGTCGGGCCGCAATTCACGGAAGCGGTTGAGTCGCGGCAGCAGCCATACTGCGGCGAGCGATGGTTCGACGCTGACGCGAACGACGGACTGCACGGGCGAGGCCGTCAGTTCCGAAAGCACGCGGTCGATGTCGTCGAAGCTCCTGACCAGTCGATCGAGCAGGCGGCGGCCGGCGTCCGTCAGCTCGACGCGGCGGTGGAGGCGGACAAACAAAGGCTGGCGCAGGAAGGTCTCGAGCTCGCGGATCTGCCGGCTGATCGCTGCCTGCGAAACAAAAAGTTCCTCCGCCGCACGGCTGAAGCTCAGGTGCCGGCCGGCGGTCTCGAAGCTCCTCAGCGCCGTCAGCGGCAACCGGCCACGCTTCATCTTCGCATAACCTCAAGTTATTTGAAGGTGACGTTATACTCGTTTGAGAACGAAGGCCAGCGGCAGTGTAATCCGGTCAAAGGAGACCTGCCATGAACCAGTTCCTGGACATCTTTAGTGACGTCATGCGGATCGCGACCTTTCAGTGGCATGGCGAAGCGCGGAGCCATGACTGCCGCGATCACCGGAACATTTATTGCCATCATGGGCCGAGGATCGACAGGCAGCCGATCCGCCGCTGCAGGCCATGAGCGGCAAAAGATCATTGCGTTCCGGGCCCGCAGCCCACATCTATCGCGCAGACAGACGCGCCGCGCGGAGCTTTGTGGTTGGCTGACCAGCATGGGCATGCACACGGCGCCCGGCCGATCCGGCGTGGGCGCAACTGGCCGGGGCCGTGGCGCAAGACGCCTGGCCGCGTGCTCGGCACGTCGCTGGTGCGCCTCTACCAGCTGACGCTTTCCGGATTCGTCGGCAACAGCTGCCGGCATCTGCCGACCTGTTCGGAGTATACGCATGAGGCGATCGCCCGCCATGGCCTCTGGGCCGGCGGCTGGATGGGATTGTTCCGGGTGCTGCGCTGCGGGCCGTTCGGAACCCATGGCATCGACCGCGTGCCCGAGACACTGGCCGCGCGCTATGTCTGGTTCATGCCGTGGCGGTACTGGCGGGTCGGCAAGAAGCGCGGCGAAGCGGATCGCTGACCGCCAGACTGGTTTCGTCCCCGGGAGTTAGGCCGGAAACGGGTGGCGACGCCCGCCCGGCGAAGCGACATTGGAGCCTCAAGAACATGAGGTCGTGCCATGATATCGCTGTTTCTTGCCTTTCATGGCCATGCGGCCAAGCGGGGCGACGGGCTGCAGCAGTTGCCGTTCTAAAGCCCGTCTTCCTCTAGGCCGGCCCTCCATGGTCGGGCGAGTTTCTTAACGATCCGGTAGGGTTAACGGCAGCCTGCACGAACACTGCGAATTTGAGACAAAATCGAGACAAGACCACTCGCTAAGCCGCTTCCCGTAATCCCGTTCAGGAGTGAGCCTTATGCGCCAGATGGACCGCTATCCCTTCGTCATTGCCATCATTCTGTTCCTGCTGGCCTGGATGCTCGGTCTGCCGGTCCGGGCGCAGTCGGCACCGCTCAACGACATCCACTGCACGCTGATCCAGGATGCCGGGAGCGGCGCAACTCTCTATCAGGACGGCGTCTGCGACCAGCGCGTCAGTCCAGCTTCCACGTTCAAGGTGCCCCTGGCGCTGATCGGCTATGATTCCGGGATACTGAGCGACCAGCACTGGCCGAGCTGGGACTACAAGCCAGAGTTCAACGCGGTGAAGCGCGACCGCAAGACCGTCGACCCGACGATCTGGGAGCGCGATTCCATCGTCTGGTATTCGCGCGAGATCACGCGCCGGCTGGGCGCCGATAAATTTGCCGGCTACGTTTCCAAGTTCGGCTACGGCAACATGGATGTCTCCGGCACCCCCGGCAAGAACGACGGCCTGACCAATGCCTGGCTGGATACATCGCTTCAGATATCGCCGGTCGAGCAGACAGCCTTCCTGCGCCGGTTGCTTGCCGGCAAGATGCCGGTCTCGGCCAAGGCGCATGAGATGACCCGGGCCATCCTCCCCAGCTTCAAGGCTGGCGGCTGGACCGTGCAGGGCAAGACGGGCAGCACCGCGCTCGACAAGAAAAAGCGCTCGCTCGGCTGGTTCGTCGGCTGGGGCGAGAAGGATGGTCGCCGCATCGTCTTCGCCAGGCTGATCGTCGATGGCCAGCGTGGCGACAAGCCGAAAGGGCTCGCGACGCGCGCGGCATTTTTGAAGGATTTGCCGGGCCTCATTAAATAGACGGAACGGCTTTACGGCGGCGGCTTCTGCCTCTAAAACCTCGCCCGCCGGCCATCCTGAGCGATTGGCGCCTCCGGCTAACCCTGCGCCTGTTGCAATTCAGCTTGCGGCATGCGTTTCACCACCCGCGTTCGTTTGCGGGACTGGATAGGAGAATTCCGATGCTGAATTCCGTTTCCCTGACGTTTCCCGATGGCTCGGTCCGCGAGTATGACGCTGCGATAACCGGCGCGGGCCTTGCCGAGTCGATCTCCAAGTCGCTGGCCAAGAAGGCCGTGGCCTATAGCCTGGACGGCACCTTGCGCGACCTTTCCGATCCGCTCGGCAAGTCCGGCAAGGTCGAGATCGTCACCCGTGACGACCCGCGCGCGCTGGAACTCATCCGTCACGACACGGCCCACGTGCTGGCCGAGGCCGTGCAGGAGCTGTGGCCGGGAACGCAGGTGACCATCGGGCCGGTCATCGAGAACGGCTTCTACTACGACTTCGCCCGCAACGAGCCGTTCACGCCGGACGATTTTCCGGTGATCGAGAAGAAGATGCGTGAGATCATCGCGCGCAACAAGCCGTTCACCAAGGAAGTCTGGTCGCGCGAGAAGGCGAAGAAGGTCTTTGCCGACAAGGGCGAGCGCTACAAGCTCGAACTGATCGACGCCATCCCGGAGGATCAGGATCTCAAGATTTATGCGCAGGGCGACTGGTTCGACCTCTGCCGCGGTCCGCACATGGCATCGACCGGGCAGATCGGCAACGCCTTCAAGCTGATGAAGGTGGCCGGCGCTTATTGGCGCGGCGATTCCAACAATCCGATGCTGACACGCATCTACGGCACGGCCTGGGCCGACCAGGCGCAACTCGATGCCTATCAGACGCTGCTGGAAGAGGCTGAAAAGCGCGACCACCGCAAGCTCGGCCGCGAGATGGACCTGTTCCATTTCCAGGAGGAGGGACCGGGCGTCGTCTTCTGGCACGCCAAGGGCTGGAAGATGGTGCAGAACCTGATCAACTATATGCGCCGCCGCCTCGACGAGCACGGCTATCAGGAAGTCAACGCGCCGCAGGTGCTGGACAAGAGCCTTTGGGAAACCTCTGGACACTGGGGCTGGTATCGCGACGCCATGTTTAAGGTGACTGTCGCGGGCGACGATACGGATGACGACCGGGTCTTCGCGCTCAAG
Source organism: Pseudomonadota bacterium (assembly GCA_040755925.1). Classification (GTDB taxonomy): domain Bacteria; phylum Pseudomonadota; class Alphaproteobacteria; order Rhizobiales; family Rhizobiaceae; genus Mesorhizobium. The sequence continues at coordinate 40,982 of JBFLWR010000486.1, forward strand.
CCGATGAACTGCCCGGGTCACGTCCAGATATTCAAGCATGGGTTGAAATCTTATCGTGAGTTGCCCGTCAAGCTTGCGGAATTCGGCAATGTGCATCGCTACGAGCCGTCGGGCGCGCTGCATGGGCTGATGCGCGTGCGCGGCTTCACGCAGGACGACGCGCATATCTTCTGCACCGAGGAGCAGCTCGCCGCCGAGTGCCTGCGCATCAACGACCTGATCCTTTCGACCTATGCCGATTTCGGCTTCGATGACGTCGCGGTGAAGCTGTCGACACGGCCCGACAAGCGCGTCGGCACTGACGCGGCCTGGGACCATGCCGAGGCGATCATGAGCAACGTGCTGGATACGATCCGCACGCGCTCCGGCAATCGCATCAAGACCTCGATCAATCCGGGCGAGGGCGCTTTCTACGGTCCGAAGTTCGAATATGTGTTGAAGGACGCCATCGGCCGCGAATGGCAGTGCGGCACCACGCAGGTCGACTTCAACCTGCCTGAGCGCTTCGGCGCCTTCTACATCGGCTCGGATTCGGAGAAGAAGCAGCCGGTCATGGTGCATCGCGCGGTATGCGGCTCGATGGAGCGTTTCCTCGGCATCCTGATCGAGAACTATTCCGGACACTTCCCGCTGTGGTTCGCGCCGCTGCAGGTGGTTGTGGCAACGATCACTTCCGATGCAGACGACTACGCCAGGAAGGTCGTCGAGCGGCTGAAAGCCGCTGGCCTGCTGGCCGAGGCCGATCTGCGCAACGAGAAGATCAACTACAAGGTGCGCGAGCACAGCCTGGCCAAGGTGCCGGTGATCCTGGTCTGCGGCAAGCGTGAGGCGGAAGAGGAGACGGTCAACATGCGGAGGCTCGGTTCCCGCGACCAGGAATCGCTCACGCTCGCCGACGCGGTCAAATCGCTGGCCGACGAGGCGATCTCGCCGGACCGCCGGCGCCGCGCGGCCTGATATTTCAAACTCTGCGAAAATGGCGGTGGCTGGTCCACCGCCATTTTCATACGCCTGTCATGCCAAACCGGTAACGAGCCATCATGCTCAAGCTGAAACTGCGGGAAAGACGCTTTCCCGAGCTCTCCTACGCAAACGCGCATCAACCGGCGCTGACGCGCTGGTTCATCCATTCCGTCGAGGGCCTTTCGGGCCGCGACCGTTTTGCCGTGCTTTACGATTTCTGGCGCCGCCAGGTGGTGCCGACAGGCGATCGCGTGTTCAGCCGCATGCTGGACCTTATCGACGTCAAGGTCCGCAACACCGTGCAGTGGCCACCAGCATCGTTGCCGGACACGCCTCTCGTGATCGTCGCCAATCATCCTTTCGGTATTGGCGACGGCATCGCGGTGCTGTCCTTGGTCGAGCAGCTTGGCCGGCCGTTCCGGGTCATGATCCACAAGGATCTGCTCAGGATCCGCGAGATGGAGCCCTATTCGCTGCCGATCGATTTTTCCGAGACCAAGGAAGCGCTGAAGAACAACATGGCGGTTCGCCATGAAGCTGTGCGGCTGCTTAAGGAAGGCGTCACCGTCGTCATCTTCCCGGCCGGCGGTGTCGCCACGGCGCCGAAGGGCTTCGGCCGGGCTATCGATCTGCCGTGGAAGATGTTCCCGGCCAAGCTGGTCCAGGAGGCCAAGGCCTCGGTCATCCCAATGCATTTCTCCGGCCAGAACGGCCGCCTGTTCCATCTCGTCAGCGGCCCGATGAACATGGCCGAACGCGACAATCGCGTGGCGAAGTTCATCGGCAAGGCATCGCTGACGCTCCGCACCTCGCTGCTCATCCGAGAGTTCGCGCGCCTGTCGGGCAAAGCGATCGAGGTCCGTATCGGCGATGTGCTGAAGTGGAGTGACCTCGAGCCACTACGGGACCGCAAGGCGCTGCTCGATCACCTTTATCGCCGTGTCTTCGACCTCGCGCAGCCTGCGTCGCAACGGGGGCGCGTGCCGTTCCTGCCAAAGCGGATGCGCAAGGCTGCCTGATTCCAGCCCCTGGGCTGCCACGAACTGATAAGGCCAATTCCCAACAATCGATATTTTAGTCGTTGCTTTAATGCCGCCGAATATTGGTTTGGTTGTAGCCAAACGGTCACAGCTATAGGTTGCGCCATTTGCTATCAAGGCTTGGGTGGGGAAACCAAGTCATGAATATCGCCAAGACTCTTTTGCTGACGGGCCTGATCCTGGGTGGCGTCGGGTTCGCTGTGGGCTCGGCCCAAGCCGGCGACGCAGGGCCGTCGTGGAACGGCGCTTACGCCGGAGCCAGTTTTGGATATGGCTGGGATTCGGGCAAGGTCGGCTTGTCGCCAAGCACCGATGTTCCCGAACTCCAGGGTTTTCTGGACGCCATCAATGCCGCGGGCGCTTTTCCTTCGTCGATATCTCCGTCTGCCCGCGGTGCGATCGGGGGCGGCCAGGCCGGATACAATTGGCAACTGCCTTCCGGCTGGATTGTTGGCGTCGAAGCCGACCTGCAGGCGTCCGGCATAAAAGGGTCCGATACTGAAAACCGGACGCCCGACGGATTTGACGAGACAGCAACCGGCGTGAGCAAGAAAGTCGACTGGTTCGGAACGCTGCGCGGACGGGCGGGATACCTCGTCGATCCGCAATGGCTTGTTTTTGCAACGGGTGGTCTTGCGTTTGGCGAAACCAGCCTGACCTACAGCGAGACTGACGTGACCAGCGGCTGCATAGTCGACGCAACCATCTGCGGCGATCACACCGCCTCCGGCGTTCGCCTTGGCTGGGCGGCCGGCGCCGGCGTTGAAACGATGCTTGCGCCGAACTGGAGCGTGAAGGCCGAATATCTCTATGTCGATCTCGGCGAGCGGTCGTTCAGCAGCTTGGCGGCGACGGCGCCTATCAGCTTCAACGCGTCAGCGAAGTACCACGAACAGATCGTGCAGATCGGCCTGAACTATCACTTCAACTAGCGAGGGCAAACGCCACTCAGTCCGCGCCTTCTTCCGGGTCGATGGCGGAGGTTTCGTTGGCCAGGACCTCGATTTCCTGGTTCTGGCCGGCAACCACCGTGAAATCCTTCTGGTAGATGCGATCGCGGTTCTTGGCGATGATGGTGTAGTCGCCTTCGGCCAGCACCATCGAGGCAAAGGCGCCGACGGCTTCCTTGATGGGGTCGCCGGAATCGTTGAGCAGGGACCAGGAGGTGTCGGCGATGGCCTCGCCGCCGGCCTCGCGCACCAGCTTCATGGTCATCTCGGCCGCCCGGTGCTCGACGGTGGCTTCGGTCAGCTTGCCGGCCTCGACGCGGATGTCGGACCGTATCACTGCGTTGACCGCGCCATAGGTCGAAACGACATGATAGGTGCCGGCGTTCAGCCGCACCACGGTGTTCGGCTCGACATCGCGGGCGATCAAAGCCCGATCGCCATTGGCCTCCGCATGGCTGTCATAGATAGAAAAGCGCAATTTCTTCGGCGGAATGCGAGCGCCGCCAGAGGTCACGGCGTCGAGTTCGAGCCCGCCCGCGTCGAGGACCAGGTTCTCGCGCCGTGCGTCCTTCGCGACGGTGATGCGCTTGGTAGCGCCGGCACGGCCATACGAGGCATGGACAAGGTAGCTGCCGGGTTCGAGTTGGAATACAGCGGTACCGCCATGCGCCGACGCCACCATCGGCAGCTTGCCATCGTGGCCGGCTTCGGGCTTGAAAACGCGCCAGACGATGCCGCGCGTGATGTCGGCGCCCTTGTCGGTCAGTTGCGCCGAGAGCGTGATGGCGCCGGTATTGCCGAGCGCGAGCGAGTTCTCGCCCTTCGGCGTCGCATAGCTGGAAATTCCCGGAAGCTTGAGGTCGCCGACGTCATTGGCGTTCTGGGCCAGCGCGAACGAAATCGGCACAGCGAACAGCGCTGCGACAAGCCCGAGCACGAAAAGGCGCAGAGTCCCCTCAAACATGCCTTGCGTTGAAGCCCAAGGTGGTGGCAATTTCAAGGCCTAAGAGTTTGAAGGCGCTTTGTCGGCAGCTCTTTACTGGCGCTTCGCGCCGCCCGCCCAAGCCGCCCGGCACTCCGATGGCGCGCTTCAGCTCAAAATTGAATGCTTCCAGGAGACTTGCGCCCATGGCGTCGCCGATCATCGACTTCCTGCTTACTCGCAATTCCGCGCCGATCCCGGACCTGAAGGAGCCGGCGCCGGGCGATTCGGAGATCGCCACGATGATAGCGGCCGCCTCGCGAGTGCCGGACCACGGCCGGCTCGAGCCCTGGCGTTTCATCCTCTATCGGGGCGAGGCACGCGTCGAGATCGGCAAGAAGCTGGCGGCATTGGCCGAGCAGCGGGAAGGGCCGCTGCCCGAGGGCCGGCGCAACCAGGAACTGGCGCGCTTCTCGCGCGCGCCGCTGGTGATCGGCGTCGTATCGGTGCCGAAGGAAAGCCCGAAGATCCCGCAATGGGAGATGTTCCTGTCCGGCGGCATGGCGGCTATGAATCTGATGATCGCGGCCAATGCGCTGGGCTATGGCACCAACATGATCAGCAACTGGTACTCGGACGTGGCGGAGGGCAGGGCGATCCTCGGGTTGTCGCCGCAGGAGCGCGTGATCGGTTTCGTCCATATAGGCTCCTACCAGGGGCCGGCGCCTGAGCGGCCGCGGCCTGACCCGACAAAACTCTACGCCGATTACACTGGATCTTGGGCCGGATAAGATGTTCTACGAACCCTCGAAAGGGCACGGGCTGCCGCACGATCCGGCGAAGGCGATCGTGGCGCCCCGGCCGATCGGCTGGATCTCGACCGTCGACGGGGAAGGCAAGGTCAACCTTGCTCCCTATTCCTTCTTTAATGCCTTTTCCACACGCCCCTTCATCGTCTGGTTCTCATCCGAGGGGCAGAAGGATAATGCCGCGGTCGCCGCGGAGACCGGCGAGTTCGTCGCCAATCTCGTCAGCCGTGAGCTGGCGGAAAAAATGAACCGCACGGCCGTCGATGCGCCGCGCGGCGTCAACGAGTTCGACTATGCCGGTCTCGCCATGGCGCCCTCGCGCATGGTGGCGCCGCCGCGCGTGGCGGAGGCGCCGGCGGCGCTGGAATGCCGGGTGACTGAAATCCTGCGGCCGCGGGCGCTCGACGGCACCGAAACCAGCGCCGTGGTGGTCGCCGGCGAGGTGGTCGGCGTCCATATCGACGACGCCTACCTCAAGGACGGCCTCTTCAATATCACCATGGCGGGCAATGTCAGCCGGCTGGGTTACATGGACTATGCCAGCATCAGCGAGATTTTTTCGATGCGGCGGCCGCGCTGGGGGAAGGATTAGAGCAATTCTGGGGGAAACCGTTCACACCTTTCCCGGAATTGCCTTGGCACGGGCCGTCATGACGGCCCGTATGTAGCCTGGCTCGCCGATCCGGATGCTGCCGTCCGGCAGGCCGAGGATGCGGTCGAGCGCGATCTCGTAGAGCCGGACACGCTTCTCCAGGGCCTCTATGGCAATGTCCATATCGGCGTCGCTGCCGCCGGCGATCGCCCTGGCGACGACATCGTGCGTGGCCATGCCGAACTGCATGACGATGTCGGCGACACCTTCCGGGTCGAACGTCCGGAACGTGCCGTCCGCGACGCCTTGCCTGATGATCCCGACCAGCAACGGCGAGAAGGACGCGCTGGCGGCCTGGTTTATGCGATGGAAGAGCACCAGGTTTTCCGGCCGGAACAGCGTCTCGAACAGCGCCCAGGCTTGCGGCGCGGTCTCGATCTTGGCCTGCCGCGTTTGCGCGAGCAGCGCGTTCAGGCGGCCGAGCGGATCGAGGTCCGGGTCATCGAGCACATTTTGGACACCGGCAAGCGCCTGTCGCGCGAAGCGTTCCGCCAGTGCTTCAAGGAGCGCCTCCTTGGAGGGAAAGTAGTGATAGAAGGCGCCTTTCGAGAAGCCGGCCGCGGCGATCACGTCGTTGAGGCTCGCTTTGTCGTAGCCCTGCGTCAGGAACAGGGCCTGGGCATGGTCCAGAAGTTCTTCGCGCCTCAGTTCCGGGTGCTTGATGATACGGGGCATGGCGAAACCTTCT
>JBFLWR010000487.1:0-11864 GCA_040755925.1 Pseudomonadota bacterium
CGCGAAACAGCTACCGAACTGCTCTGCGAGGTGCCGTTCGAGCGGTTGGTCGAAATCTTCGACCAACCGGAGCTGGAAAGCGCTCCGGAACTGGCCGAGTCCCTGCCCCGCGCCAAGGCGAGCAAGCTGCTCACCGCCATGTCGGTGGACCGCGCGGCCGACATCCTGCGCGAGCTCGACGAGCCGGCCCGCTCCGAACTGCTCGGCGCGCTGACGCCTTCGCTGCGCGCGACGCTGCTTTCCATTCTCGGCTATCCTGAAGGCAGCGCCGCCTCGATCATGACCACGGAGTTCGTCAGCGTGCCTTCGGACTGGACCGTCGGCCGCACGCTCGACTACATCCGCAAGGTCGAGCGGACCCGCGAGACGGTCTACGCCATCTATATCACCGATCCGGAGACGAACCTTCTGCTGCGCGCGACCGGGCTGCGCCGCCTCATCACCGGTGAGCCGGACGATCCTATCCTGTCGGTAGCGCCAGATCGCACGCCGGTGACGGTGACGCCGTTGACGGATCGTGAAACCCTCGCCCAGACCATCTCCAAATACGATCTGCTCGCGTTGCCGGTCGTCGACCATGGCAAGGTCCTCGGCATCGTCACCGTCGACGACATCATCGACTCCATAGTCGAGGAGACGACGGAGGATGTGCACCGTTTTGGCGGCATGGAGGCCCTTGACGAGCCCTATATGAAAATGGGGTTCCTCGCCATGATCCAGAAGCGCGCCGGCTGGCTCTGCGCGCTGTTCCTCAGCGAGATGCTAACCGCCAACGCCATGCAGAGCTACGAGAGCGAACTGGAGAAGGCGATCGTGCTCACCCTGTTCATTCCGTTGATCATGAGCTCCGGCGGCAATTCCGGCTCGCAGGCGACCTCCCTTGTCATCCGCGCCCTGGCGCTGCGCGAGATCGGCCTTCGCGACTGGTGGCGCGTGGCGTTGCGTGAACTGCCCACCGGGCTGGTGCTTGGTGCTATCCTCGGCGTGGTCGGCATCTGCCGCATCGCGCTCTGGCAGTATTTCGGTTTCTACGACTACGGCCCGCACTGGGTGCTGATCGCCGCAACCGTCGGCGGGGCCCTGGTCGGCATCGTCACTTTTGGCTCGCTGTCGGGGTCGATGCTGCCCTTTGCGCTGAAACGCGTCGGCTTCGACCCGGCGAGCGCCTCAGCGCCTTTCGTCGCCACGCTCGTCGACGTCACCGGCCTGGTGATCTACTTCTCGGTGGCGCTGATAATCCTGCGCGGCACACTGCTTTGACCTTCTCCGTCGCCGGCAGAGCCGGCGGCGGCCTCCTCACACCTGCTCAGACGCGCTCGCCGTTCTTCACCCGATAGGTCGGCTTGTACATGGTGACGAGCTCCTCCGCCGCGGTCGGATGAACTGCCATGGTGCGGTCGAAATCGTCCTTGGTCAGCCCCGCCTTCAGCGGAATGCCGAGGAGCTGCGCCATCTCGCCGGCATCGGGTCCCAGAACATGGGCGCCGAGCACCTTTCGCGATGCGCCGTCGACCACCAGCTTCATCAGCATCTTCTCGTCGCGGCCCGACAGTGTGTGCCGCATTGGCCGGAAGGAGGCGCGATAGACCTCGATGTCGGCGAAGCGCTTGACCGCATCGTCCTCCGACAGGCCCACCGTGCCGATCTCCGGCTGCGAGAACACCGCGGTTGGAATGGTGTCGTGATCGGGGCTGGTCGGATTGCCCTTGAAGGCCGTCTCGATAAAGCACATCGCCTCGTGGATCGCCACCGGCGTCAGCTGCACGCGGTGGGTGACGTCGCCAATCGCCCAGATGTTGTCGATGCTGGTGCGGGAGTATTCGTCCACAACGATCGCGCCTGTCTTGCCGAGTTCCACGCCGACGCCTTCGAGCCCCATGTTCTCGGTGTTCGGGATACGCCCTATGGCCAGCATGACCTGGTCGACCGTCAGCGTCTGGCCGCTCGATAGCGAAACGTCGAGGCGTCCGCTCGCGTTCTTGTTCACCCGTTGCGAGACCGAGGGACAAAGTATCCTGATCCCCTTCTTCCCCATGGTTTCGTGCAGCAAACGGCGCAGATCCATGTCGAAGCGCGACAGTATCTCCTGGCCGCGATAGACCAGCGTGGTGTCTACCCCCAACCCATGGAAGATATTGGCGAATTCGACGGCGATATAGCCGCCACCTTCGATCATGATCGCCTTCGGCAGTTGCTTGAGGTCGAACACCTCGTTGGAGAAGATGCAATGCTCATGACCGTCCAGCGCCGGATGCGGCGCTGGCCTGCCGCCGGTTGCGATCAGTATCTGATCGGCGCTGACGGTGCGATCCTCCGCGATCAGATACACCTGATGGCGATCGACAACCATCGCGCGTGAATGGAATGTCTCGCCGCCCGCGCCCTCGACGTTCCTCTTGTAGATCGCCTCGAGCCGGGCGATCTCCTTGTCCTTGTTGGCAACCAGCGTCGGCCAGTCGAAACTGGCCTCTGGAACGGTCCAGCCATAGCCGGCGGCGTCGGCGAAATGCTCAGGGAACTGTGAGGCATAGACGTAGAGCTTCTTCGGCACGCAACCACGAATGACGCAGGTGCCGCCGAAGCGATATTCCTCGGCGATGGCGACGCGCTTGCCGAGAGCCGCCGCGACACGCGCAGCCCTTACGCCGCCCGAGCCACCGCCGATGACGAAGAGATCATAGTCGTAACCGGCCATCGGTTGGGCTCCTGCGGCGAGAGGATGTTCGTGCCAGAGGTAGGCTGCAAAGCAGCAAAAGAAAAGCCCGGGAAACCCGGGCTTTTCTGGTCCAGCGGCTGTGAGCCGGGTGAAACGGATCAGTTCTGCGAATCGTCCGCCGGCGCTGAATTGTCGGCCGGGGCCGCGTTGTCGGCGGGCGCCGCGTTGTCGGCCGGGGCGGTGGCGCCGGGCGCCGGAGCCGGCGTGGCCGGCGCCGCGGCCTTGGCGGCGGCGGCGAGCGTTTCGCCGACCTGCTGGGCGAGATCGCGAGCAATGCCGTTCTGCCAGATGTCGGCGGCCTTCACGAGGTCGCGCGTCACGGCCGGGCCGTTGTCGAGCAGCTTCTTGCCGGCATCGGAATTGTAGAAGGTCGCGATGTCGTTGAGGTCTTTTTCCGAGAATACCTTGGCGTAGGCGAGAGCCGCCTCCTTCTCGAGATCGGCGCGACGCGACGCCATCGCCATCGCCTTTTCGGTGATGGTCTTGCCGATCAGCTCCTGCATGTCCGGGTTCTTCTGGATCAGTTGCTGCTCGAGCGCCGCCGCCGCCTGCGGCAGGATGCTATCGAACGGGTCGGTCGCGTGGATTGCCGCCACAGCGGCGCGCGCTGCCTTGAGATGCGATTCGGTGACGTCCTGCGAAAACGCAGGCGAGGACAGCGCAAGGACGGCCGAGGCCGCCAGAATGGTCGAAAGGCGGCGAACCCGTTTATGCAACATCATGGTCGATAGAACTCCCTGGTTTTCGGGCGGCATGGACGGTTTGGATACCGTCGCCGCCGGCGATGATGGCCGTTGACGCCAGCCCGATGAAAAGACCGTGCTCGACAACGCCTGGAATGGCATGGAGAGCATTCGAAAGCGCTCTTGTATCCGGAATGCGGCCAAAAGATGCATCGAGGATAAAATGGCCGCCGTCTGTAACAAATGGCTGGCTTCCCGTCATCCTCAATGTAATGGGGCCTGAAAGACCAAGGCTTGCCGCAGCCGCGCCGACAGCGATTTCGGTGGCGCGCAAGCCGAATTTGTTGACCTCGATCGGCAGCGGGAAACGGCCGAGCGTCTCGACCATCTTGGACCGGTCGGCAATGACGATCATGCGCCCGGAGGCGGCGGCGACGATCTTTTCGCGCAGAAGCGCGCCACCGCCACCCTTGATCAGGGTCAGCTCCGGATCGACCTCGTCGGCGCCATCGACCGTGAGGTCGAGTTCGGGCGTTTCTTCCAGCGTCGAGAGCGGCACGCCAAGCTCGCGGCAAAGTGCCGCCGTGCGCTCCGAAGTCGGCACGCCGACGATCCTGAGGCCGGTCGCCACCTTCTCGGCCAGCAGCCGCACGAATTCCTCGGCCGTGGTGCCGGTGCCGATGCCCAGCCGCATGCCGTCGCCGACATGGGCAAGCGCCGCCCGCGCGGCCTCGACCTTCAACTGCCTCGCATCCATCCGGAGCCCCGATTTCGCTTGGTTTCGCGCGCCTCCTAGCATTTTTGCCTGCCTCGTCAAAGGCTCTGCTGTGGACTGGTTAAGCCGCCTTGCCTGGACGGTGCGCAGCCTGTATCGCCTGCGGCAACTCAATCGCTGCAGGACTGGCCATGACCCGACCGATCATCGTGTTCGACCTCGACGGGACGCTGATCGATACGGCGCCCGACTTGCTCGACAGTCTCAACCACAGCCTGGCGGCAAGCGAGCTGGCGGCTGTGGACGAGGCGGGATTCAAACGCTTCGTCGGCCAGGGCGGTCGCGTCATGATCGAGCGTGCGCATGCCGCGCAGCGGAAGTCGTTGGCGGTGGATGAGCACGACCGGCTGCTGAAGCTCTTTCTCGATCACTACACGCTCAACATCCCGGGCAAGTCGCGCCCCTACCCCGGCGTCATCACGGCGCTCGACCGGTTCCAGGCCGCCGGCTATCTCCTGGCGGTCTGCACCAACAAGTATGAAGCGAATTCGATTGCGCTGATCGAGGCGCTCGACATGACCAGCTATTTTTCGGCGATCTGCGGCCAGGACACGTTCGCGTTCCGCAAGCCGGACCCACGCCACCTCACCGAAACGATAAGAAAGGCAGGCGGCGATCCGCACAACGCCCTTATGGTCGGCGATTCGCAGACCGACATCGACACCGCGAAGGCTGCCGGCATTCCGGTGGTGGCCGTCGATTTCGGCTACACCGAGCGCCACGTACGCGAATTCGAACCCACCCTGGTCATCTCGCACTTCGATACGCTGACGCCGGATCTGGCGGAACGGCTGATCGCCGCCGCAGGCTGAGCGCGGGCACCGGCACGGTCCGAAATCGGTCCGCGGAATAACGTCCGCGCATCGCCTTGACTTCGCACACCTGCCTCCCTTATATCGCGGCTCGCTTCGGCCTTCGGGCCAGTGAGCGGGCGATTAGCTCAGCGGGAGAGCACACCCTTCACACGGGTGGGGTCGCAGGTTCAATCCCTGCATCGCCCACCATCCAACTCCTGAGTTGGGTGCCACGTTTCCAGGATTTTGTTGCCAAGCGTGGCGCGGAGGCCGATGTGTTCAACATCGGCCGCGTCCTAGATCAACCCCTTGCGAACGCTCAAATGCGTGACTGCCGTGACCAGTATCGCGCTGGTCATGAAATAAAGCGTGGCTACGATGTCGCCCTGGTGAAAATGGAACCCCGCGCACAGCAGGGCCGCCACGGCGGCAAGGAACGCGACAACGCGCGAGAACTGGTCCGGCATGGGACAATCCCTCGAAACGAGCCTGACGGCCGCCCTCATCAGCCGTGCGTTCATTAGATCGGTTTTCGAGCACCGGCAACCGGCGCGATTGGACAACATTGATGGCAGCGGTATCGGCCGAATCCCTTGGAGGGCTCCCCAGCGGTTGTCACACTACGCTTCCGTGTGAGCGCCTTCACATACTGCGACCGGCTTTTGCGCGCAGGTATTGGACCGGAAGCATTGATCCCCCTGCCTTATGGACCAATTGCAAGCGTCCGGTCCGGGGGAATCTCGTCAAGGGCATTTCGATCACCTAGCCATTTAGGTTTGCCGTCTGCGCGCGTAGGCTTCCTCCCTCCAACGCGCGTGGACGGCGTTCGAAGATCGGTCCACCCGCCAGTGAGCCCGGAATCTTCTCGTCGCGATGGAAGTTTGTCGGCTATCCAAGTTCAACCGGAGCCGTTTTGCTCCGAACTTTCGCCAACAGCCGTCGCGCGGGGATTGCCACTGAGAAAGGAGACTGAGCCTTGATCGAACACGCACTTATCTTACAATTTCCGCCTAACGAAAGGCGGAACCGCACAATGTCACCAGCCAGCGCGACCGACGGCAATGATCTCCTGCCGCGCCTGGCGCGGATTGATCCGCGCCAGTTCGACCTGCTTTTTGCCGGTTGCAAGGTGGAGCGCTGCGCCGCTGGCCAACATCTGTTCGTCCAGGAGGATGCCTCGGACCGCATCTACGGCGTGATGAACGGCACCGTCGAGATCTCGATCTATTCGCCGGGCGGCCAGAAACTGGTGGCCAACATCGAGCTCTCGCGCAGCCTCGTCGGCGAAATCGGCGCCCTTGACGGGCGCCCGCGGACGGCCACCGCGATTTGTCTGACGGCGTGCGAGCTGGTCTCGCTGAGCAGGGCTCAACTCTTTGATCGTATTGAGAAAAATCCACCGCTTGCGCGCGCGATGATCGAGTTGTTGTGTGCGAGGTTGCGGTGGGTCAGCGGCGAACTCGGCGACCAGGCCTTCTTCGGTATCGAAGCAAGGCTGGCGAAGCGGCTGGTATTCCTGAGCGGGGTCATGGCCGATCCCGCAGGCTGGATCCCGATCTCCCAGTCGGAGCTCGGCGAATTCCTCGGCGCGACGCGAGAGTCGGTCAACAAGACGCTCAACGACTGGCGCGGCCGGCAGATGATCGCCATCAAGCGCGGCGGCTTGCGCGTCACCAACGCCGCCGCGCTCAACCACATCGCCGAATCGCAGGACGACGACTGACAGGTTCCCGGTCCGAATCAGAGCCTCGAAATCAGGTAGCGCAACGCGGACCGGCTCGGCATGAAGAAATAGCCACCGCCCTTCGTGGTGACGAATTGCGGCATGTTCCTCAGCACCGTCACCTTTTCCCAGGACGGTATCGAGAACCGGTTGCCGCCGTCGCGAGAGCCTATCGTCGGATCTTTTTCGTCAACAAGGCCTTGGAACGAGTTAGACGAGACCCAGGTCTGCTGGATGAATTCATATTGGCGCTCGATGTCGGCGTTGAGGCACATGAACAGCAGCCCCTTCTCGACCTTACCGCTCTTGTCCTTCTTCTCGTAGGTTCGCCCGACACGCAGGATGCGGTGGCGCTTACCGATATTGATTTGCGTTTCGCGGTCCTCGCCGAGTGAATCGCGCGGGTTGGAACGGCGTATATGGGCGCCGAGCGGGCAGCGGTGCCCCTGTGGATCCTCGGCGCCGCTGGCGAAGTCATTGTCAATGGCGCGCCCTGGGCGATCCGGGTTGCGCACCAGCGAGCTGCCGTTCTGCCAGCGACCGAGCATCTTGGCGGCGACCCAGTCCGGTGTGGCGGATTGCGGCCCGCTTTCGCCCGCGACCTGCGCCGCCGCAGCTTTGCAGTAGTCGTTGAACGTGTCGACATGCTGCTCGAACTGTCGAACGACCAGGAATGAGCCGTTGCGACCGAAATCCCGTGGCGGAGGAGGCAAGCCGGGAATCAGCCGGCTGCGACGCACCTGCGAGAGAATCCCGTTGCGATCGCGTGATGCGCTTACCGAGGGCGAGGACGGATAGAAGCCGTGTTCGTCGCGATAGCCGAACAGGAATTCGCCGGGCGCGACCAGATGCATCGGAGCGGCGCCCATATTGGCGCGCATCGTGCCCCGAACGATCGGCTGCGAAATCCCGTCGGCGAACCCGAAATGCTCATAAGCAGTCTGGCGGGCCGACTTGCCGTCACGTTTGGCGCTCGAGGGTTCCGCGGCCGCTGCCGGCGGACTCCGGTTTACGGCGAGCGGCAGTTCCGCGACGATCTTCATGCCCGCGCCGGTCGTCTTCCGTTTTAGTGTGGCGACCTCCGCCCCCAGCCTTTCCGGGTCTTCGGCATAGCAGACGACGACCGCGTCCACCGGCGTTCGCTGCGAACCCCACTCCCATTTGTCGGGTGCGTCGAGCCCCTGGTCGTCCAGGATGCGCCCTCGCCCGGGATCGCCCATGCCATGGCGGAAGGCGACCGGAAATGTGCTCATCGGATCGTCGTCCACCCCTTCTCCGAGCCCAAGTTGCCGAAGGCCGCCCGGACCGAAGCCGACCGTCATGGCTCGCCCGGCAGGTTTGCCTTCGCCGAAGCTCGTCTGTTCGATGACGAAATCGAGCCAGGCTTTCCGTTTGGACGCCGGCAATTCTTCCGGCACCCGGATGGCGATCATGTGCGCGTAGCCAAGCGGTCCGAACGGGCCGAAGAAGATGGACTGGATCTCACCGGTTTCCAGTTGCTGCTCGAGCGGCGGCGGAAAGGCGGAACTGACGCTGGTAAGCAACGAGCCCGTTTTCTGGATGGCGGTCGTTTCGTTCACCGGGCGCGGAAGCGAGCCGAACAGGCTGAGCCAGTCGCGCGCCTGGTTGCCGACGGCGGAAGCGATGCCGCGCCTGATCCTGGAATTGATGCGTATGCGCGTGGTGTTGAGATGGGGATACGCCGAGTACCAGAACAGCGTCGGCACCTGCTGGCGTCGCGCCCAGCGCTTGAATCGGTCCCCATCGCGCGCGCCGTCGAGGAAGAGCCACTGCGTGCGGGGATAGCCCTCGGTGTTGCTCCATACGCCCGTCAGGCCGGCGGCGGCCTTGGCGATGAAATCCTCGAGGTAGCTTTCCCAACTGCCGCCGTAGTTGGAGAAGAACATCAGCTTGTCAGTGCCGGGGAGCAGCACCCAGCGGGCGAAGTGGATCGTGTTGATGGTGGCGAGAAAGCCCGGCTTGAACACTTTCTGGGCCGATATGGAGATCAGGTAGAAGGATAATCTGATCGCCAGGCGCCTCAGTCTGCCAGCCTTCATCGTCGAGATCGCGGTCAGATTGTTCTGCGCCACGCGGTCCTCCCTGGCGAGAATCTCGTTCAGGGTGGATATATCGACTGACGCGCTTTCCGGCAGGTCCTTGTCCTCGAGCCGCCGCAGCATCCAGAAGCAGATGCCAACGATCAACGCCGCTACCGCGACCACTCCAAGTGCCGATAGCAGAAGCGACGTGAGCGCGACGGCAATGGCGGTGAAGGAGATTTCGTTCGAGCCGATGTCGATGGGCCTCTCGAACACCACGCGGTAGGTCATGTACCAAAAGGCGGCCCAGACCACCGCCAAGGTCGCCAGCACCGGCGGCGCTAGCAGGGTCGTCCCGATGGCGCGCAGCAAACTCCCCGGCGGCTTTTCGAGCAGACTTTCGGCCGGCTCGAACGACCAACCGAATGTTCCCAGCGAGCGAACGTGTCGGCGCGCCTCGTCGAGAACCTGGGGAGCGTTGCCGATGCCCTCGCGTGGCCGTTCGACGATAGCGCGCACCACATCGGCAAGCTCGGCCTCGGCCAGGATACGCTGCACGGAGTGGCCTGGCGTCCCGCAAAAGACCAACCCTGCCGCGCTGCCGAAAGACGGCGATATCTCGATATAGTGCTTCTTCAGGAAATCCTCGAGCGAGCCGCCATCATTAAGGCCGCAAACATCCCTGAAGATCGGCCTCAGCCGATGGCCGATGGCAAGTGCTATGGCGCCGATGACATCGTCGGCGGTGCCATCGCCCGACATCTCGAATACGAGCGCCCCGGTCTCGGTACCGGATTTCTCGTCCGTTCCGGTGGCGGCGACAGCCAGGCTGGTGAAATGAACGGTGCCGGCCTTGTCGAGCGCGTCGCCAAGTTCGTCGATCGCGGGATTGCCGAGCGCGGCAACCTTGTCGCGCACAGCGTCAAGCGGCACCGCGCGGGTGATCGGGCACACAACCGTCACCATCGCTTGCTCGACGGTGCTGCACAGCTTCGGCCGTTCGAAGTCCACCATGAGGTTCGCCGGGTAGGCGCCGACATTGACCATCTTGCCGGCCTTGCCGGGCATGCGACCGAGCTTGGGCTTGCTCAACAGGGCGCGCAGGCTCTCGCCGATCTGGATCCGCGCGATCTCGGCGCCTATGCACAGATGAATGCCATGGCCGAAAACCATGTAATCGCGGTGCGGGCGCGAGGTGTCGAACTCGTTCGGCCTTTGCACGATCTCCGGATCGAACATCGCCGAGAGCGTCGCCGGCATCACCACCGTCCCGGCTTTCACCAGCCGCTCGCGGCGCGTGCCCTTGCCGATGGTGGCATCGCGCGTCGTGTAGCGCCATGGACCGACCCAGATCGGCTTGAAGCGCATGGATTCCAGGATCGCCCGATCCAGCTTCGCGGTGTCGCAGGCGGCGATCGCCGCGTCGACGGCCTGCCGGGCATCGGATCGCAACAGGATAACATCCAGGCAATTGCCGCCGGCCAACAAATTGGTCGGCACAAACCCGGCCACCATCCCTAGCATGATGGAATGGATGTCGGGCAGCGACAGGCGCCCCTGGTCCATGAACGCGACGAGGCGCGCCAGCGGCCGCTCATCCTTCCCTGCCCGCTCCCTGACCGCGGCAATCGAGCGATCGATGACTTTGATGAGGCGGTCGCCGCCGACGACCGCGAGCTGGCGTGTGGTGGGGCTCGCCAGCGGATCGGAAAAGAACAGCGCGCTCAGCGCTATCGACCAGTCGGCGAACTCGGTCTCGTCGTCGATTTCGAGGCCGAAATAGTCGCGGCAGATGCGCACCGGCACGATCTTCATCAATCCGGCGATGGCGTCGAACCCGGGGCTGGCGCGGGTCATGATGTCGCGCGAATGACGCTCGGCGATCGGCCTGACGGTGGCTTCGACTTCCGCTGGCGGGAACGCGCTCAGTACCGCCGACTTCATCTGCCTGTACGCCGCCCCGTCCTGCATGCCGAGGATGAAGTTCGATCCCCTGGCCAGTTCCGTCATTTCCGGCCCGTAGGGCGTTTCGAACTCGTCGCCGCGCTCAAGTATGTCGCGCACATCGGCGCCCTTGGTGACGAGCAGGAAATTGCCGAATCCAAGGTTCGGCCAGAAACGGCGCAGCAAAGAGAGCAGCCAGCGCGGATCCCCGAGAAGGGCGCCGGCGATCCAGGCGGCGATACCGCCCTTGGACCGTAGCCGGTCGATGTCGAATGGCGGCATGTCGGCGACCGGACGCTGGGCCTTCTGGGCCGCGCGGACTGCATCGAAATACTTCAACTTGATCATGCGCGTTCGAGCCCCCCGGCTGTACACGTCATTGTGTCGCCGGCAACCTCATGGCCTAGGTTTGCAATGGTCCGGCGTATGTGAATTCGCTCACAGTCGTTCGTGTCCCCCGAAAATGGTCAAGCAAAGGACTTGGCCCGGTCGAAATTGGCGATCAGGAAATTGTTCTTCGCCGCGTCGACGAACGGTATCCAGCGGATCCTCTGCTCGGAGAAGTCGGGATGTCTGGTCGTGAAAATGGCGAGTTCCCGCGCTGCCTCGTCATTGCGGCCGCTTCTCGTCAGGGCGCCTATTTTCAGGAACCTCGCATAGAAATAGCCAGGCGACAGGTTGAGCGAACGTTCGGCCGTGGCGATCGCGGCTGGCCAGTCCTCCACGAAACAATAGGCGGCGGCAAGTTCACCCAGATTGTGGAATCGATAGAGGTCGAACGGGCTCAACCTTTCGGTATCGAGGAAGAACGGTATCGCTCCGGTCGCGTCCCCGAGCAGCAGGCGCGCGCTGCCCATGGCGGAGCGCGCGAAGGCGAAACTCGGATTGATATGGATCGCCTCTTCGAGGTGCTCGACCGCCAGTGCCGGCTGGCCGCGCATGATATCGGCGGCGCCGAGATAGGCATGCGGGCGGGCATCAAGGCTGTCCATCAGAAGCGCCTTGCGCGCGAATGCCTCGACCTTCTCCAGATCGTCGCTGTCGCCGAAACGCAGCCACGCCCGCCAGAAATACCACCAAGCCATCTCGTTCAGCACGGCGCTCGAATTCGGATCTTCCTGGTAGGCCTTCTCGAAGAACTCGAATGCGAGCTCGGTGTCGCCGCGGGTACGCCGGTTCATATGCCA
>JBFLWR010000488.1:0-3632 GCA_040755925.1 Pseudomonadota bacterium
GGCACTGCCTGATTCCTGGTAGCGGCTGGCGATGACCATGTCGGTCTCGCCGCCGCGCATGATGTCGAACATAGCCGCCAGGCGCGTCTCGTCGTGCTGGAGGTCGCCGTCCATGACCGCCACCACCGGCGCCGAACTCGACAGGATGCCTTCGAGGCAGGCGCCGGCAAGGCCGCGGCGGGTGATGCGCCTGATGCCCCGCACGCGATGATCGCGCGCGGCGATTTCGCGGATCGCCGCTATCGTGCCGTCCCTGGAGTCGTCGTCGACGAAGACGACCTCCCAGTCGATGCCTTGCAACGCGTCGCGCAACCGGGCGACCAGGAGCGCGATGTTGGCCCGCTCGTTCAGCGTCGGGACGACGATGGTGAGTTCCGCGCTCCGATACCCTCGCGCCCCGACGGAAAAGTCGTTGGTCACGTCGCTGGCGTCGAGATGCGCCGGATATGCCGCCTGGTTCATGGCTGCGTCCCACCGCTGGTCTGGCTGGTCGCTTTGTCCGGAAGCTGTGCTGGCGCCATGCTGGTCCGTTTGACCGGGAGGATGAGGATGTCGAAAACCGGAAATCCCGCTATGCGCTGGCTGACATGGCGCGCCGGACCGCTGGCCTCGAACAGACCTGTGAGGCTGTCGCGATAGGCCTTTTCGCTGGCGGCTTCGTCGGCGGGGTTCAAGGCGGCGATGAGGAAACCATTGCCGAACCTGTGCAGCCGGGCGTCGTCCATGAACTGGAAGTGACGCGGATCGCCGGGCAACACTTCTATCGGCACGTCCGGCCCAAGGGCGTGTCCGACACGCGCGCCCTGCATCCAGTTCGGCGCCACGGCGAAGACGCCGGGATCCTTGATCTGGCTGGCCTCGAGCAGGCCGGACAGCGCCGACCAGTCCACGATCTGCCAGTTGACGTCGAATTTCGGCGCCCGCTCGAAGAAAGGCCGGGTGAAGGCGCCGGTCGTTGACTGCAGGGCGAACCCTATTGCCAACAGCGGGACGACAATCGCGGCGACGGCAAAGGATGCGTTGAGCCGCGCCGGGCGGCGTTGCGAGAAGTCGCTGCACCACTGCCCGACCAGCGGAAATGTGAACAGGAAGCCGCTCATCGACCAATGCGGCAGCGAATGCGAGCTGAGCAGCGCGGTCGCATCGAAGAAGAGGACCGGCAGCGCGGCGATCAGCAGGAAGAACCGGTCGGCGGGCAAGCCGGGCGACCTTGCCGCGCGCCACAGGCAGATCATGGCGATCAGCCAGATCGGCGGCCAGACATAGCCCGCCTGGCCAAGCAGGGTGATCCCGAAATTTGCCGGGTGCAGCAAGTGACCTTCATTCGCCATGCCCCGGCCGGACTGGAACGCCAGCGAGATCCAGCCATGGCGCATGTTCCAGACGAGCACCGGCAAGAGACCGAGCGCCGCAATCGCCGCGGCCACCCAGGGTCCGGCCGTCCGCAGTTGGGACCGCCCGGGCTTCGTCAGAAGCAGCACCAGGAGGGCCGAGATCGCGAACAGACCGGCCTGGTATTTCGACATCATGGCGAGGCCGAGCGCCAGCCCGCCTGCGATCCAGCGCGGCAAGGCATCGCTTGTCGCGCCGCCGAGAAGCATCGGGGCGACGAACCAGGCGCTTGCCAGCAGGAAGAAATCGAGCGGTCCGTCGGGGACGACGAAGTGGCCAGCCGAGATCAGGAAGAACGGCGCCACGCTATACCAGGCGACGGCCCAGAATGCCGCGACCGCGCCATAGGCCTGCCGGGTCAGGTCGAACAGCAGCAGCGCCGACAGCGAACCGAGCAGCACATAGGGCAGCCTCACCGCGAAGCGGCATTCGCACCCCGTGGCGTCCGCCATCAGCCGGGCGAGCGCGAAGCCGAGCGGCGGGTGGTCGAAATAGGAAAGCGAATGGCTGCGCGACACCACCACGGCGTAGGCTTCGTCGATCGACAGCGGGATGACCGCGGCAAGCGCAAGCCGCAGCACCAGGAACGCCGCGATCAGCAAAGCGGCTTGAAGGGCCGGGGATGTCAACAAGTCGGTCGGCTCGCGCGCCGACGGCGTAGCGGCCGAGCCACGTGCCCAGGACTGAACGGCTTGCATTGGACGCTACCGGGTCCGCTCGGCGCGCGGGCGGGCAATTGCAGCGCGCCGCCGCATGGGCGGGTGGAGGACCGCAGCGGCCTGAGGCGGAACGAAGCAAACGGGATGACCGGGACGCAGCATCTGTAGAAAGAACCCCCTCAAACCACCGGCACCGACATGCGGAGCAGCCGGCGCGATTCGGGGACTCTGCTCGCACAACCATACTGGCGGTTTGCCGCGTCATTACAAATCGGTAATCTTGAGGCTTGCCAGAGGGACGCCGCCGGCTCGCGACAGGCGTTTATCGGTCGATGCGTGTTGACAGTATGATCGAGGACGATGTCCGCTCGACGCCGTCCATGGCGCCGATCCGGTCGAGCAGCGCGTCCAGGTCGCGGATCGACGGCGCGTCGACGATGACGATCATGTCGAAATTGCCGCTCACCGAATGCACCGTCCTCACCGGCGGTATCGCCTCCAGGCTACGCACCACCTTGTCGGCGAGTTTTGGCGTGACGGTGAGCAGCACATGCGCCTTCACCAGCCCTTGCTCGTAGTCGGGCGAAAGCTTGACTCCATAGCCGGCAATGATGCCGCGCTGCTCCAGCCGTTCGATCCGGCTTTGCACCGTCGTGCGCGACACGCCGAGCTGCCTCGCCAGCTCCGCCGTCGAGGCACGTGCATTGGCGCGCAGCAGGGTGAGCAGCGCCTGTTCGGCTTCACTGAGCATTTCAACGAATCCTCTCGGCAGATCGTTCAAAATTAGGTTTCACTTTGCCAGATTCCACACTCCCTTTCGACAGGCAAGCTGCGATGATTCCCGCCAACTCGAATTTGGAAGGAGTATTTGATATGAAGAACATCGTTGTCGTCGGCGCCGGCAAGATCGGCTCGACTGTTGCCGAAATGCTCAGCGCCACAAGTGACTACCGCGTGACGGTCGTCGACCGTTCGGCGGCTCAATTCGTCACGGCCGAATTGCCGGCCGGTGTCGCGACGCAGGAACTCGACATCGCCGCCGCCGGCGAACTTGAGAAGGTCCTTGCCGGCAAGTTCGCCGTGCTGAGCGCCGCCCCCTTCCACCTCACCACCCGGATCGCCGAGGCGGCGGCCGCAACCGGCGTCCACTATCTCGATCTCACCGAGGATGTCGTCTCGACCCGCCGGGTCAAGGAGCTGGCGCGCGAAGCCAAGAGCGCCTTCATTCCGCAATGCGGCCTGGCGCCGGGCTTCATCTCGATCGTCGCCAACGATCTCGCCAGCCGCTTCGACACGCTGGAAAGCGTGCGCATGCGCGTCGGCGCGCTGCCGCAATATCCGTCGAACGCGCTGAACTACAACCTGACCTGGAGCACCGACGGCGTCATCAACGAGTATTGCGAGCCCTGCGAGGCGATCGTCGAGGGCGAGCTGATCGAGGTGCCGCCGCTGGAAGAGCGCGAGGAATTCTCGCTCGACGGCGTCACCTACGAGGCCTTCAACACCTCTGGCGGTCTCGGTACCCTGGCGGAGACGCTTAAGGGCAAGGTGCGCACGCTCAACTACCGCACCATCCGTTAC
>JBFLWR010000489.1:0-2885 GCA_040755925.1 Pseudomonadota bacterium
GATGCGCGTACCTTCGCTTACCAGCCCTTCGACGAAGGCGTTGGCGAAGATATGCAGGTTCTTCCTGGCGCGCGCCCGGCTGTGGAGATAGCCGACCGCCGTCGAAACACGACGGTCGTTCTCGTTGGACAGCGGCAGGGGAAAGGAGCCGTCGTCGAAGCTGCCATTGTAGTCGGGCTGATAGGGATAGTCCTGTTCGGTCGCCCTCAGCACCGATCTCGTGAAGCCCGCCCATTCCGGCGGAAACACGCGGCGGATCGGGATGTTGCCGGCCTTGTTGTGCAATGCGCCGTCGAAATCGAGATCGCGCTCGAGCTTCTTCAGGTAGGGAAGCATGCCTTCCCACCCCCAGCCCTTCAGGCCGAGGCTCTCCCATTCGTCATAGTCGTGCGGGAGGCCGCGCACGGCGAACTGGCCGTTGATGCTGGAGCCGCCGCCCATGACCTTCGCCTGCTCGAGCTTGGCGGTCTTGGGCGGTTGCGAGTTCAGCTTTGGAGAGCGGTTGTAAACCCTGAGCTCGGTCCAATGGTATTTCGGGTCGAAATAGGACAGGCCGGGATAGCTGTCGGCGATGATATCGGGGACGTCGTCCGGCGGCGTGTCCGGGCCTGCTTCGAACAGCGCAACCTGCTTGGTTCCGTTTTCGGAAAGCCGGCTGGCGAGCACGGCTCCCGCGGAGCCGCCGCCGACGATGATGTAATCGAAATGCATGATGTGGCTCGTTTCAGGCGTAGTTGACCCAGACGGCTTTTTGCCTGGTGAACTCCTCGAAGCCTGCCCGCCCCATATCCTTCCCGAATCCGGAGCCCTTGTAGCCGCCAGCGGTGTAGGTGAATTCGGGGCTGCGGCCGTGCTGGTTCACCCACACCATGCCGGCCTCGATGCCGTCGGCCGCCTTCAATGCCTTCTTCAGGTCAGCGGTATGGACGCTTGCGGAAAGCCCGTAAGTCGGATGGGCGGCAAGCGCTATGCCCTCTTCGAGGTCGGCGAAGGTGCTGACCGTCGCCACGGGGCCGAAGAACTCCTCGCGGAAGCCGATGTTGTTCTCGTCGACGTTTTCCAGGAGCGTCGGAGCGTAGAAGTTGCCCTCGTTGCGCGACTCGAGCGGCGCGCCACCCGTGATCAGCGAACCGCCTTCGCCGACGGTCTGCCGGACCATGCCGTCGATCCGGTCGAGCTGCCTGCGGCTGATGATGGGTGCAAAGGTCGTGGCCTCGTCCCAGGTCGGTCCCGCCTTGATCTCCTTGGTCCTGCCGACGATGCGCTCGACCAACTCGTCGGCGATCTTCTTCTCGACGAGAATGCGTGAACCCGCGGTGCAGACCTGGCCCGCATTAGCCATGAAGGCCGCCGACACGCGGCTAGCCACGACATCGAGATCGCCGGCATCGGCGAGCACCAATTGAGGGCTCTTGCCGCCGAGTTCCAATGTCACCGGCTTGATGCCGGACTGCGCCGCCAGAGACATGATCGCCGCGCCGGTGTTGGTCGACCCGGTGAAGGAAATCATCATCACATCGGGGTGGCGGACGATGGCGGCTCCGGTCGTATGTCCATATCCGTTGATGACGTTCAACAGGCCGGCCGGCAGACCGGCCTTCGCCGCGAGTTCGGCAAGCGCGAGAAGGCTGTGCGGCGTGAGCTCGGAAGTCTTCATGACGACGGCGTTGCCCGCGGCGAGCGCCGGCGCGAATTTCCAGGCGGCCGTGATCATGGGGAAGTTCCATGGCACGACGGCGCCGACAATGCCGTACGGCTCGCGCCTGACGTAGCTCAGCGTGTTGCTTTCGGTGGCGGCGACGATGCCTTCGAGCTTGTCGCAATACTCCGCGAAGTAGCGCACGACGCCGGCGGTCCGGATGGCGTCGCCGGTGACCGTGCCCGAAATCAGGCGGCTCGATCCGATGGCTTCAAGTCGGCCGAGGTCGAGGCTGTTCTCCTCGATCAGCTGGGCAAAGCGGAACAGAACCTTCGCGCGCTCCCGTGGCGCAATTTTCGCCCATTTGCTTGCCTTGAGCGCTTCTTTCGCGGCCTTGACCGCAAGGTCGACAGCGGCTTCGCCACCATCATTGACGACGCCCATCGCCTGCTGGTCCGACGGGCGAAGCACCTCGATCTCGCTACCCGGGAGATCGAGGTATCGGCCGCCGATATGATGGCCTTTGGGAACATCGACGATTTTCGGATCAAAACTCAGCATGTTCTTTCCTTTGTGGAAGCGTGCCGACGCCGCGCTGTCGTGGGAGAGTGTCAGGCAGCGACGTCACGCATCTGGTCACGCACGGTCGGCGTGCATGGCTTCCAGAAACGGGCGCAGCATGTCCGCCGATTCATGGAAGCGGCCGACGAAGCTCTTCAGCCGTTCGTGCGTGGGGTGGAGCAGTATCTTCTGCGGCGGACCTTCCTCGGCGATCAGGCCCTGGTCGAGGAAGACGATCCGGTCGGCGATCTCGAAAGCAAAGCCCAGTTCGTGCGTCACGATCACCATCGTCATGCCGCTCTTGGCCAGCTCGACCATGGCCTTCATGACCTCACCGACGAGCTCCGGATCGAGCGCCGATGTCGGTTCGTCGAAAAGCATGACCTTCGGCTGCATGGCCATGGCGCGGGCGATCGCCACACGCTGCTGCTGGCCGCCGGAAAGCTGCCGCGGAAGTTTTTCAGCGTGCTGCTCCAGCCCCATGGTCTTGAGCAACTGCATGGCTTTGTCCCGCGCGGCCGTGGCCGGCTCTTTCTTGACCGTCACGGGCCCTTCCATGACGTTCTGAAGCGCCGTCATGTGCGGGAACAGGTTGAACTGCTGGAAGACCATGCCGGTCTTGGCGCGTATCCTGTTGACCTCCTGCTTGGCGATCTCGCGGCCGCCGCCGGCCTGGCGGTCGAAG
>JBFLWR010000049.1:0-2206 GCA_040755925.1 Pseudomonadota bacterium
TGGCGACGATCAGGCCGGCTTCCAGCCGGGCGCGGTTCAGCGCCGTGTAGCCAATGGCGCGAATGCCGCGCAACTCGCCCGCCGCCATCAGCCGATCCCACAGGCTCAGCGCCTTATCCGAGAGCACGAACAGTTCGTAGCCGAGATCGCCAGTGAAGCCAGTGCGCGAGATGGTGACGGTGACGCCATCATGCGCGAACTCGGCGAGGTCGAAGACCTTCAGCCGCTCGATGCCGGCAAAGCCGGCGTCGCGCAGGACGGCGAAGGAGGTCGGACCTTGCAGCGCCAGCCCGGCGATGGCTTCGGTCTCCTCCTCGACGCTGACGTCGTAGCCGATCGTGCTGTCGAGCAGCCAGGGCAGGTGACGCTCCTGCGAGCAGAGGCGGAAGCGCGTCGGCGACAGCCGGAACAGTGTGCCGTCGTCGAGCACGAACCCGTCGTCGTCGCACCAGGCGGTATAGTGGACCCGGCCCGGCTTCAGCTTCGCCACGTCGCGCAGCATGACGCGATCGAGATAGGCTTCGGCGTCCGGACCCTCGATCCGGTATTTCGTCATCGGCGATATGTCGAAGAGCGCGGCCTGGCTGCGTATGGCGAAATATTCGAGCTCCTCGTCCCACAGCGAACGCGGCGCGCGGTAGCCGGCCCAACTGTACCAGTCCTGCTTCAGCCCCAGCGCGTCGATGCGCGGCTGGAATGGCGTGTCGAGCCGCAGCGTGCGGAAGTGGGATTGGGCCGCGAGGCGATCGGAGTTGATTTTCACATAACGGTTCATGACGGCGTTCCTTCGCCGTAGAGTGCAACTTTGGCGATTTGCAAAAACATACCTATGCCCTCATCGCTATGATGCGGCGCGCGGCGTTGAGGCCGGGCGCGCCGGAGATGCCGCCGCCCGGATGCGAGCCGGCGCCGGCGAGGAACAGCCCTTCGAGCGGCGTGTCGTAGCCCGACCAGCCGGAAACGGGGCGCGACATCAGCATCTGGTCGGCCTGCAGTTCGCCATGGTGCCAGTGGCCGCCGGGCATGCGGTAGCGCGCCTCGATGTCGGCCGGCGTTAGCAGTTCGGCATGGCGAACAGTCGCGCCGATGCCCGGCGCGTAGGTTTCGAGCTGCGCCATGATGGCCTTGAGGAATTGCGGCTTGCCGGCGGACCATCCCTCTTTCAGTGCATAGGGCGCATATTGCACCACCGCCGAAAGCACGCAGGCTCCCGACGGCGCCAGCGTGGCGTCGGCGAGGCTGGGCAGGGTGATTTCCATGACCGGTTCGGGCGAGAACTCGCCATATTTCGACGGGTTGAAGGCGCGTTCGACATGATCGGGCGAGGGGGCGATGACGAGGCGGCCCTTGTGGCCGGCGGCATCGACTCCGACGAATTGCGGCGGCCGGTCGAGCGCCAGATGGAGCTTGGCCGCATCGCCCTTCATGCGGATGTTCTTTACCTTGCTTACGAAGCCGGTGTCGACCTCGCGAGGTCCGACGAGATCCAGGACCGTGGTCGCCGGATTGATGGCGGAAACAACGGTCTTCGCGCGCAGCGTAGCGCCGCCTTGCGTGACGACCCCGACGGCGCGGCCCTTCTCGACGATGACCTTGGCGACCGGAGAAGCGGAGCGGATCGTCGCGCCTGCCTTCTCGGCCGCGGCCTGAATAGCGGCGACAACGGAGCCCATGCCACCCTTGGGCTGGATTTGAGCGCCGGCAAGGCCGCCGATCTCGCCCGCCAGCCGGTAGTAGAGGCCGAGCAGCGAGGTCGGCGAGCGTGGCCCGAGATGGGAGCCGAGCGTCGCGTCGAAGGCAAGCAGTCCCTTCAGCTTGTCGTCCGAAAGCTGCTCGTCGAGCAGGTCGTAGACGTTCATCAGAAGCACGCGCAGGAAGTCGCGCATGTCTTCCTTGCCGAGCCGCTTGAGCGCTAGCGCCATCTGGCCAAGCCCTGCCATTTCGGCCAGCGACATGCCGGCAAGGTCCGGCGGCCGGCGCGACAGGAAAGGTTTCAGCACGCCCGCATAGCGCAGCAGCTGCGCGCGCAATTCCTTCCAGGCGGACTGCTCCGAAGGGCTGGTGCCAGTCAGCGTCTCGCCATAGGCGCCATGCAGCACGAGCGGACCGTCCTTCGACAGCGCCACCGACGGCACGAAATCGCCGCGTTCGACCTTCAGCCCGTGGCGCTCCAGCTCCAAAGTCTTCACCACATCTGGATGCAGGC
>JBFLWR010000490.1:0-9751 GCA_040755925.1 Pseudomonadota bacterium
GCGGCGGCTTCGCTACCTGGCCGCGCTTGACGAGGTCGTCCAGGATCGGCGTCAGAAGGTCGATCGGCACGACCATGTTGATGTCGGCGACCTCGCCGGCGCGACTCATCTGCAGGCGCAGCGAGCCGACGCCGAGCAGTTTGCCGTCGCGGTCGAACAGCGCGGCGCCGCCCCAGGACGGGTGCGCCGGAGCGGTGAAGATCGCCTCGTCGATCAGATATTCCCAGTAGCCGGCGAATTCCTGCTTGGTGACGATATGGGCGTCGACCTGCTGGCCGATGCCGTCGGCGAGCGTCACGGCGTCGCCGATCTCGGCCTTGCGCGCATTGGCGAACTGGACCGCCGGCAGGCCGAGCGGCGACAGCGCCTGCACCAGGCCGAAGCCGGTTTCCTGGTCGTAGGCCAGCGCATGGGCGGGCACCACGCGGCCGTCCTGGTCGGTCAGCCACACTTCCTCCGCCTCGGTGATCAGGTAGCCGATGGTGAGCACCAGCCCGTTGTCGCGGATCACCACGCCGCTGCCTTCGCGGCGCGTGCCCAGCGCATTGGCGGTGAAGGCGTCGTCCGGCACCGTGGCGCGCACGGCGACGACGGAGCGGGAGACTTTTTCAACGGTCATCTTCATGTCCTGAATTGGGGCAGTCCTGGATTGCGGGTCTTTTCCTATAGGTATGGCCAAAGGAGCGTGGTGCAAGGGCGATCTTCCCGTTCTCCCCTTGCGGGAGAAGGGAGAGGCGCCGCGCTGGCCCAAGCGCTAGTTCAAGGAAAGTTGAACTTTTTTCTTTGACCTGCGCCGCGCCGCACCTAAATCTTTCGGCGACCGACCTCTCATCCCAAAGGGCCTCCCCTGATGAACCAGTATATTCCGCCGAAAGTCTGGACCTGGAACAAGCCGAGTGGCGGCACCTTCGCCTCGATCAACCGGCCGATCGCCGGGCCGACGCATGAGAAGGAACTGCCGGTCGGCAAGCATCCGCTGCAGCTCTATTCGCTGGCCACGCCCAACGGGCAGAAGGTCACGATCATGCTGGAGGAGCTGCTGGCGCTGGGACACAAGGGCGCCGAATACGACGCCTGGCTGATCAAGATCGGCGAAGGCGACCAGTTCGGCTCGGGCTTCGTCGAGGTCAATCCGAACTCCAAGATCCCGGCGCTGATGGACCGCAGCGAGCCGAAGCCGGTGCGCGTGTTCGAGTCCGGTTCGATCCTCACCTATCTGGCGGAGAAATTCGGCGCCTTCCTGCCGACCGAGCGCGCCGCCCGCGCGGAAACCTTCTCATGGCTGTTCTGGCAGATGGGCTCGGCGCCCTATCTCGGCGGCGGTTTCGGCCATTTCTACGCCTATGCGCCGGAAAAGATCGAATACGCCATCGACCGCTTCGCCATGGAGACCAAGCGGCAGATGGACGTGCTGGACCGCCGCCTGGCCGAGAGCGAGTACCTGGCCGGCCCCGACTACACCATAGCCGACATGGCGGTCTGGCCCTGGTATGGCGGGCTCTCCAAGGGCCGCAGCTACAACGACGCCGCCGAATTCCTGTCGGTGCATGAATACAAGCATGTGCAGCGCTGGGCCGACGCCATCGACGCAAGGCCGGCGGTCAAGCGCGGCCGCATGGTCAACCGCACCTCGGGCGACCCGGCCTACCAGCTGCACGAACGCCACGACGCCAGCGACTTCGAGACGAAGACGCAGGACA
This sequence comes from Pseudomonadota bacterium, assembly GCA_040755925.1. GTDB lineage: Bacteria > Pseudomonadota > Alphaproteobacteria > Rhizobiales > Rhizobiaceae > Mesorhizobium. The sequence goes on from JBFLWR010000490.1 coordinate 1,701, forward strand.
AGCTGGAAGCGGCGAAATGATGAGCCTTACCCTCCCCCTTTGTGGGGAGGGTCGCTGCGAAGCAGCGGGGTGGGGGTGCGGCGCCGCCCCACCCGACCTACGGTCCGACCTCCCCACAAGGGGGAGGTAGGGCGCCCCGCTACCTCCCATAGGTATACGTCACGCTCGCTTCGCCCAGCGCCTGGCTCTTGGCAGCGACGGACACCATTTCGGGCGACGGGTTCTGCGGCGTGCGCAGCATCTTCTCGCCCAGCGCGTAGAGCGTGAACACGTAGTGATGCGCCCTGCCCGGCGGCGGGCATGGGCCGAAATAGCCGGCGCGGCCGATGCCGCCCGTGCCGAGCACCGTGCCCTTGGGCAGACCCTTGCCGCCTTTCGAGCCGGCGCCTTCCGGCAGGCCCTTGGCGCTTGCCGGGATGTTCCAGGCCAGCCAGTGCCAGAACCCTTTCCCGCCGTTGGCGTCGGGATCGAACATGGTCAGCGCGTAGCTCTTCGTGCCGGCCGGCGGGTCCTTCCAGGCGAGCGCGATCGACACGCTGCCGCCCGTGCAGCCGCCAGCCTTGTCGCCCAGATACTTCTCGGCCCATTTGCCATCGGAAACCGACGGGCTGGAGATCTCGAATGCCGCCGCCTGGCCGGCGAAGGCAACGAGGGCAAGCACGCTGAAGCCAAGGCGCTGAAACATGGCATTCCTCCCCTAAAGGCGCTGCACATTACAGCTAATATAGCTAAAGTCCGATGTTATTCCGGCAAACTTTGCGTGACGGGCGGCGGGCGCTGAAGCCTTCTAGGGGATGGCTGGCGGGACAGCGCCGCCCTCTGCCCTGCCGGGCATTTCCCCCACGAAGGAGGAGATCGCTTATCCCCTTACGCTGCCGCGACCTGGCCTGCCGCCGGGCGCATGCGTCGGGCGATCTCGTCGGCGAAGGGCAGGTCCTGCGGCACCCGGCCGACATAGGCGGCGACGTCCTCCATGCGGCGCAGCGTGCGCCAGTAGACGTCCTCCATCAGGCTGTGGGCGAACTCGCCGTTGCGGCCGATGCTGTAGAGGCCGGCGACGCCGGTCGTCTCGGCGAAGCGCTGGCGCTGCTCCTCGTATTTGGCGAGGTAGACCGGATAGGAGACCGGCGTGCGGATGACGCCGCCGGCGCTGAGGAACTTGCGCCTGAGATGCGGATAAAGCGTCGCGATGCCGTCGAGGCAGAGCTCGGCGAGCTTGTCCTCGCTCATCGTCCAGTGCTGGTCGCCGACCTCGCAGCCGATGTCGAAGGTGATCAGCGTCTTGCCCTCCGGCGCCAGCCACGGCATCGAGATCGGCGTCTCGGTCATGCGGAAGAAGGGCAGCGCGCGGTCGGGCACCCACAGCATGGTGTCCGGCAGATGGCCGCGGCCGGCAAAGCGCAGGTTGACGAAGATCATCGGCCGGTAGCGGAAGGACGCCATATGGTCGAGCGCCCGGGTGCCGCTCAGGAGTTTCGGCAGGATGTGCACCGGCGCGGTGCTGACCACCGCCGACACCTCGATCGTCTCGCCCCTGACGCGCACTCCCTTCACCCGCTCGTCCTCGACCAGGATTTTTTCGACCGGCGATTCCAGGCGGATCAGGTGCCTTACCTCGCTCGCCACCGGCTCCAGCAGCTTGCCCATGCCGCCCTCGGGATAGACATGCCAGACTTCGGCGCTTTCCGGCATCTCGTGCGAATAGCCGTTGCAGACGGCGCGCCTGGTGACCTTGGCGGCCGCGTTGAGATAGAGCGACTTCAGGATGCGCGGCCCGAATTTCCGGCCGACCGAGGGCGACAGCTCTTCGGCAGGCGCCCCTGACCAGGCCTCCGTCAGCGGGATCGCGACCTCCTCGGCCAGCACCTCGCCATACTTCTTGCGGAACCAGTCGGCGGCTGAAACCACCGGGCGGTCGCGATAGCGTTCGGCGATCGCGGCCGGCGCGAAGCGCGGCGAGAGCATCAGCCCGAACGGATAGGAATAGGACCGGCCGTTGAGATGCACCGCCTCGCCGTAATGCTTCACGGTGCGGCAGATGTCGGCCGAGCCCAGCGCCGCCGCCAGCCGGTTGCTGACGAAATGGGCGCCGAAATCGTAGGAGAAGCCTTCGGCGTCCGTGAACGAGGAGGCCATGCCGCCAACGGCCTTGCCGGCCTCGAAGACGATGGCCGGCAGGCCGCGCCGGTTGAGGTCGAGCGCGGCGGTCAGGCCGGCGATGCCGGCGCCAAGTACAGCAATCGGTTTCATCTTGGGTAGCCCCCCGGAACCAGTCGAGAATACTGGTCAAGACTTTCAGACCCGGATTGCCTAGCCGTCAGCGTTTACGTCGGCCGAAACCGATTTGTTAAAATCCGAGCTTTTGCCAGCAAAGAGGCAGTTCACACGTTCACATTCGCGTGAGCCGCGCCAAATCCCTCTCGGGGAGAGATTGGCGTTATTCGGCGGCGGCGCACTCCTCGACGGGCGCAGCCGTCAGGTCCCTCATCGCCGCCATCCACAATCGATCGATGCGGGCAAGCTCGGCGCCGTCGATCTCGTCGAGGTGGTTCCAGTACATGCCATGCTCGTAGAAATAGCCGAGCTCGGCTTCCCGACTTTCGGCCGCTTCCACCGCCTCGAAGTCGATGCCGGCGCTGAGATCGGCCATCATGCCGGCAAGGCGCGACGGCGACAGGTCCCGCGCCTCTTCGAAGCACAGCCTGGGGAAGACAAGGCGGCTTCGCGGCAGGTCCGACAGGTTGACGCAAAGCGTGCCGCGCCTCAGCGCGTGGATAAGTAGACGCGCCGACTTTGCCTCCAGGCTCTGCAGCGTGACGTCGTCGCGCAGTGGATCGGCGCGGCCGGCGCCGTAGAAATGGGTGTCGCCCGGCCGGTCGTAGATCATGTCGCAGCCGAGGAAGGCGAGCACGTCCGGCTTCAGGCTGTGCACGGCCCAGTAGGCGGCCGTCAGCGACATGGTGCCGCCGGCATAGACGAAACCGCCAAAGCTGTTCTGCGCCGGCACGTAATGGGCGGCGCTGAACACCTGCCGCGCCGGTTCGGGCGGTGGCATGCGTTCGGGCGGGAAATCGCCCGCATGCACCAGCACGTCCCAGTCGGGACGCACGCGCCAGGCATTGTTGATGGCGACGATGTGGGCAAAGACCTGTTTCGGCCATGGCGCGCAGCGCATGACGTCGGGCGCGCTGCCGATGAGCAGCGTCACGCGGGGCGATAGGTCATCAGCCATGACATTCCGTTCCTGGACGTGGCGGCGCATATGATCCCTGCCCGCCTTCTTCCACAAGGCCGGATCGGCATCGGCAGGGCCAAAAGGGGGGATCAGGCAGGAGCATCACGAATTCTTTCAGCCGGAACATCCCTTGCAACGCTCCGTTGGAAACCTGCAACCAACGATGCAAATCAAAGGAGACTTCCCCATGATGAAGAAAATCATCGCTGCCTCCGTGCTTACGCTGGCGCTCGCGACGTCGGGCGCAATGGCGCAGTCCTCGGGCGCGGGCGGCAGCGCGAGCGGGTCGGGTAGCGTCACGACCGGAAACGGTGGAACGTCCGGCGGCGCCAATGGCGGTGGAACGGTGACCACCCCCAATCCGACGACCGACAACACAACCACGAACTCCACCCAGCAGCCGAGCGGCATGAACGACCGCTGCAAGGACGTCGGCGGCAACGACACCGACAACAACACGGCGAGCGGCGCCACCACCTCCAACATGCAGAACTGCAACAAGTAGCGCCGGCACGCGACAGCGTCTGGTCGCGCATCCGTCGATGCGGTGGAGCCGCGCGGCCAAAAGAAAAAGCCCCGCCGGTGGAGGCCGTCGGGGCTCTTTCATATGGATCGCAGAGGTGGGACCCCACGACCGGTCGATCCAGGGGGTGTTGGATCTGCAAAGAGATTAGCCGAAGAATCAGCGCGTCCGGTAATCACGCCTGCGCACCATAAATCACGCCTTCGCGAGGACGAAGTGATAGGGGCAAGGCACCCCCCTCTGGCCTGCCGGCCGTCTCCCCCTCAAGGGGGTTTAGCAGCTTCGACGCAGGCGCACGCCATGAAACGTTGGCGATTGGCGAAAAGGCGTGGCGACATCCGATCTCCTCCCTCGAGGGGGGAGATGCCCGGCAGGCAGAGGGGGTGCCTCGCGCCGACCCTCGCGTTTACCCCCTCAACAACTTCGCCAGCCTCGGCACGCCCTCGTTCACCGCGCGGTCGTTGGCGAGCGTGAAGGACATGCGCAGCGTGTTGCGGCCGGTGCCGTCGGCGAAGAAAGCGTTGCCGGGAACGAAGGCCACCCTCGCCTCCTTCACCGAACGGGCCAGCAATTCGGTGGCGTCGGCGCCTTCGGGCAGCGTCAGCCAGACGAACATGCCGCCATCCGGCCGGCTCCAGGAAATGCCCTTGGGCATATCGGCCTCCAGCGCGCCAAGCAGCGCGTCGCGGCGGCCGCGATAGGCGCCGATCAGCTTTTCCACCTGGCCGTCGAAGATGGTTTCGGCGACGCGGTGCATGACCATCTGGTTGATCGACGGGCTGTGCAGGTCGGACGCCTGCTTCATCAGCACCAGCTTCTCGACGACATGGCGCGGCGCGCAGACCCAGCCGACGCGCATGCCGGGCGACAGGATTTTCGAGAACGAGCCGCAATAGAGCGTGCGCGCTTTGTCGATGCCGCCGGAGCGGGCGCAGTCGAGCGCCAGGATCGGCGGCACGGCCTCGCCATCATAGCGCAGCGCCCGGTAGGCGGCGTCCTCGATGACGGCAATGTCGAGTTCGCCGGCGAGGTCGAGCACCGCCGCGCGCTGCGCGGCGTCCAGCGTGTTGCCGGTCGGGTTGGCGAAATCAGGCACCAGATAGGCGAACTTCACCTTGCCGCCGTTAGCGGCGGCCGCGGCGCGATATGCGTCGGGCGTCATGTTGCCGCCGGCGACGTTGAGCCGGTCGTAGCGCGGCTCATAGGCGTTGAAGGCCTGTAGCGCGCCGAGATAGGTCGGCCAGGTGACCAGCGCCATGTCGCCGGGCGACAGGAACAGCTTGCCGAGATAGTCGAGCGCCTGCTGCGAGCCGGAGGTGATGAAGATGTTGCCCTCGTCGCAGGCGACGCCGAGCGTGCCCATGTAGCCGGCCAGCCACTTGCGCAGCGGCAAATAGCCTTCGCTGACCTGGTATTGCAAGGCCGCGCCCGCCTCCGCGCCGCCGAGCACCGCCTGGTAGGCGTCGCCGATGGCCTTGGCCGGAAACAGCGACGGATCCGGAATGCCGCCGGCGAAGGAGATGATGTCGGGCTGGTCGAGCAGCTTGAGCAGCTCGCGGATTTCGGAGGCCTTCATGCGCGAGGAGCGCGAGGCCAGAAGGTTCAACAGGGTCAAGGCGCACCTCCCGCGGGGCGTGTTCTTATTTAGGTCAACTTAGCTGACCTATTATCAGGCTTTTCCGGTGAATTGAATAGCCCAGTCGCGAAGCGCGCGCAGGCCAAACGCGGCATGGGCACACTCACCGAAACGTGACTGCGGAAGAATATCAGAAACATCTAATTCAATCGCCACCGGTGGTACTGATGAGAGGCCCCGCCCGGGGCTGCAACGATGGGAGAGACAGATGAAAACCAAGACTGCGCTTCTGAGCCTGCTTGCCGCATCGGTCATCGCCGGAACGGCTTTCGCCGGCATACTCGACGAGCCGAAGATGATGGCTCCCTTCTTCACCGACAAGACCATGAAGACCATGAAGTCGGACGCCGACATGAAGAAGGTCTGGGCCAAGATGTCGAAGAAGCACCAGACGGCGATGCTGAAGGAATGCCAGGACAAGGCGATGAGCAAGCCGCACGCCGAATTCTGCGCCAAGCTGAACACGCTGGCCGGCCACGCCTGATCGGGTTCCGGCGACAGGGGTGGCGGACCAAGAGAGGACCGCCACCCGGTCAATCGGCAAATTCAACATTATTTTAGCGATTACGAATAGAAACCCGTTGCGCGAAAGCGCAAGCGGATGCAACCTCATTCCACAAGACCGGCCAGAGATAGAATACCGGTCCACGGGAGGGGGCAGTGACGCTCGAGCTTATAGGGGCCGGGTTCGGCCGCACCGGCACGTGGTCTACCTTCGCCGCGCTGAACAAGCTCGGCTTTCCAAGCTACCACATGCAGGAAGTCATCATAAACAAGGCCAACAAGGGCCATCTCGACTTCTGGCGCAAGGTGGCGAACAGCCCGCCCGGCAGCCAGCACGACTGGAGCCGCGTCTTCGCCAATTACCGGGCGACCGTCGACAATCCGGGCTGCTGCGTGTGGCAGGAGTTGATGGCGGCCTATCCCGACGCCAAGGTACTGCTGACACTGCACCCGCGCGGCGCCGAAGCCTGGTACGACAGCACCATCGACACGATCTACTTCACCGAGAATGTCTGGCAATTCAAGGTGCTGGAATGGCTGACGCCGTTCGGCCGCAAGTTCGGCGACATGTCGCGCAAGCTGGTGTGGGGGCGCACGCTCAAGGGCGTGATGAACGACCGCGACAAGGCGGTGGCGCGCTACAACGCCTATATCGACGAGGTGAAGGCGGCGGTGCCGCCGGAAAGGCTCCTGGTGTTCACGGTGACCGACGGCTGGGCGCCGCTTTGCCATTTCCTCGACGTGCCGCCGCCCAACGAGCCCTTCCCCAACCTCAACGACCGCGCCTCCGTCAAGAAGATCATCAACGAGATGATCATGGGCTCGTATATGATGCTGGCGGCTTGCTTGGCGGCGGCCGCGCTGGTGGTCGGCGGCCTGTGGTGGTGGCTGGGGTAATTCGTTCTTCTCCGCAAAAGGCCGCCTCTACGCTTGTAAAGCCGACGTCCTGGAGCGCGTTCCAGCTTGCCGGGCCTTTTGCTCTATTGTCGCTATATTAGAATTGGCGCATATTAAATCCGGATCGGAGCGCAGCTCCGGTCACGGGCGACCGGTGGCCACGATTGCCCTGGCGGCCCAAGGGACCAGATCGAAAGTCAGCGACGACAATCCAGCGCCGCGTTGCCCGACAAACGGGCGGCCCGGCCATTGATATCTGGAGGAGATAGTCATGAAAGTCACCGTGTTGGCGAATTACGAACCCCACGCCGCCAAGGGATTGATCCAGGGCTCCGACCGGGAAGCCGCGCTCAAGACGCTCTATGAAAGCGTCGGCGGCAAGATGACCGGGCTGATGTTCACGCGCGGCAAATATGACGTCATCGTCCATGGCGAGGTGCCGAACCAGACGGCGGGCATGGGCCTTGCGCTCGCGGTGCGGGCCAGCGGCTCGGTGCGGGACCTCGTCATCCTCGAAGAGCTCGACATGAAGGCGGTGATCGCGGTCGCCAAGAAGGCCGCCGGCGCCTTCAAGCCCGCCGGCTGAGCGGCCCGGGCGGTCCGGCCCGATGCATGCGTCCGTGCCGCCCGCGCCTTGATCGTGGATGAGGCAAGGCCGATTTCGTGCCACAATCGGCAATGCTTCGAGGAAACCCAATGGCGGCGCGGGCGGACACGGCGACAGGAGTTTACCCGTGAAGTCCCTTCTGCGTCTCGCGGCATGGGGCGTGGTGGCCTCCTGCGCGCTCATCGCCGGCCTGTGGCTACTGGCGCGGCCGGCGACACCGGACGCCTTCTACGCCAGGCAACCCGACCCGATCCCGCCGCCCGGAACGCTGATCGCGGCGGAACCGTTCACGCGCGACGTTCCCGACGGCGCGCAGGCCTGGCGTGTGCTTTACGCGACAACGCGCGGCGACGACTCACCGGCGATGGCGAGCGCCATCGTCATGGCGTCGAAAGGCGAAGCCGCCGCCAGCCGGCCCGTCATCGCCTGGGCGCACGGCACGACAGGCATCGAGCCCGGCTGCGCGCCCTCGCTGATCAAGCATCCCTTCGCCCACGTCCCGGACGTCGACGCCCTGCTCGGCCAGGGATGGGTCTATGTGGCGACCGATTATGCAGGGCTCGGCACGTCCGGATCTCCTCATGCCTATATGGTCGGCGAGGACGCGGCGCGGGCCGTGCTCGACTCCGCGCGCGCGGCGCGCCAGATC
>JBFLWR010000491.1:0-8333 GCA_040755925.1 Pseudomonadota bacterium
TTGTGTCGTCAGGGCCGCTTCCATGGCCGGCCTCCGTCAGTTGGCCTGGGCTGGAAGCGGCGGCAGCCAGGTATCGCCGGTCCAGCCTTTCTCGTCGTAGTCGGCCATGCATCGGTCGACCAGTTCCTCCATCTGCTTCAATCGTCCGCCGCGCTCGGCTCCCTTCAGCACCTGCAGCCGCACCTCTTCCGGCGCGCCGGCATAATTGAGCTCGTAGAGCGCGTGGCGGCCGCCGAACTCGGTGCCTGTCGCGTCCCACAACAGCTTCATGATCTTGATGCGCTCGACATGGCCCATGTCGTTCGAGCCACGCACATATTGCGCGAGATAGCGGTCGATCTCGGGATTGTCGAAGTCCTTTGCCGAGGAAGGCAGGTAGATCAGGCCCGAGGCAATCACCCGGCGCACCGTGTCGATGACACGCGGATAGGCCTCCGACATGAAGGTGCGGTAGGCGAGCGCGGCCTCGAGATTGGGGAGCACCGCGCCGTTGGCCCACGGAATGGGGTTGTGCGCCATGGCGTTGGAAAAGCTCCAGAACATGTGGCGCAGCGCGATCACCTCGCCGAGTGCGGCCTGGTTGCCGCGGAAGGCGTCGCCGCCGGTGGCCCGCAACGCCTTGGCCAAGAGGCCGGCGAGGAAGTCGAGCTTGACGGCAAAGCGCGTGCAGCCCTGGAAGCAGTAGCCATGCATGAAGCCCGATGCCGGGTGGAAGGAAAGGATCTTCTGGGCGTCGCGCAGCACCAGCACGTCCTCCCAGGGGATGAAGACGTTGTCGAGCACCAGGATGGCGTCGTTCTCGTCGAAGCGCGACGACAGCGGATAGTCGAAGGGCTGGCCGACGGTGTTCGCTGTCTGCTCGTAGGAGACGCGGCAGAACATCTTTATGCCCGGCGCATTCATCGGCACGATGAACATCACCGACAGCGATGGGTCCTCGGTGACGGTCGCCGAACTCTGCGCCAGGAAATTGTAGTGGGTCAGCGCCGAGGATGTCGCCACCACCTTTGCGCCCGACACCCAGATGCCGGCGTCGTTCTCCTTGGTGATGTGCACGAACACGTCCTTCACCTGCTCGGCCGGCTTGTGGCGGTCGATCGGCGGATTGACGATGGCGTGGTTCATGAACAGGACGGCTTCCTGCGCCCGTTTGTGCCAGGCGCGGGCATTGTCCTTGAACGGCCCGTACCATTCGGCATTGGCGCCGAGAGTGTTCATCAGCGCCGCCTTGTAGTCGGCGGTGCGGCCCATCCAGCCATAGGTCATGCGCGCCCAGTGCGCGATCGCGCTTTGCTGCGCGGCGAGGTCGGCCGGCGAATGCGCGACGCGGAAATATTTGTGCGTGTAGCCGCCCGAGCCAGTGTCGGTCGGCGCGGTCAGCACCGGCTGCTGGTTGGGATCGTGCAACGCGTCATAGAGGCGTGCCAGCGAGCGCGCCGAATTGCGCATCGCCGGATGGCTGGTGACATCCGCTACCCGCTCTCCGTTGATATAGACCTCGCGTCCGTCGCGCAGGCTCGCCAGATATTCGGCGCCCGTGAACGGCCTCGACTTGTCGGCCCGGAAATCTTCCGATCGCATCATGATCCTCCCTTGATTGCTGGAGAGTAGCGGCAGTCGACGCGATAGGTTATGGATGAAAGCGTAAAACCGCTTGGACTTTTTCGGGCGCCCGATGAGCCAGACCGCCATTCCGGAATTCTTCGTCTACGGCGAGCCGGCACGGGCTCTCGACGTGGGGTTCCTCCACGTTGAAACCGTTTTGGCTCGCGCTTCGGTGCATAGTGGCAGGGTTCTGGCGCACAAGCACCTGCAAATGGCACAGGTGACTTTCTGGACAGGTGGGCGAGGTATTTACCGGATCGAGGATGAAACCTGGAGTTTTTCAGCACCGACGGTGAGCTTCATGCCGAGCGGCGTGGTGCATGGCTTCGACATCGAACCGGGCACGGACGCCATCGTCGTCTCGATCGCCGATGCGGCGCTGGCTATGATCGCGGAGCATTCCGCGCTGCCGCTCGATCAGCCCGTTTTCGTTACCGAACGCGGCGACAGGGTGCTTTGGCAGAGGCTGGGCGACACGATCAGGATGATCCAGGCCGAGTATACCGAGGCTCAAGCTGGCATGGAAAAAATCCTGCCACCGCTGGTCGCGGTCGCGCTGTCATGCATCGCGCGCCTCGACGCGCAATCGCAGGCGGTCATGGTGCCCGCGGTCGTCGCTCTGGGCGGCCGGCTGAGGCGCCTGATCGACCGGCACTTCCGCGATGACTGGCCGGTCGAGCGCTATGTCGAGGAACTCGGCACCACGCGCCATCTGCTCGACAAGGCGGCGCATCAGGTGCTGGGCTCGGGCGTGAGGCAGGCGATCGGCGAGCGGCGGCTGGTCGAGGCGAAGCGCCTGCTGCTCTTCACCATCCGCACGGTCGAGGACATCGCCTACGAGACCGGCTTCAACGACCCGGCCTATTTCTCGCGCTTCTTCCGACATGCGGTAGGCGTGGCGCCGGCGGCATGGCGAAGAAAGCGAGTGGCGAGTAGCGACTAGCGACTAGCGACTAGCGACTAGCGACTAGGAAAAAGCTCGGTCGCTACTCGCTATTCCCTAGGCTGCCGCCGCAGCGGCCAGCCCCGCATCCAGCCCCTCGGCAATCTTCGCCACGTCTGCGGCGGTGACGATCAGCGGCGGCGACAGGATGATGTTATTGCCGGAGACGCGCAGCATGACGCCCGCTCCATAGGCGCCGTCGGCGATGGTGGCCATGGTCTTCTTGTCGACGGGCTTCTTGGCGGCGCGGTCCGAGACCAGCTCCAGCGCGGCCATCAAGCCCTGGTAGCGGACATCGCCGACCAGCTGATGCTTCGCCTTCAGCGCTTCCAACGCCTTGCCGAGTTCGACGCCGCGGGCGGCGGCGTTTTCGTTGACGGCCAGCCGTTTCGTCTCGGCGAGCGCCGCGAGGCCGGCCGCGCAGCCGACAGGATGCCCCGAATAAGTATACCCATGGCCGATCGAGCCGAAGCTGGTCTTGTCCGCCTCGAAGACGTCGGCGACCTTGGCGCCGATCAGTGTCGCGCCGAGCGGGAAGTAGCCCGACGTGATCGCCTTGGCGATGGTCATGAAATCCGGCTTCGTGTTCGAGAGCCGCGAGCCCGCCCAGGCGCCGGTGCGGCCGAAGCCGGTCACCACCTCGTCGGCGATCATAAGGATGTCGTGGCGGTCGCAGATCGCGCGCACCATCGGCATGAAGCTTTCATGCGGAACGACGACGCCGCCGGCACCGAGCACCGGCTCCATGATGAAGGCGGCGATCGTGTCGGCGCCCTGGAAGGCGATCTCTTCCTCGATCGCCCGCGCGCAGAGCTTCGCGAGCTTCGCCGGATCGGTCTCTTCGAACGGATTTCGATAGGTCATCGGCGCGGGCGTGTGGAAGACGCCCGGCAGCAGCGGCTCGTAGTTGCGACGGAAGTTGGCGTTGCCGTTGACCGAGGCGCCGCCGAAATGCGTGCCGTGATAGCCCTTCTTCAGCGCCAGGAATTTCGTGCGGTCGCCCTGGCCGCGGATCTTCCAATACTGCCGGGCAAGACGCAGCGCCGTCTCGACCGAATCCGACCCTCCCGAAGTGAAGAAAGTCCGCACCATGCCCTCCGGCGCGAACCATTCGCCGAGCTCATAGGCGAGCTCGATCGACGGTCCGGTCGATGTGCCGCGAAAGCCCGAGTAATAGGGCAGGGCATCGAGCTGCGCGGTCATCGCCTTCTTGATCGGATCGCAGCTGTAGCCGAGGTTGACGTTCCACAATCCGCCGACGGCATCGAGCACGGTGCGGCCCTCGACGTCGGTGACCGAGACCCCTTCGCCTTTCATGATGATCCGGGGCGGCGTCGCCCGCATTTCGGCGGGATGCGCCATCGGGTGCCAGATCGGCTTGGCGTTGTTCTCGGTGAGGAAGTTGATGTCGCGCATCGGGAGGACTCCGGGTTGTTCCGATTTATGAGAGCGTCAGGCCGAAATGGCCAAGCGCCTCGGCATAGCTTTGCGCCGGCTGGGCGACGTCGAAGTGAACGGTCGGCATGCCGGCGGCAATGGCGCCGTCGACATTGCGCTTCTGGTCGTCGACGAAGACGCAGGACGAGAGCGGAAGCTGAAGCGCATCGCCGACCATGGCATAGGCGCGGGCGTCTGGCTTGAGGACCTTTGTATAGGTCGCGTCGACGACCGTCTCGAACAGCGAGAGCAGCGGCAGGCGCTGGCGAAAATCAGCGCCGTAGAACAGATCGAGCTCGTTCGACAGGATGGCGAGGCGGACGCCCGCGGCGTGCGCCGTGCGGATGGCCTTGTCGGCTTCAGGCCGGACCACTTTTTCCGGCTCCGCTCCGCGGGCCCGTTGCACGAAGGTCTGCATCGATGTCCATTTTTCGCCGACGAGGGCGCCGACTTCGCGCGTCCGTTCGGTCCAATAATCACGCTCGCTGATCTCGTCGCGTTGCATCAGGCGCCAAAGCGGATCGCTGCCGGGGTCGAATGGACCCTTCCAGCGCAGCTTGCCGGCGGGCAGCCCCAGCGCCTGCTCGGTCAGCGCATGCGTCTCGAACAGCGTGCGGGTGACGACGCCGCCGAAGTCGAGCACCAGTGCCTGTGGCTTGGTTCCGCTCATGCGGCCCGCCTGCCGGCCGGGACGATCCCTTCAGCCACCCAGCGATCGAAGATCTCCAGCGCCTTCGCGCTGAAGGCGGCATCGTTGATGTGCCCGGCGATCTCATGCAGTTCGGCATTCTTCGGCACGTTGATCCGCATCTCCTCGACGAAGGCCGACAGCGCATCCGGCTCGTAGAGCGGCTCGCCCTCCTGGTCCCATTGCTGGATGCCGCCAGCCGGCAGGATGAAGGCGGTCGGGCCGGTCGCCGTGCTGAGCTTCTCGCCGATGGCGCGCGCGATCTCCTTGCGCGTCGCGCCGTCGGAAGTGACCGAGGCGAGCAGCCGGTTATGCGCATGGTAAGGCCGCTCGATGAAACGGGATGGCACCGCCTGCCAGGTCGGGAAGTCGACCATATCGACAGCGCCCGGCGCGACGATCTGCGGGATGCCTTGCCGACCGGCGTTCTCTAGCCGGTCAGCGCCGGAGTTGACCACCGACCCGGTGAGCTGGTTGGCGAGTTCCTGCAGGCTGAAGTCGAGCACGGCGACGAAGCCCTTCTGCGCGGCGATCGCTTCCAGCGCCCTTCCGCCCATGCCGGTTGTGTGGAAGACGATCACCTCGTAGCCGCGCTTCTCAAGCTCCGGCTTCAGCGTCACCATATATTGCAGGCAGCTTTTTCCGAGCGAGCTCATGCCGATCCTCGGGCGCGACGCATCGGGTTTGACAACCGCCCGCGCGGCTCCCACCACCGCGCCGCAGGCTTGCGACAGCACCGCCTTGCAGGCGCTGTTCAAGCCATAGAGGCCGCCCGCCCACAGGATCATCATCAGGTCGGTGGCGATCCTTTCCGGCGGCACGAGATGCGAATAGGCAATCGTCGAGATGACGAATTTCGGCGCGCCGAGCGGCAGGGCAAGCGCGACGTCGAGCGCAAGGTCGGTGCCCATCGAGCCGCCGAGCGCGATGAAGCAATCGATCTCTCCCTTGTCGTGGAGCGAGCGGGCAAGCCGCGAGGCTCCGAGCGCCATCAGCGTCATCGCCGAATTCTCGTCACCGCTGGCGATGATCGCTTCGATCGTCGTATCGGCGGCGCGTGCCACGGCATGGCGATCAAGTTCCGGCTTGTAGGGCGGATCGCCAAGCACGCTGACGTCCATCATCACGGCGATGCCGCCGACCGCCTCGATGCGCTCGCGCATGAACAGCAGCTCGTCGGCCTTGGTATCGCCGGTGCCGATAACCAGGATGCGGCGTGTCTCCTCCACTTCAGTCTCCCTGCAATGTCTCGTTGTTGTTATGCCTGCTTGCGGCCCGGCCGCCGGCCGAAGAGCCGCTCGCCGATCTCGCGCGCCGCCGCGATCACGCCGACGCCATGGCGCTCGACGTCGCTCTTTGCGGTGCGCACGCGTGGCGCGGCGACCGCGATTGCGCCGATGGCGACATCGTCGGCGCCGAGGATCGGCGCGGCGACGCTGATGACGCCTTCTTCGAGACCTTGTGAGCCGATGGAATGACCTCGGCCGCGGGCGGCGGCAATATGCTCGGCCAGCGTCGCTGCATCGCCTATCGTGAATGGCGTGAAGGCCGGCATCGGGCCGGTCAGTACGGCGGCGCGAACCCGCTCCTCGGCAAAGGCCAGGAAAGCGATGCCGGAAGCGGTCGCATGCATCGGCAGCACGTCGCCTGGCGATACGCTGACCCGATTGGCCTTGGTCGATTCGACGACGTGGACGGAGATCAGGCCACGTTTTGAATATTCCGACAGATGCACCGTCTCGCCGGTCTCGGCGGCGAGCGCCTCGACCACCGGCACGGCCATGCGCAGGAAAGGAAACTGCGCTTCGCGCATCAACGCCAACCGCGTCAGGCCGGCGCCGAGCCGGTACAGCCGCGTGCCCTCGTCCTGTTCGACCAGCCCTTGCGCGATGAGGGAAACCAGGAGCCGGCGCGTCGTCGCCTTGTCGAAGCCCACGCTTCCGGCGAGATCGGCAAGCGCCGTCTCGGGCGCGCCGCGCCCCAGCACCTCCAGCAGCGAAATGGCTTTGGCCACGGTGCTCATTTCGTGTCTGATCCTCCCTCAGATACTTAACGTGCGAATTAACTTGACAGCAAGTCGATTCCTTTGCAAGTCTAATATCGAAATGCCGTTACAAATAATGAAATGAACGTCATGGCCCGCCAGAAGGCCGCCGGCATCTCAGGGACACTTGGTTTCCGCTGCGCGGAATGGAGGGAAAAATGACGACAATTGAAGCCGGTGAAGTGAACCGGCTAAGGAAGAACAGTCTTGGCGTCGGCGCCATCACCTTCATGGTGATCTCAGCCGCGGCGCCGCTCACGGCTGTCGCCGGCGGTACCCCGCTTGGCATGCTCATGGGCAATGGCGCCGGCTTTGCCGGCACCTATCTCATCGTCACGCTGCTGCTGCTCCTGTTCGCGGTCGGATATGTCGCCATGTCGCGGCATATCGGCAACGCCGGCGCCTTCTACGCCTATGCCGCGCGTGGCCTCGGCGGCCTTGCCGGCGGCGCCATCGCGCTGATCGCGATCCTTTCCTACAACGCCATGCAGATCGGCGTCATGGGCCTGCTCGGCGCTGCCACCGCGGGCCTCTTCGCAGGCTGGGGTATCACGCTGCCCTGGTGGGTCTGGAGCTTCATCGCCATCGCCATCGTCGCCGTGCTCGGCTACCGTCAGGTCGATCTGTCGGCAAAGATCCTGACGGTGCTGGTGCTTGCCGAGTATGTCGTGGTGCTGATCCTCGATCTGACCATCCTCAAGACCGGTGGCGACAGCGGCCTGTCGGCGGCACCCTTCAGCTGGAGCCAGATCACCAGCGGCGCGCCGGCCATCGCCATCCTGTTCTGCTTCGCCGCCTTCATCGGCTTCGAGGCAACGACCATCTATGCCGAGGAAGCACGCGATCCCAAGGTCACCATTCCGCGCGCCACCTACTTCTCCGTCATCCTGATCGGCCTCTTCTACATGATCACCGCGTGGCTGATGGCGGTCGGCGCGGGCGTCGACAAGCTGGTGCCGTCGCTGCAGGCGCTGCAGGATCCAACCACCTTCCTGTTCGGCCTTTCCGACCGCTACGCGGGAACCATGCTCACCCACGCCATGAGCGTCCTCTTCGTGTCGAGCCTGTTCGCCGGCGTGCTGGCCTTCCACAATGCGGTAGCCCGCTACATCTACGTGGCCGGGCGCGAAAGGCTGCTGCCGCAGTCGATCGGCGTCACGCATTCGGCGCATCAGAGCCCGCATGTCGCTTCGGTGATCCAGACCGTGCTTGCGGCCGTCGTCGTCGGGCTCTTCGCCGTGCTCGGCCTCGATCCGGTGCTGGCGCTGTTCTCGTGGCTCACCAACGTCGCCACGCTTGGCGTCATCGTGATGATGGCCGTGGCCTCGCTCGCCGTCGTGATGTACTTCCGCGCCAATCAGGACAATCAGGAAAACGCGCTGAAGACCACGATCTTGCCGGGCCTCACCTTCATCGCCTTCGTCATCATCATCTACCTGATCGTCATCAATTTCGGCAGCCTGTCCGGCGCCGGCGGGTTCCTTGCCGTCTTCCTGCCGTTGCTGGTGTTGATCGCCGCCGTGGTCGGCCTGCTGCTTGCCGGCGCCCTGAAGGGTCGGGATCCAGCGGCCTTTGAAAGGCTTGGCCAGCCGCTGAAGGACTGATGCGCAGAAGGG
>JBFLWR010000492.1:0-10727 GCA_040755925.1 Pseudomonadota bacterium
AGATGGATGCCGCACTCGGTCTTGGCGTGACCTGCCCAGCGGCCGCTGCGCGCATCCTCGCCAGGCTGCACCGGTTGCGTGCACGGGAAGCAACCGATCGAGAGGTAGCCGTAGGCGACCAGCGGACTTTCACGCAACGCATGCGCGCGCATATAGTCCGCCTGATCCGACGTCGTCCAATGCGCCAGCGGGTTGATGCGGATGCGTGAGCCGATAGCCTCGAAGACGGGCAGCGCCGACCGCGTCGAGGCCTGAAAACGCTTGCGTCCGGTGAACCAGGCGCGGAACGGCTCGATACCGCGCGCCAACGGCTCCACCTTGCGCACATTGCAGCAAGCGTCGGTGTCGGTCTCGTGCAGCCCGCCGGTCGGATCGACGCGTTGAAGGGCCGCCTCGTCCGGCGTGATCACCCGGACGTCGGTCAGGCCGAAATCCGCGATCAGCGCGTCGCGATAGCCGAGCGTTTCCTCGAAATGCTTGCCGGTATCGAGGAAGACCACCGGCAGCGAGCGGTCGATCTCGGAGATCATGTGCAGCAGAACCGCTGAATCCGCGCCGAAGGACGACACGGCCGCGATCTCGCCGCGGAAGAATTCCCGCGCCGACCGCTCGATGATCTCGATCGGCTTCAGATGGCCGAGGAGCGCGTCCAGCCCCGCCGCTTCCGCGGCGGCGCCGGCCTCGACACTGCCTGTCCGATCAAGCGGCCTTGGTTTCGCCAGCATAGAGCGCCTCCTTGAACGGCGCGGGACCGACACGGCGGTAGGCGTCGATAAATCGTTCGTCGGGACTGAGCCGAAGGCCGAGATAGGTGTCGACGATCTGCTCGATGGCGTCGGTGATCTCTTCGGACGAGAAGCCGCGGCCGATGATCTCACCAACCGAAGTGTTCTCGTCGGCCGAGCCGCCGAGCGTCACCTGGTAGAGTTCTGTGCCCTTCTTCTCCACGCCGAGAATGCCGATATGGCCGACATGGTGATGGCCGCAGGCATTGATGCAGCCTGATATCTTCAGCTTGAGCTCGCCGATCTCGCGCTGCCGCTCCAGCGAGGCGAAGCGGCGCGAGATTTCCTGCGCCACCGGAATGGAGCGTGCCGTGGCGAGCGCGCAATAGTCGAGGCCGGGGCAGGAGATGATGTCGCTGATGAGGTTGGAGTTTGCCGTCGCCAGCCCGATCTCGACCAGCGCGTCGTAGACCGCCTTGAGGTCGGCGCGCGCCACATGCGGCAGGATGAGATTCTGCTCATGGCTGACGCGTAACTCGTCGAAGGCGTATTTCTCGGCGATGTCGGCCACCGCTTCCATCTGGCTATCGGTGGCGTCGCCGGGCACCTCGCCGATGCCCTTGAGCGAGATCGTCACCGCCGCATAGTCGGGATGGCGGTGCGTCACAACGTTCTGGTCGAGCCATTCCGAAAAGCTCTTGGAATCGAGCCTGGCCTGTTTCACCAAAGCGTCGCCTTCGGGCCGGTGGGCCAGTGCCGGCGGCGCGAAATAAGCATTGATGGCCTGGATGTCGGCTTCCGGCAGCTTGAGCTCGGCGTCCTTCAACTCCTGCCATTCGGCCTCGATCTGGCGCGTGATCTCCTCGACGCCTGTCTCGTGGACCAGGATCTTGATCCGCGCCTTGTACTTGTTGTCGCGGCGGCCATAGAGGTTGTAAACGCGCAGGATCGCCGTGCAGTAGGACAGAAGGTCGGCTTCCGGGAGGAAGTCACGGATTTTTCTCGCCACCATCGGCGTGCGGCCCTGCCCGCCGCCGACATAGACGGCAAAACCGAGCTCGCCGGCCGCGTTCTTCTTCAGGTGCAGGCCGATGTCATGCGTCTGGATCGCGGCGCGGTCGCGCTCGGCGCCAGTCACCGCGATCTTGAACTTGCGCGGCAGGAACGAGAATTCCGGATGCACCGACGACCATTGGCGCAGGATCTCGGCATAGGGACGCGGATCGGCGACCTCGTCGGCGGCGGCGCCCGCGAAATGATCGGCGGTCACGTTGCGGATGCAGTTGCCGCTGGTCTGGATGGCGTGCATCTCGACGCTGGCGAGGTCGGCGAGGATCGCCGGAATGTCGGACAGCGCCGGCCAGTTGAACTGGATGTTCTGCCGTGTCGTGAAATGCCCGTAGCCCTTGTCGTATTTGCGGGCGATGTGACCAAGCATGCGCAATTGCCGGCTGTTCAGCGTGCCATAGGGCACCGCGATGCGCAGCATGTAGGCATGCAGCTGCAGATAGACGCCGTTCATCAGCCTCAGCGGCCGGAACTGATCCTCGGTGATCTCGCCGGACAACCGGCGTTGCACCTGGTCGCTGAACTCGGCGACGCGGGCGTGAACGAAATCTTGGTCGAACTCGTCGTAACGGTACATGCTTCGTCTTTCAGGGCGCGTCCGCCCGCTGCTTTACTTGAACCCCTCAAGCCGCTTGGGCGGCTTCCGGATTTGCCTGCTTGCCAAGATCGGTGCGGATGGTTGGACCGGCGGCGCGGATTTTTTCGCGCAGCCGCACCGGCTCCACCAACCCATCGACCATCGTGACGTCGATCAGGTTGACGTCGACCACTTCGTTGTTGGCGTAGGCGGCGGCGCCGATCGCCTCCAAGCGGTCCTCCGCCGCCTTGTCGTGGGCAAGGTCGGCATGGCCGACAGTCTCCGCCCAGCCGCCATCGGCGTACCAGACGGCGATGCCGTCGGAGAGCCTGTTCGCGGTCAGAACCTTCATTCCCGTACTCCTTCGGCCACCAGGTCGGCCGTTTCTTCTTGCCTGTGCGCCGCAAGCGGCTCGGATCGTTCGAAATTGGCGCCGGCGACGGCGTCGCCGATGATCGTCATGACCGGGCCGGTGAGGTCGGCGCGAGCCTCCAACGAAGGCAGGTCGGCCAGCGTGCCGTGGAAACGCCGACGATCGCCGAGGCTGGCGTTCTCGACGACGGCTACGGCCGTGTCCGGCGACAGCCCGGCTTCGATCAGGCGTCCGGCGACTTCAGCCGCCACCGAGCGGCCCATATAGACCGCAACCGTCGCGCCCGAGATGGCCAGCCTGGCCCAGTCGGGCAGCGAATTGCCCTTGAGATCGTGGCCGGTGGTGAACACCATCGAGGAGGATACGCCCCGCAGCGTGAGCGGCAGCTCGAAATCCGCGGCGGCGGCGAAGGCGGCGGTGACGCCCGGAACCACCTCGTACGAAATGCCGGCATCGCGCAACGCTGCCATCTCCTCGCCGGCGCGGCCGAACACCAGCGGATCGCCCGACTTCAGCCGCACCACCCGCTTGCCTGAGCGGCCAAGCTCGACGAGCAGCGCGTTGATCTCTTCCTGGCTCTTGGAATGGCAGCCCTTGCGCTTGCCGACCGGCAGGCGCTCGGCATCGCGGCGACCCATGGCGACAATCGCCTCCGGCACCAGCGCGTCATAGACGATCGCGTCGGCTTCCATCAGCAGCCGATGCGCGCGCAACGTGAGCAGGTCCTCGGCGCCCGGGCCTGCGCCGACAAGCGCGATGCGGCCCTCGGCGGGTTTGTCGGAGGCCAGGAGATCGATAGCGGCATCCCGCGCCTCGGCAAACTCGCCAGCCTCGATGGCCTTCGCCGGCGCGCCGGCGAAAAAGTCGCTCCAGAAGTGCCGGCGGCGGTTACCCTTCGGCAGGCGCTCGGCGGCCGCGCGGAACGAAGCGGCGAGCGTCGCCAGCCGCCCGAGCGACGGCGACAGCGTGCGGTCGATACGCACGCGCAGCATCTGCGCCAGAACCGGCCCGGCGCCCTCGGTGCCGATGGCGATCGCGACCGGCGCCCGGTTGACAAGCGCCGGCGTGAAGAAATCGCAGAGTTCGGGCCGGTCCACGGCGTTGACCGGAATGCCCAGCCGACGCGCATCCTCTACGACCCGGCGGTCGAGCGACTTGTCGCCGCTGGCGGCAAACGCCATGGCCGCCCCTTCGAGATGCGCGGCATCATAGTCGGCATCGACATGGACGGCGCCCGCGGTCGCGATGAAATCCAGGAGTTCAGCCTCGGCATCATCGGCGATGATGCGCAGCACCGCGCTCGACTGCGCAAGCAGCCGCGCCTTGGCAAGCGCTTCCCCGCCATTGCCGACGATGGCTACGGCTTCGCCCTCGACCCGCAGGAAGACGGGAAAGGCATTGAGCTTGAGGTTGGCTGGCGACATGTCGATACGCAATAGAGGAACAGTCTGGCAGTTTTATGCGGGCCAGCCAAAATGCAGAAGGCACGCACTCGCGCACGCCTTGGAGGCAGGCAATCGCTTTTTCGCAACTGCAAAAGGCAGGAGAAAAAAATTCTAATCGAGAGCTTCAGGCGGTAAGGCAACCGGGAAACCACCTTGATATGGTACGATTTTTAGCGCACCTCCCCATGAACGGCAAAACAGTTTTTCTAAATTCTACTAAGTTAGTAGATTTAAGCAGCAAGGCTGACGATGGCAGTCCGAGCTACTGATTGTCTACCCATACGGGGACCGCATGGGATTTTTCTTGCCCAGCGCCTGCCCGGTCGTCGATTTCTGCGCCACGGTGGTTGCATCATCGCCATGGCCTCCACCATATTGCGAAAGGCGACGGCCTCGGGCGGCGCTTATCCGACATCGCGATTTTCGAAAGGCGCCCCATAGACAATGCCGCATGACACGCCCCTTATCGCCACCATCGTCGCCGGCCTGGGGCTTGCTTTCGTCTTCGGGGCTTTAGCCAACCGTTTCCGCATACCGCCGCTCGTCGGCTATCTCGTAGCCGGTGTCCTGGTCGGGCCGAACACGCCGGGCTTCGTCGCCGACGCCGGCCTCGCCAACGAGCTTGCCGAGATCGGCGTCATCCTGCTGATGTTCGGCGTCGGCCTGCATTTCTCGCTCAAGGACCTGCTGTCGGTCCGCGCGATAGCCGTGCCCGGCGCCATCGTTCAGATCGGCTTTGCGACGCTGCTTGGCGTCGGGCTTGCCTGGCTGCTCGGCTGGTCGCTGGGCGCCGGCCTGGTCTTCGGCCTGGCGCTCTCCGTAGCCTCCACGGTGGTGCTGCTGCGCGCCTTGCAGGAACGGCGCCTGATCGAGACCGAGCGCGGCCGCATCGCCGTCGGCTGGCTGATCGTCGAGGACCTGGCCATGGTGCTGGCGCTGGTGCTTTTGCCGGCGCTCGCCGGTGTGCTCGGCGGCCAACCTCAGGCCGAGGACCACGCGAGCCTGCTGACGCTCCCCGCCAGCTACGGCATATGGGGCGTAGTCGGCATCACGCTGGCCAAGGTCGCCGCCTTTGTCGTCGTCATGCTGGTGGTCGGCCGCAGGGTCATCCCGTGGATCCTGCACTATGTCGCCCATACCGGCTCGCGCGAGCTGTTCCGGCTTTCGGTGCTCGCAATCGCGCTCGGCGTCGCCTTCGGCGCGGCAAAGCTGTTCGGCGTGTCGCTGGCGCTCGGCGCCTTCTTCGCCGGCATGATCATGAGCGAATCCGAGCTCAGCCATCGCGCGGCGGAAGAATCGCTGCCGCTGCGCGACGCCTTTTCCGTCCTGTTCTTCGTCTCGGTCGGCATGCTGTTCGACCCGTTCAGCCTGTTCAGCAACGGCCTGCCGATCCTGGCCACCTTGGCCATCATCGTCATCGGCAAGTCGATCGCCGCCTTCATCATCGTGGTCGTCTTCCGCTACCCGATCGCCACGGCGCTGATGATTTCCGCCAGTCTCGCCCAGATCGGCGAATTCTCCTTCATCCTTGCCGAGCTCGGCGTCGGACTGAAGCTCCTGCCGGAACAGGGTCGCGACCTGATCCTTGCCGGCGCCATCCTGTCGATCCTGCTCAATCCGCTGATGTTCCTTATCGTCGACTGGATGAAGCCGTGGCTGGAAAGGCGTGCCGGCAAGGCCGCCGCGCCGGAGGAAACAAGGCCGATCGGACCGGCGACCGAGCCCGGGCAGGTCGCGTCGGTGGCAGTAACTCCCGAGAGGGACGATGGCCCCCCGCCACGGACAGCGCTCACCGGGCATTCTATCCTGATCGGCTACGGCCGCGTCGGCAGCCTCGTCGGCGCGGCGCTGAAGGAAGCCGCCCTGCCCTTCCTGGTCATCGAGGATGCCGACAAGACCCTTGCGAAACTGAAGGCTGGCGGCATCGAGACCGTCGCCGGCAATGCCGCCAACGCGGAGGTCTTCGCGGCCGCCAATCCGGAAGGCGCGAAGCGGCTGATCCTCGCCATTCCCAACGCCTTCGAAGCCGGTCAGATCGTGCTGCGGGCCCGTGCGGCCAACCCGGCGATCAACGTCGTTGCCCGCGCCCATTCCGATGCCGAAGTCGAGCATCTGATGGTGCTCGGAGCCGACACGGTGATCATGGGCGAGCGTGAGATCGCGCGCGGCATCGTCGAGGTGGTGGCAGGCAAGGCCGCCGTTCCGGCCGATCCGGCCATGGAGATCAAGCCACAGCCCGCTTGATGCGTATCAGGCCACGAAGCCTGAGCCGCCGGTCAGGGCGATACGCTGCGACAGCGCAGCTTCAGCGGCAAGGCTGTCCTCACCATGGCCTGAAGTTAGACGTGCTGGCCGCCATTGATGTGGATTTCCGAGCCGGTGACGTAGGATGACTGGCTGGAGCACAGGAAGTAGATGATATCGGCGACTTCCGATGTCGCGCCCAGCCTTCTCAGCGGGATCGTCTCGACGATTTTGTCGGTACCGGGCGACAGGATCGCCGTGTCGATCTCGCCCGGCGCGATCGCGTTGACGCGGATGCCGTGCGGACCGAAATCATGCGCCATCTCGCGCGTCAGCGAACCGAGCGCCGCCTTCGACGTCGCATAGGCGGTCCCGGCGAAGGGATGCACCCGGCTGCCGGCGATCGAGGTGACGTTGACGATCGAGCCCTTGGCGGCGGCGAGTTCCTTGAACAGCCCCCTCGCCAGCATGATCGGCGCGAAGAAATTGACCTGGAACACGTCGCGCCAGACATGCATCGGCGTGTCGATCGAGTTCATACGGCTGCCGTCCTTGAGCTTCGGCGAGATGCCGGCATTGTTGACCAGCGCGTGCAACTGGCCGCCATGCGCCTCCAGCCGGTGACGGATTTCCGAGACGGCTATGCCGACATCTTCCTGGTCGGCGAGATCGACCTTGATGTGATCCTCGGGCCCGGCCGGCCATGGGCAGTCCTCGGCGAAGGCTTGGCGTGAGCAGGTGATGACGCGCCAGCCTTCACGCGAGAAGCGTTTCACCGTCGCATGGCCGATGCCGCGGCTGGCGCCGGTGAGCACGATGGTTTTTCTGGTGTCGGTTTCGGCCATGGCTTGATCTCCGGGCCGGACATGTAGCCGAAGGCGCTTGCCATGGCGAGAGGCGAGTTGCCGCCCAAACCATGATCCCGGGAAGCGAGCATCGGTTTCCGGAAAAGATCATGGTCGAGCTAACAAGGCTATAATCCCGTTCCGATGCCATCGGGATGGGATTTTAGCCCCCGCCGAGGATGTCGAGGATCGATGTGTTGCGCCTCTTTGTCGGGCCGCCGACCTCGCCGGGCGGCACCGGATGCTTGATCGATGCGGTCTCGCCATTGTCGCTCGGCATGCCGAAGCCGCCGGCGTCGACGGTTTCGGCTGGTTTCGTCGTCCGTATCTGGCGCACCGGCGCCGGCGCCTGCGCAACCGGTGCCGGCTGGGCGGAGGGCTGAGACTGGCCGACTGCCGCCGGCGGCGTGGGCGCCGGCTGCGATGAGTCGGCCGACGGGATCTCGTCCGGCACGACGGTGTCGGACGGCGTCGACTTCCAGGTGCCGGGCAGCGGCCGGACCGGCACGCCTTCATGCGCCGCGACCATGAATTCGTGCCAGGCCTGCGCCGGCAACGCGCCGCCGGTGACCTTCATCATCGGGCTGCCATCGTCGTTGCCGAACCACACGCCGGTGGTGAGATTGGCGGTGTAGCCGACGAACCAGGCGTCGCGCGAATTCTGGCTGGTTCCGGTCTTGCCGGCTGATGGCCAGTTGAACGCGGCCTTCTTGGCGGTGCCGATCTCGACGGTGCCGGTCATCATCGAGTTCATCATGCCGACGATGTCGGCCTTGATGACGCGTGGCGCGCTGCCACCATTGTTCTCGTAGAGCACTTTGCCATTGGCCGTAGTGATGCGGCGGATGAAATGTACATCCGGCTTGTAGCCGCCATTGGCGAACGGCACATAGGCGGCGGTCAACTCGAGAGGCGTCACTTCCGAAGTGCCTAGCGCAATCGAGGTGTTGGCCTGCAGGTCGGACTGGATACCCATGCGGTGCGCAGCTTCCACCACCGCGTCAGGCCCGACCTCCATGGTGAGCTGCGCCGCCACTGAATTCAGCGACTTGGCCAGCGCCGTCGCCAGCGTCACCTTGCCATAATATTTGCCGCCGTAGTTGTCGGGCGTCCATTTGCCGATCTTGATCGGCGCGTCGTTGCGCACCGAGTCCGGCGTGCGGCCAGCCTCGAGCGCGGCCATGTAGACGAACGGCTTGAAGGCCGAGCCCGGCTGGCGGCGCGCTTCCGAGGCGCGGTCGAACTGGCTGGTCGAATAATCGTAGCCGCCGACCATGGCGCGCACGGCGCCGGAATCGTCGATCGACACCAGCACGCCCTGCGAAACATTGAGCTTCTTGCCGCTCTCGTCGATCAGCCGGCGGATCGATTGCTCGGCGAGCTTCTGCAGCGTGAGATCCACGGTCGTGTCGACGACGATGTCGCCGCGCACGTCGCCGATGAGGTCTGGCAGCTCGCCCATGATGGTGTCGGCGACATAGTTTTCCGACCCGGTCCAGTAGGACGGCGCGCGCGTGGCCGGCGCGCTGAGCGCCACCTTGTATTCCTTGTCGCTGATCTTGCCCTGCTCGCGCATGGCGGCAAGCACCAGTTGCGCGCGCTCTTCCGCCGCCTTCGGGTCGCGCGCCGGCGAAAGCCGCGACGGAGCCTTCACCAGCCCGGCAAGAAGAGCGGCCTCGGAGAGCGTCACGTCACGTGCGCTCTTGCCGAAATAGCGCCGTGAGGCCGCTTCCACGCCATAGGCGCCGGAGCCGAAATAGACCCGGTTGAGGTACATTTCGAGGATCTGGTCCTTGGTGTGCTTGTGCTCCAGCCAAAGCGCCAAGAGCACTTCCTGCACCTTGCGCTCCAGCGTGCGGTCGGGAGTCAGGAACAGGTTCTTCGCCAGCTGCTGCGTCAGTGTCGAGCCGCCCTGCGAAAGATGGCCGCCGAGCAGATTGGTGACCATGGCGCGCGACAGGCCGATCGGATCGATGCCGAAATGCGAATAGAAGCGGCGGTCCTCGATGGCGACGACAGCCTCGGGGATGTAGGGCGACATTTCATGCAGGCCGACGGCCTCGCCACCGCTCATGCCGCGATTGCCGATCAGTCCGCCATCGACCGAGACGATCTTGATGTTGGGCGCCCGGTCGGGGATCGACCATGTCGTGGCCGCCGGCATCTTGGCGCCGTAATAGACGACGACGCCCGCCACCGCGATCCCGCCCCAGATACAGAGCACGAAGCACCAGTAGACCAGGCGGGTGGCGATGCCGAGCAAACCGCGCCGGCTGCGATCGCGCCCGCGGCGCGAGGACTTCGCCTTGGCCTGCTTTCGTTTCGCGGCGGATTTGCGGGCTCCCGGCACGACGCGATCCTCCTCGCTCACCGAAAAGCCATCGGAGGATTTCGCGCGCTGCGATCCCTCGAAGCTCGGTTCGATGCGACTGTCTCTGCGGTTCGCCATGCGCTTTGCTTGTCTACCCCGGTGCCGATGGCGCTCGGGTTGCAGACTAGATGCGGCGGTTTAAAGGCGCGTTAAGTGGGGAAAAATCGAAGCTATTGAGAATCAAATGCTTCAAAGCGGCTCGAATTGCACATTCGGCCGGTCCGGGCCGCCGGCCTCGCCCAACAAAGCGAGAAGCTGCTCACGCCTGTCCGTCGACGGTTGCTTCCAGTGCGAGGCGTTGCCGGCATGCAGCCAGCCATCGACGAACAGGAAATAGTCCGAATACTCGTCCCGCCCTCGACCGAAGCGAAGCCACTTCTTCTCGGCAAACCGGACCTTGTCCAGGTCCATGGACCGGTAGAGCACGGGCCAGTTGCCACCGCCTGAATCCATGTGGAAGCGATAGCTCGGGGAGAAGTCCAGCCGCCGCAGCGGCAGGCTGCCGTCGAAGAAACTGAAACCGGGCCACAGGAACCAGCCACCCGGCGTCGGCGTGTCGCGACGCTCCCTGCCGTAGAGGAGCTTTCCCGTCATCTGCTGGCGAACGGAAAAGGGACCGGTCGGGAAAATGTCGTGGTCGAGAAAGCCGAACAGCGATGGCCTGAAAGCCGATATGAAGTTCCGCACGATCCAGTTCAGCGCCAGGCCATGCGAGGCGCTGACGAACATCCTGTTCTTAGGCAAGCCGACGTAAGGAACGTGGCGCCGTTTGCAGAGATCACGGATCGCCTGTCGGGCCTCTTCGCGATCGCTATTGTCGAACACGACGTAGCCGTTGCTCTCGGCAAGATGACGCCGCACGAGATGGATCTGCCATTCGATTACGTCTGGCCTGTTGAAGGCCACCGAGGCAATAACGACATCCAAGAATGCCTTTTCGTAACCGAACAGAAGCGTTTCCGCCGAGGACTCGCGCAGGAAGCAAAATGCTCGTATCCGGTTGCGGAGCCTTTTCCTGAACTTTGGCGCCGCATTCAACCTGCGCCAGTCTTCGACAGAGATGTCGAAATCGTCGTGTC
>JBFLWR010000493.1:0-5098 GCA_040755925.1 Pseudomonadota bacterium
TCTGGGCGCGCGACAACATGCGCAAGCCGCTGATCGCCTACATCGCCGGGCTTTCCGCGCCCAAGGGCCGCCGCATGGGCCATGCCGGCGCCATCATCTCCGCCTTCGGCGAATCGGCGCAGGAGAAAGTCGAGATCCTCAAGGACGCCGGCGTCGTCATCGTGCCCACCCCCGCATCCTTCGGCGAGGTCGTCGCCGATACGCTGGCACGCACAAAGAAAGCGGCGTAGCAAGAAGCGAATTTCTGCCGGAAACGAAGAGCGGCGGCGCGTCTGAATGATGCGTCGCCGCTAGCGTTTCAGGCTAGGCAGGTCACCGTTGCCGCCCGCCTGTGCGGGCCGTCAGAATTGACTTGTCGGGAGATTTTGGTGCGGTCGAGAAGACTCGAACTTCCACGGGTTGCCCCACAGCGACCTCAACGCTGCGCGTCTACCAATTCCGCCACGACCGCACGTGGTAGGAGCCGGAACCGTCCGGCTCGGGGCCTGTAGCAAATCGTTTCCGGCGAAACAAGTGCGCCGTGCGGAATATTCGTCGCTGATTTCCACAACCCGTCGCGAACGGGTGGCGCGCTGCCGGAACTGGACGTTTCGGTCGATTGCCGCCATATGAAGGCAAGTCGAGATCGAATGATGACAGAACGCAGCCAGATCGCCACGTCGTTCCTGCCCCTGCCCGGTTCGGCGCCTGTCGAATGGGTAATCGAGCCGGGCCTCACCTCCTATCCGGATGCGCTCGCCTTTATGGAAGCGCGCGCCGAGGCGATCCGCTCCGGGGCGGCTGCGGAGATGGTCTGGCTGGTCGAACATCCGCCGCTCTACACCGCCGGCACCAGCGCGCGCATGGAGGACCTGATCGATCCGGACCGGTTCCCGGTCTTTGCCGCCGGGCGCGGCGGCGAATACACCTATCACGGCCCGGGGCAGCGCGTTGCCTACGTGATGCTCGACCTGAAGCGCCGGCGCGAGGATGTCCGCGCCTTCGTCGCCGCGCTGGAGCAATGGATCATCGGCACGCTTGCCGCCTTCAACGTGCGCGGCGAACGGCGCGAGGATCGCGTCGGCGTCTGGGTGGTGCGGCCGGACCGCCCCGCCCTGCCCGATGGCACCCCTGCCGAAGACAAGATCGCCGCAATAGGCATCCGGCTGCGGCGTTGGGTAAGCTTTCATGGCATCGCCATCAACGTCGAACCGGATCTCGATCATTTCGGCGGCATCGTGCCCTGCGGAGTCACGGATCACGGCGTCACCAGCCTCGTCGACCTCGGCCTGCCGGTGACCATGGCCGACCTCGATGTGGCTCTGAAATCCGCCTTCGAGGATGTCTTCGGGCCTGCCGCGATTCCACTTGCGGCGCAGGCACGCAAGGCTGGCTGAACCCTGCGCGCTCGCCAAGAGGGTGTTGAGATTCGGGTCAGGCCAAGTCGAAAACGTTGGGTTCCGAGAACCGGAGCGGAGCGTACTTAAGGTACGTGAGCAGCGGAAGCGCAGGAAACCAGCGTTTGCAGGCCGGCATCACCTGAATATCAATACACTCTACATCAGCTGCGCCGAGGCCCACAGCATCCCATAGCCGTGGATGGCGAAGACCGCGAGCAGCGCGCCGGCCATGGCCAGCCGGTCGAAGGGCCGGATCGGCTTCAGTTCATGGCGCGGCTTCACGCCGCTGCCCATGGTGAGCAGGCTGAGGATCGAGAACACCGCGCCCGCGACCAACAGGAAGCTCGGCGAAAAACCGGCCCGCCAACCGAGCGCGAGCAAGGCCGAAAGCAGGAAGAAGGAGGCAAACGCAAGCGCGGCCGGCCCGGGGCAGATCTGGCGCAGCACCTGGCCGCCGTCGAACTTCCAAACCGGCATCAGGTTGGCGATGTTGAACAACGACGCGCAGCCGGCAAGCGTCGCCAGCAGCGCGGCCGCAAGCCGGTATCCCTCCCCGTTGGCATAGCCGCTGGCTGCGATCAGCACCGGCACCAGGAAGGCGGAGAAGCCCGCGCCCATCAGGGCCACGAAAGCCACCTCGAAACGGCTGTCATAGGGCCTGCCGCCCATGGCGATGCCGCCGAGCAGCGGAATGAAGATCATCCGAGCCCTGCGATGCCCCATCAGGCGGAACGCCGCCATATGGCCAAGCTCGTGCAGCGCCACCACCGACGTCAGGATCGCGGCCAGCGCCAGCCCGCCGAGGTTGAGCCCGAAGAACGGCCACAGGATGAAGGCCGAGAGCACGGCGAAGCCGATCTGGCTCACCGGATGCTCGAACCAGCCGCCCTTGCGGTACGTTCCGGTTGCCGCCCAGACCTCCAGCTTGCGCAGTTCGCGGCGCATGGCGAAGAAGCGGAAGATCAGGAAGGCGACGCCGCGATAGCGATCGGTCTGCGTGAACGTGACCCGCGTCCGGTCGCCCTCGGGCGAAAGTTCCGTTGTCTCTCGATAGTTCGCCCAGAAGGACGGATCCAGCGCCGTGTCCTCGATGACGCGCATCGAGAACCGGCTACCCTGGGCGACATCAGCGAATCGCGCCCTGCGCTCGATCGGCTGGCCGTCCCGGCCTTCCCAGGACAGTCTGATCAGCGCGTTGCCCTCGCCATCCAGGTCTTGGGCCGAAAGGATTTCACCCGACCAGCCGGCGTCGCCGCCGAACGGCCACAGCGCCTGCCAAAGGCGATCACGCTCCGCCGCTATCACGCGGCTGGCGCGAACCGTGCGCAGCCCGAGCGGCGCTGTCATCAGCAGAAAGATCAGCCCGAGATTTCCGGCCACGAGAAGGACCGTGACGATGACCGACACTGCCTTTTGCTCCCTGTCTTGAAGGGGCAGCCTAGCGGCGACGCGGCCAAGAAAAGCTTAACAAAGGGCGAGCTCTTGCTCGTCCCGAACCACAGGACGGGCCGATTGCCCGCCCGGGATGCGACGGCGAACCGCCTGCTCACATGGCGCCAATCAACATCGCCATGGAAATGAGAAATGTGCTCATGCAAACCAGCGAGACGACATCCTGAACCAAATCGGCCATAACTCTCTCCTGTTGTTAGTATGTTCGTAATTTGTTCTAATTTTGTTCGAATGTCAACGATCGCAAAGGCGCGCGCCATCCGAATCCGGACGGTCCGTTTGGGCAGGGTTAAGGAAAGGTTGACGACCAACCAACGTTGGCGAAGCGGTGCCAGGATGTGTTGAGATGGAGGTCAGGCGGAGCCGATGACGGCGGCACCGCGAACGGGAGCGGAGCGTACTTTTGGGTACGTGAGCGCCGGCCCCTGCGCCAGCAACAGCCTTAACTGCGCGGCGGCTCATAGGTGCTTCGGGCGGCGAAGGCCGGAAGCGCGGACGGCCGCCTTTCGCAGGCCGGCCTCACCTCAGTATCAATACAGACTACAGCGGGACGACCTTGCCCTCGGCTAACGTCACCCGGCGGTCCATGCGCCCGGCGAGCTCGTGGTTGTGGGTGGCGATCAGCGCAGCAAGGCCCGACTGCCTGACCAGTGCCTCCAGCGCGTCGAAGACATAGGAGGCGGTCACCGGATCCAGATTGCCGGTCGGTTCGTCGGCAAGAAGCACCAGCGGGGCGTTGGCGACGGCGCGCGCGATAGCGACGCGCTGCTGCTCGCCGCCCGAAAGCTCGGCCGGCCGGTGCTGCGCGCGCTTGCCGATCTGCATATAGTCGAGAAGCTGCGCCGCCCGCTCGGATGCCTCCTTCGGCGGAAGCCCCTTGATCAGTTGCGGCATCATGATGTTTTCAAGCGCCGAGAATTCCGGCAGCAGATGATGGAACTGATAGACGAAGCCAACATCGTTGCGGCGAATGGCGGTGCGTTCCTCATCCGAAAGCCGGCCGCACGCCCGGCCGCCGAGGATCACGTCGCCGGCATCGGGCCGCTCGAGCAGACCGGCCGTGTGCAACAAGGTCGACTTGCCGGTGCCCGAGGGCGCCACCAGCGCCACCATCTCGCCACGCCTGAGCGAGAAGTCGGCGCCGTTCAGGATGGTCAGCTTGCGCGGCCCCTGGACGTAGTGCCGCTCGACGCCCTTCAACTCGATAATGGCCTCCGCCATCATTCGTACCTCAAGGCTTCGACAGGATCGAGCCGGGCTGCGCGCCAGGCCGGGAAAACGGTGGCCAGGAACGACAGGCCCAGCGCCATGATGACGACATAGGTCGTCTCTCGCGCGTCCATCTTCGCCGGCAACTGGCTCAGGAAATAGAGTTCCGGGTTGAACAGGATCTTGCCGGTCATCCACGAGAAGAACTGGCGGATCGATTCGATGTTGGCGCAGATGACGACACCGAGCAGCACGCCGGCGATCGTGCCGGTGACGCCGATCGCCGCTCCCGTCATCAGGAAGATGCGCAGGATCGCGCCGCGCGAGGCGCCCATAGTGCGCAGGATGGCGATGTCGTGGCCCTTGTCCTTAACCAGCATCACCAGGCCGGAAATGATGTTGAGCGCCGCCACCAGCACGATCAGCGTCAGGATCATGAACATGACGTTGCGCTCGACCTGGAGGGCGGAGAAGAAGGTCTCGTTGCGCTGTCGCCAGTCGACGATATCGATCGGCCGCTGCGCCGCCTGCTCCACCAACGGCTTCAGCGCGTCGACATTGTCGGGATTGTCGACATAGATCTCGATAGTCTGCGCCCGCCCGTCCATGTTGAAATAGAGCTGCGCTTCGGAGAACGGCATGTAGACGATCGAGCTGTCATATTCCGACATGCCGACCTCGAAGATCGCCGTGACCTTGTAGCCCTTCATGCGCGGCGTCGTGCCGAGCGGCGTCACATCGCCTTCGGGCGAAATCAGGGTGATGGTGTCGCCGAGCACGAGGCCGAGATTCTCGGCCATGCGCTTGCCGATCGCCACACCGTCGCCCGTATCGAACCCGTCGAGCGTGCCTTGCTTGATGTTGCTGGCGACGATCGAGATCTTGTTCAGATCCTCGCCGCGGATGCCGCGCACCAGCGCGCCGGCGCCGCCGCCCACATTGCCCTGCGCCAGCACCTGCCCGTCGATCAGCGGGATGGCGTATTTGATCCCGGCAACGCCGTTGATGCGGCTCGCCACCTGGGCGTAGTCCTCCAGAGGCGAATCGAGCGGCTGCAC
>JBFLWR010000494.1:0-2324 GCA_040755925.1 Pseudomonadota bacterium
GTGCCGGCGCCGGTACCGCTCGTTGCCGCAGTCGAACCGGCGAAGCCGGTCGCGGCCGCGAGCGAGCGGAGCCTGGAAGACGAACTCAACGCGCTGCTCGGCGCGATGACCGCCCGGCCGATGCCTGTCGTGAAGGAAGCCGCGCCTGCGCCGCAGCCTGTTGCCCAGGCGGCTTTCGGCTATGGCAGCCATAAACCCGCCGTCGCCCGCGATCCCGATTGGGATACTCGCGAGCATGGTTCCGCGCAGGCCCAGCAGGCGGTTCACGCCGCCGACACCGATCTCGACGATCTGCTTGCGGGCGAACTCGATCGGCAGGATTTTCATGCCGAACCTTCCGTGACCGATCACGACCCTGGCATCGATTTCGATGACGAGGCCTTCGATGCGGCCTTTGCCAAGGGCATCGAGATGGATCGGGAAACGCACGCGGCCGTCGCCGCCCCCGAGGCGTCGTCCTTGAGGCCGGCCAATTCGCCGGGCTGGCTGAATTCGACACCGGTCGAGCCCGTGCCGTTGTGGAGCCGCGCGACTCCGGTCGCCGCTCCGGCGCAGGCCTCGTTCGCGCCGCAGCCGGCGCCGCAGGCGTCCTCGGTACCGCAGGCGGCAGCAGAGCCAGCCTACCGGAGCGAGCCGGTCGTTGATTATTCGGCCTATGTCAGGCCCGCCCCGGCGCAGACTTCGTTCGCAACGCAACCGGCACCCGCGGCGCCGCAGATGCCGGCGGCGCCCGTTTATCAAAGCGAGCCGGCGATGGACCAGTCAGCCTACAGGCCGGCGCCGCCGTCTCGTCACCACGACGAGATGCCCGACGTCGAGACGGTCGACGTGCCGGAGCGCGTCGTGGCGCTCGCCGACGATCTCGACATTCCGGAACTCAGCTTCGAGGAAGACCAGCCGGCGGCGCCCGCCTATGACGATCTCGACGCGGAGTTCTCGAGCCTGCTCACCGAGATGAACGCCACCGATATCGCGCCGGCGACGTCGACGAGCCGAAGCTACGAAGACGATTCCTACAATGCCGGCTTCAAGATGGGCTACGATCGCCGCGAGACACGTTCGGAGGCACCCGCCGCAGCTCCCGCGGCTGCCTCCTATGCCGCGGCGAACGATTACGACGCCGACGATCTGCCGGGCAGCCGGCCGGTCTCGCGGGCGAACGAACACGCGGCTGACGAGCTCGACTACGATCCAGAACTCGATGAGGCGATGGCGATACCGGGCCTTGCCCAGAGCGAGGCGGCGAAGCCGCGCAGCCGTGGCCTCATGATAGCCGCGCTCGTCGGCGCCGTGGCGGTGGCGGGCGGCCTTGGCGCGCTTGCCTTCTCGTTCGGCGGCAAGGGCGGCAGCGAAGCGCCCGTGATCGTCAAGGCCGACAACACGCCGATCAAGGTCAAGCCGGAAAATCCGGGCGGCGCGGTAGTGCCAAACCAGGACAACAAGGTCTATGACGCGGTCGCCAAGGGCGGCAGCGCCAAGGCCACCGAACCGGTGCAGCAGAAATTGGTGACCAACACCGAGGAGCCAGTCGATTTGGCCGCCAAGGCGCCGCAAAGCCGCGTCGTCGATCTTTCGCCTGACGGTACCGACGCTGCCGCCGGGACGGATGCGGCGGCCAATCCGGACGCGAGCGCCCAGGCAACCACGTCTCAAGGCACGCAGCCGGGCGCGCCCGCGCCGAAATCGGAAGACCGCATCGCCCAGGTTCTGCAGGACGCCGACAAGGGAACCAATACCGATGTCGTCGCCGTCGCGCCGCGCAAGGTGAAGACCATGATGGTGAAGCCTGACGGCTCGCTGGTTCCGCGCGAGGATCCGGCGCCTACCGCGCCGAAGGTTGCCGCGACCGAACCGACCGACCCGGCTCCGCAGCATGTCGCGCCGGCGAGCCAGTCCGATACCCAGCAGACGGGAACCGTCGCCCCAACCGCGGATCAGGCTGCCGATCAGAGCAGCGACGACCAGGCCGATGCCGCGAAGCCGGTGAAGCCTGCCGCCAAGACGCAGTCGTCCAACACGCCCGCGAAGGTGCCGGTGGCGCCGCCGCGTCCGTCCGACCAGCCGGTCGACATCGTCGGCGAGGTCAAGCCCGACCAGGTCGCATCCATCGATCCGGCGGCGGCGAGCGGCGGTTCATGGTCGATGCAGATCGCGTCGCAGCCGACCGTCGAGAGCGCCCAGTCGACGTATCAGGACCTGCAGCGCCGCTATGGCAGCGTGCTTGCCGGGCATACTGCGAGCATCGTCAAGGCCGAGGTCGCGGGCAAGGGCACCTTCTACCGCGTCCGCGTGCCGGCGCAGTCGCGCAATGACGCGATCGCGCT
>JBFLWR010000495.1:0-6200 GCA_040755925.1 Pseudomonadota bacterium
GTGGTCGCCGCGGCGACCGCGATCTGGACGAGGATGATTGCCATGAAAGTGTGCCTGATCATCGCCCGCAAACGCCGCAGTCCGCCCGCCGGTTCCCCGCTGATCGTAACAAAAGATAAAATTTTAACCATCTCTGCGGTGGCGGACGCCGGCAGGTGACGTGTCCGGCATCACATCCTGTTGAAATATCGGGATGAAACCAGCCCGGCGACCTGTGCGTTTGTTTTGGTTGCAATGCCCAAAGGGTTTCTTCCGATGATCCAGGGATGGTTTTCCAAGCCGGTCGAGGTCGCCGTCGGCGTAACGGGCTCGATCCGTCACATCTCCAATGCGCAGCAGGCCGTCGAATTGCTGACAGGACAGTGGCGCGACGCCGGCAGCCCGCTGCACAGCGCGGCGGTCCGCACCTGCCGCCGGGCGATCAGCGGCGACGTTCCCGCCGACAATGCCAGGGACGCCTTCGTCAGCGCCGCCCGCGCGGCGCATCTGCTGGTGGAGTAGCCAGGCCCTGCGCCAGATTTGCGGAACGACGCGACGCCGTCGCCGGGCTTCGTAATTCTTCGGAACCTAGTGCGTCCTGGATAGTTAACGCGCGGGTCCGTCAATCGATCCCGGACCCGCAATGCAGCGGCGCCCGCCGGCGCCGATAGCCTGCCCAAAAAGACGCCCCCAAGAATGGAGGAAGCGATGAACGATGTCTGGTTTTCCGAGCCGGTCGTGATCGATTTCCAGCCAAACGAAAGACGTAAAGTGTCGAGCTGCTTCGAGGCTGTCGAATGCCTCGACCACCGTTGGCCGAGGCGGGCGCGCGACCGCGCCTGGCGTTCGGCCAGCCGCGTCTGTCGTGACGCGCTGGACGGCCTCAGAAGCCCCGTTGAAGCGCGCAAGACGCTGCGCAGGGCGGCCAAAGCCGCCGGCATGCTCGGCTGAGCGCAGCCGATCGCTGAGCAAAGGCGACGAATTCAGGAACCTCGCCGCCGAAGCGGCGACCGACGCATACTTGAAGAGCGCGTCCTTACGGGCGTGTCTCTCACGTGGCACATGAAAACGTCGGTCGCGGGGCTTCGGGCGCCTGTGTGCAGGCACCTTCATTTCGCCGAGTCGGCTGTCCGTCCACAACGCGAAGGCCGGGACATGGTGAACGGCCGGTTACTATCCACAGGGTCGGCGCCGGGTGGCTTCCTGTGCTAGGACGCCGCTTCCCTGACGCGAGGCGCGGCGGCGCGGCCGAATTCGAGGTCCCAGCCTCTTTCCCTGAGCGGCGGCTCGCTTTGCAACCCAAGGCGGGGAAACAGAAGCTCGGCGACGTTGAAGGCTTCCTCGAGATGCGGGTAAGCCGACGCGATCACCGTTTCGACACCGATCTCCTGATATTCGCGGATGCGCGCCGCGACATTTTCCGGGCTGCCGACCAGCGCGGTGCCCGCTCCGCCGCGGACCAGACCCAGTCCCGCCCAGAGGTTCGGTCCGATCACCAGCTTGTCCCGTCGACCCTGGTGGAGCGCGGAGATGCGCTTCTGACCGACGGATTCCGAGACCTTGGTGAACTGATGCTGGGCCTCGGCGACCACATCGTCCGTCACGCGGCTGATGAGGCGGTCCGCCGCCGCCCATGCCTCTTCCTCCGTCTCGCGCACGATGAGGTTTATGCGCAACCCGAAGCGGATCCTGCGGCCCTGGGCCGCCGCGCGCGCCCTGACACGATCGAACTTTTCCTTGACCTGGTCGACCGGCTCGCCCCAGCTCAGATACACGTCGACATGCCTGGCCGCGACATCGATGCCGGCGTCGGAGGAACCGCCGAACCATAGCGGCGGATAGGGTCGCTGAAGGGGCGGGAAAGAGATGTCGGTGCCGTGGGCGGACAGGTACCTACCCTCGAAATCCACCGGCTCGCCGGACAGGATGCGCCGCCAGATGGTCAGGAACTCGTCGGTCTGGGCATAGCGCTCGTCATGCGAGAGCTTGTTGCCGTCTCCGGCAAGATCCGCCGGGTCGGCGCCGGTGACAACGTTGAGCAGGATGCGACCGCCCGAGATGCGGTCGAGGGTCGCCGCGTGGCGAGCAAACAGCGCGGGCGTTCCGCTGCCCGGACGAAGGGCCACGAGGAAGCGCAACTTCTGCGTCTGCGCGATCAACGCCGAGGCTACGATCCAGGCGTCCTCGCAGCGCGTTCCGGTCGGCAGCAGCACGCCCTTGAACCCGAGGCGATCGGCGGCTTGCGCGATATCGCGCAGATAGCCGAGCGATGCCGGACGATGGCGCTCTTCGGTGCCGAGATACGGACCATCGCCATGCGTGGGCAAATACCAATAAACGTCGAGGGGACGATCGTGAACCGACATGATTAGACTCCGGCGGACAGCGACAAAGGGTTTCAGATCTTGCCCTTCCAGGGCACGAGGCGACGCTCCAGCCAGCGCATTGCGCTCGAAAGCGCGAAAGCCAGCAGGGCAATGACGATCAGGCCGACGAAGACAACGTCGGTCGCGAGGAAGTTGGCTGCCGACATGATCATGTAGCCGACGCCGGATCGCGCGGCGATCAGCTCCGCGGCGACCAGCGTGGATAGGCCGGCGCCGATGGCGATGCGGATGCCCGTCAATATCTCGGGCAATGCCGAAGGCAGGATGATGCTGGTGAATATCTGCAGGCGGTTGGCGCCGAGCGAGAGCGCGGCATTGATGCGCTCGGCCGGCACGGAGCGGACGCCCGCCTGCGCCGAGAAGCAGATGGGAGCGAAGGTCGCAAGGGTAAGCAGCAGGACCTTCGATGTCTCGCCGATGCCGAGCCAGATGATCAGCAGCGGCAGATAGGCGAGCGGCGGCAAACCCCAATAGATATCGATGGGCACGGAGAAGACGCCACGCATCCACCGGTTCAGCCCCATCGACAGGCCAAGCGGAATACCGACGACGATGGCGATGGCGAGCGCTATTCCTATGCGCCACACGCTGGAGGCCAGATGGGTGAGCAGCGTGCCTTCGGCGTAGCCGTCCTGCGCTACCGCCTGGAACTGGACGGCGACCTCTTCGGGCGACGGCAGGAACAAGGGCGAAGCCCAGCCGAAATGGCTGGCGGCAAACCATAGTCCGACAAGCGCGACCAGCGTCGCCACGCTGATTGCCACGGTGCCTTCGGCGACGGGCTTGGCTCGCCGCGGCCTGGGCAGGCTCCGGATCGCCGGAGCAAGTTCGATTGGAGCATCCGTTGTGATGGTCATTGCAACCTCCCGTGTTCGGCCGCGGGTGAACTGTGGATCAGCGCGCGGATTTCCTCGCGCAACTCGACGAAACGGCGATCCGAGACTATCGGCCCGATCTCGCCGATGCGGGCAAAGTCGCGCACGAAATCCACGTCGAAGCGCGCAACGATGCGCCCCGGCCGCGGCGACATCACCACGATCGTGGTGCCGAGCAGCAGGGCCTCCTCGATCGAATGCGTGATGAAGAGGACCTGCTTCGCGGTCTGCGCCCAGATCGAGGCCAGCAATTGCTGCATGGTCTCGCGCGTCAGGCTGTCGAGCGCGCCGAAAGGCTCGTCCATGAGCAATATCTTGGGATCGGTCGCGAGCGCCCTGGCTATGCCAACACGCTGGCGCATGCCACCCGACAACTCGTAGGGCGGCTTGCCCTCGAAATCCGAAAGTCCGACCAGACGCAGAAGCTCGCGCGCGCGTTGCCGCCGCTCCCGCCTGGGCACGCCCCTGTATTTGAGGCCGAGCGCGACATTGTCGAGAACGGTCGCCCAGGGCAGGAGCGTGTCCTTCTGGAACACGACGCCACGGTCGCCGCCGGGGCCGGCTATCGGCGCGCCATCGAGCCGGATCGATCCCCCGGTGAGCGGCAGGAAGCCCGCGATTGCGTTGAGCAGCGTGGACTTCCCGCACCCCGAGGCGCCGACGGCGACCACGATCGAATCGGGCGGCATTTCCAGCGACACCCGGTCGAGCGCATGGACGCTCTGACCGTCGGATGTCGGAAAGACGACGCTGGCGTCACGAACCTGAAGCATGGCGTACTCCGGATTGAAGGGACGGGCCGCACACGGCCGCCCGCCCCTGTCGCCCTGGGAGGCGGGTCAGTTGGACAACGTCTTTGCCGATTGCGCGTATTGCGGATCGACGAAGGCGGCGTAGCTGTCCTTGATGGCCGTGATCTTCTTCTGGTCCTTGAGGAAGGCGGCGGTGTCCTTGAGGATCTTCGCCACGCCGCCCTTGTCGCCACCGCCGAGCCACTTGTCGGAAGCCTGCTCGTCAAGCGACGGCACGCCGTCCGCGGCCTTGAGCTGGTCGGCATTTTCGGCCGGCGTGCCGCCCTGCAGCTTGGCGATCAGCCTGGCGTTCTCGGAATCCGGTCCCCACGCCGCCTTGTCGTTGGCATAGGAGGTGAAATAGCCGTCGACCAGATGAGCATACTGGGCGACGAACTCGGGGTGCGCCTTGGCGAACTCCCCGGTTGCCACCAGGGCGCCGAAAGTCGGGGCGCCGCGCTCGGCCACCTGACCCGCGGTGAGCAGCACCTTGCCGTTCTTCTTCAATTCGGCGAGGGCGGGATCCCACACGAATGCGCCGTCGATGTCGCCGCGCTTCCACGCCGCGACAATCTCAGGCTGCGGGATCGCGATAACCTGGGCTTCCTTCGGGGAGATGCCTTCCTGCTTCAGCACGGCGAGAAGTTGGTAGTGGTCGGTCGAAACCGGCGCCGCCGCAAGTTTCTTGCCCTTGAGATCCGCCGGCGTCTTGATGTCGGGCCGAACGACGAGCGCTTCGCCGTCGCCGGCGATCGAGGTGATATAGAACCCCTTGACGTCGAGGCCGCGGCTGACGGCGGCGGCATAGGGGCTCGATCCGACGTCGCCGATCTGGACATCGCCCGAGGCGATGGCCGCAAAGATGTCGGCACCAGAATCGAAGCGCCGGAACTCGATCTTCCAGCCCGTCTTCTTGGCGAAGTCGCCGTTGGCGATGCCGACGAAATACGGCACCGCGCCAGTCTGGTAGGCGATGACCACCTTCTTGTCGTCCGCCGCGTGCGCGGCGACCGAGAAGGCGGCGAAGGCTAGCCCGGCAAGGGCGGAAATAAGCTTGCGCATGCTCTTTGATCCTTTCCCCGGTGAACGGTCCCGCGATCCCCGGACCGCGCCGCACCTTGGATCAAAGCCTACTTAATCCGTAGACTTAACCGAGAAATAAGATTTCGAACATGCTAAAATGTGGATACAAATCGCCTACGGAACGGGCATGCTCGCGAGCATTTTTGTCGAGGACAGCCGTACCCAACGCGCCCAGAAGGCCAGCGCCCTGTCCGGCCGCGACCCGCTGGCGGCACGCTCACGCAGCGTGCAGCGTAGGAATGGCGCTCACATCCACTTCCCGTTCCGCGTGCCAGGCATCGTAGGCGGCTTGCATGCGAAGCCAGATGGCGGCGCCGTCGCCGAACATCTTTCCGAGCCGCGCCGCGACAGCCGGCGATACCGGCTTCCTCTCGCGGGTGATGTCGTAGAGTTGCTGCCGCGAAATGCCGAGCAGCCTGGCAATCTCCACCTTGGTCTTTCCGGTTGCCGGGATGATGTCGTCGAGCAGCGCTCCCGGGTGGGACGGGCAGCGCTCTATCGGACGCTTCGGCTTGTGCTCGCTCATAAACCCAACTTCTCCAGTCTGTCCGCCTCAGTGATATTGCTCGAAGTCGACGCGGGCGGCGTCCTTGCCGTCGAATTCAAATGTGATGCACCACGGTCCATTGACGTGGATCGTGTATCGGGTCGGGTCGAAGCCCTTCAAAGCATGAAAATCAAAACCTGGCAGGTTCATGTCTTCAGGCCGTTCGGAGGCTTCGAGGCGGTCAAGCCTGACAAGGATGCGCTTATGCATCTTGGCGTCGATCTTCCCGGTTTTCCCGGTTGAGAAAAGGTCCGCCAGCGCCTCGCTTTTGAACGACTTGATCATCTC
Source organism: Pseudomonadota bacterium (assembly GCA_040755925.1). GTDB lineage: Bacteria > Pseudomonadota > Alphaproteobacteria > Rhizobiales > Rhizobiaceae > Mesorhizobium. The sequence continues at coordinate 5,951 of JBFLWR010000495.1, forward strand.
GACACGTAAGCAGATAGCATACACATGTCAAGATTTTGTAAGCAAAAACCGTACAGACATTCGGCAAGCATAGCGCAGTGGCTTTACACGACGGATTGCCTTTGCGGATTGATCACCGGGAAGAAACCGGATGACCGAAGCCGTGCGATGAGCGCGTCGTTGCCATTTGCCTTGGCGAAATCCAATTCGCTATCCGTCATACCAACGAAGGACAGAAGTTCGACACTTCCGGATGGTAAGGCGAAGCGAG
>JBFLWR010000496.1:0-9220 GCA_040755925.1 Pseudomonadota bacterium
CACGCGTACTTTTTCTGGACTTCCTGGGCCACCGCCGTAGGGACCGGTTCGTAGTGGTCGAACTGCATCGTGTACTGGGCGCGGCCCTGCGACATCGAACGCAGATTGTCGACGTACTTGAACATGTTGGCGAGCGGGACCATCGCGTTGATGACGACGGCAACGCCGCGCGCTTCCTGGCCCTGGATCTGACCACGACGGCCATTCAGGTCGCCGATGACGCCGCCGACATAATCTTCCGGCGTCACGACCTCGACCTTCATGATCGGCTCCAGGAGCTGCACGCCGAGCTTCGGCGCCGCTTCCTTGAAGCAAGCGCGGGAAGCAATTTCGAACGCCAGCACCGAGGAGTCCACGTCGTGGAAGGCGCCGTCGATCAGGGTGGCCCTGACGCCGATCATCGGGAAGCCCGCGAACGGGCCGGAGCCCATTACGCTCTGGATGCCCTTCTCGACGCCGGGGATGTATTCCTTCGGCACCGCGCCGCCGACGATCTTGGACTCGAACACGAACTCTTCGCTCTCGGTGTTCGGCTCGAACACGATCTTGACGCGGGCGAACTGGCCGGTACCGCCGGTCTGCTTCTTGTGCGTGTAGTCCTGCTCGTGCTTGCGGGTGATCGTCTCGCGATAGGCCACCTGCGGAGCGCCGACATTGGCTTCCACCTTGAACTCACGGCGCATGCGGTCGACGATGATGTCGAGATGCAGCTCGCCCATGCCGGCGATGATGGTCTGGCCGCTTTCCTCGTCGGTCTTGACGCGGAAGGACGGATCCTCGGCAGCCAGGCGATGCAGGGCGAGGCCCATCTTCTCCTGGTCGTTCTTGGTCTTCGGCTCGATGGCGATCTGGATGACCGGATCGGGGAATTCCATGCGCTCGAGGATGACCGGGTGCAGCGGATCGCACAGCGTATCGCCGGTGGTCGTGTCCTTGAGGCCGGCAAGCGCTACGATGTCGCCAGCGTAGGCTTCCTCGATGTCGGCGCGCGAATTCGCATGCATCTGCAGCATGCGGCCGATGCGCTCCTTCTTGCCCTTCACGGTGTTGTCGAGCGAGGTGCCCTTGGTGAGCTTGCCCGAATAGATGCGGGCGAAGGTCAGCGAACCGACGAACGGGTCGTTCATGATCTTGAACGCCAGCATCGACAGCGGCTCGTTGTCATCGGCATGACGCTCGATCTCGGCGTCGGTCTTGGCGTCCACGCCCTTGATGGCCGGCACGTCGATCGGCGACGGCAGGTACTCCACCACGGCGTCGAGCAGCGGCTGCACGCCCTTGTTCTTGAAGGCCGAGCCGCAGAACATCGGGAAGAACTTGACCGCGATGGTGCCCTTGCGGATCAGCGCGCGGATCTCGTCGTTCGACGGCATCTTGCCTTCGAGGTAATTCTCGAGCGCGGTCTCGTCCATCTCGACGGCGGCCTCGATCATCTTCTCGCGATATTGCTCGGCCTTCTCCTTGAGGTCGGCCGGGATCTCGACGACGTCCCAGGCAGCGCCCAGCGTCTCGTCGCGCCAGACGAGCGCGTTCATCTCGACGAGGTCGACAATGCCCTTGAACTCGGTCTCTGCGCCGATCGGAAGCTGCATGACAACGGCCTGCGCGCCAAGGCGCGAACCGATCATTTCTTCCGAGCGGTAGAAGTCGGCGCCGATCTTGTCCATCTTGTTGCAGAAGATCATGCGCGGCACGTGGTACTTGTCGGCCTGGCGCCAGACCGTCTCGGTCTGCGGCTCCACGCCGGCATTGGCATCGAGCAGCGCGATGGCGCCGTCGAGCACGCGCAACGAACGCTCGACTTCGATGGTGAAGTCGACGTGTCCGGGGGTGTCGATGATGTTGAAGCGGCGCATCTTGCCGTCACGACCCTTCCAGAAGGTCGTGGTCGCTGCCGACGTGATGGTGATGCCGCGTTCCTGCTCCTGCTCCATCCAGTCCATGGTGGCAGCGCCGTCATGGACTTCGCCGATCTTGTGCGACTTGCCCGTGTAATACAGCACGCGCTCGGTCGTCGTCGTCTTGCCGGCGTCGATATGCGCCATGATACCGAAATTGCGGTAGTCTTCGATTTTGTATTCGCGGGCCATGGGAGGTGCCTCTCAGTCTCGTTCGCGCTTTACCAGCGGTAGTGCGCGAAGGCGCGGTTGGCTTCTGCCATCTTGTGGGTGTCTTCACGCTTCTTGACGGCCGTGCCGCGGTTGTTGGCCGCGTCCATCAGCTCGCCCGAGAGGCGATCGACCATGGTGGTCTCGTTGCGGTTGCGGGCGGCAGTGATCAGCCAGCGGATCGCAAGCGCCTGGCGGCGCTCGGGGCGCACGTCGACCGGAACCTGGTAGGTGGCGCCGCCGACGCGACGCGAACGCACTTCCACATGCGGCGCGACGTTGTCGAGCGCCTGATGGAAGACGGTGACCGGCTCCTGCTTGGTCTTGGCCTGGACCTGGTCCAGCGCGCCGTAGACGATGGTCTCGGCAACCGACTTCTTGCCGTCATACATGACGGCGTTCATGAACTTGGTGACGACCAGATCGCCGAACTTGGGGTCCGGATTGATCTCACGCTTTTCTGCACTGTGACGACGGGACATGGGAAACCCTTACTTCGGACGCTTGGCGCCGTACTTCGAACGACGCTGCTTGCGGTTCTTCACACCCTGCGTGTCGAGCACGCCGCGGATGATGTGGTAGCGGACACCCGGCAGATCCTTGACGCGACCGCCGCGGATCATGACCACCGAGTGCTCCTGAAGATTGTGACCTTCGCCCGGGATGTAGCCGATCACTTCGAAGCCGTTGGTCAGGCGAATCTTGGCCACTTTGCGAAGCGCCGAGTTCGGCTTCTTCGGCGTCGTGGTGTAGACGCGCGTGCAGACGCCCCGCTTCTGCGGGTTCTGCTGCATGGCCGGGACCTTGTTGCGCTTCACCGGCGCCAGGCGCGGCTTGCGGATCAGCTGGTTGACGGTAGGCATTAAACCCTCTTGTCTCTCAATTCCGTGTCTTGCCCTGTCAGGGCCGCTCAAAGCGTCGTTTCCATACGCAAATTCGGGCAACACACCGCGCCTCGCGGTCCTGCCCGAACAAATTGCAGAGGAAGCGGAAACCGCCTCATGCGCGCCGGAAATGTTCTTTTCGCTCGTAAAACGAACCCTGTTTGAGGCAAACTCCAAAGCGCGTCGCTTCGGAAAGGCAAGCCTCACATCGGTTCTGACGGTGCGGCTTCTACCCGCAACCCCATTGTCCGTCAACCCCGGAGCGGCAATTATTGCGCCCAATTCGGGGCTGGGCAGCTATGCGAAAAACGCATGTAATTTTCTTGCGCCGTTTTTCAAGGCGGAGGAAGAAAGTGACCGGCTTTCGGCTGTCCCGCACGTCGGCTTCATGCCAAAAGGCCGCATGAGCAGCGGAAATCCCCTCGCTCGCACGAATCTGACCAAGAAAGAGGGAATCAGCCCGTGAACGACAATGAAGAGCGCCCGGTCACGATCATCACCGGCCGGGTGTGGAAGAAGAAGGGCGGCAAGCCGGAGGGCGTGCATGTGATGCTGGTGGCGCCGGACGATGATTCTGCCGTGCGTCGCGCGCTCGAATCGCTCGCCGCCGAAGGATATGCTGAAGCAGAGCTCGACCAGATCGGCGACATGGATGGCGAGCCCGACGATGAGCCGCATCTGTCGGCCTACCAGGGGGCGCTGGAAGGCGAAGTGTCGATCGTCACCTTCGACGAGCCGATCTGAACCCGGTTAGAGGTATCTCGCATGGCCAAGGCAGAGGCGACTGGACCCGCATCCCGCGCCTGGGCCGATCGGGCAGTCGCCGCGATCGAGGCCGACCAGCGCCGCTCGGCCGACACGCATCTGTGGAAGCTCGACCTGCCGGCGCTCGCCGGCATCGACTTCTATCTCAAGGATGAATCGACTCATCCGACCGGCAGCCTGAAGCACCGGCTGGCGCGCTCACTGTTCCTCTATGCCCTGTGCAACGGCCACATCCGCGAAGGTAGCGCCGTGGTCGAAGCCTCTTCCGGCTCGACCGCCGTGTCAGAGGCCTATTTCGCCCGCATGATCGGCGTGCCGTTCTACGCGGTGATGCCGCGCTCGACCTCGCGCGAAAAGATCGCCGCGATCGAACACTATGGCGGCAATTGCCACTTCATCGACGATGGCAGGCGCATCTATGCCGAGTCGGCCGCATTGACCGAACGGCTGGGCGGCCACTTCATGGACCAGTTCACCTACGCCGAGCGCGCCACCGATTGGCGCGGCAACAACAACATCGCCGAGTCGATCTTTGGGCAAATGCGAGACGAGCGGCATCCCATTCCGGCCTGGATCGTGATGAGCGCCGGCACCGGCGGCACCTCGGCGACGATCGGCCGCTACCTGCGCTACCGGCAGCATGCAACGCGGCTGTCTGTAGCCGATGTCGAGCGCTCCGCCTTCTTCGACGGCTTCGCCACCCATGACCGCGACTTCCGCTGCGAACAGCCGACACGGATCGAAGGCATCGGCCGGCCGCGCGTCGAGCCGTCCTTCGTGCCTGGCGTCATCGACCATATGCTGCGGGTGCCGGATGCGGTGTCGCTCGCGGCGATGCGGGTTCTGTCGCGCCATCTCGGTCGCCGTGTTGGCGGCTCGACCGGAACCAACTTCATCGCCATGTGCTTCCAGGCCGCGCGCATGATCGAGGCCGGCGAAACCGGCTCGCTGGTGACGCTGATCTGCGATTCCGGCGAGCGCTATGCCAACACCTATTATTCAGACGAGTGGCTGCTGGCCAACGACCTTGATCCCTCGACCTTCGAACCAGCGATCGAAGCGTTCCTGGCCGGCGAGAGGCTGGCGCTTAAGTTAGAGGAGAGCTGGGGCTGAGAGGCTGCCTGCCGCCCGCTTGTCGGTGGCGGTCGTTCTGCTAAGACAAGCGCGCTGTCAAACAGATGGAGCGAACGTGTCCCAGCCTATCAGAATCGGCATTGTCGGCGTCGGCAAGATCGTGCGCGACCAGCATCTGCCGGCCCTGGCGAAGGACCAGGATTTCCGCCTTGTCGCCGCCGCCAGCCGCCACGGCAAGGTCGACGGCATTCCGAACCACCCCACTATCGAGGTCATGCTCGCTGCCGAGCCCAGCCTGCAGGCGGTTTCGCTCTGCATGCCGCCGCAGTTCCGCTACGACGCCGCGCGCGCCGCGCTGGAAGCGAAGAAGCACGTCTTCCTCGAGAAGCCTCCGGGCGCCACCGTCAGCGAGGTCGAGGACCTGAAGACGCTGGCGGCGCGGAACGGTGTGTCGCTCTTCGCCAGCTGGCATTCGCGCTACGCGCCGGCGGTCGAGGCCGCGCGCGCCTTCCTCATGTCCGCAAAGATCAACTCGGCCGCCATCATCTGGAAGGAAGACGTGCGGCGCTGGCATCCGAACCAGGAGTGGATCTGGGAACCGGGCGGTTTCGGCGTGTTCGATCCGGGCATCAACGCACTGTCGATCGCGACCTATATCCTGCCGCCGATGTTCATCACCTCGGCCGTGCTCGACTTCCCCGAAAACCGCGCTGCCCCTGTCGCGGCGCAAGTCAGCTTCCGCACGTCGAACGGGATACCGGTGGCGATGGACCTCGACTGGCTGCAGACCGGGCCGCAAAGCTGGGACATCCTGGCCGAGACCGACAAGGGCAGGATGGTGCTTTCGGGCGGCGGTGCAAAACTCGCCATTAACGGCAAGGTCGTCCATGACGAACCCGAGGCCGAATATCCGATGCTCTACAAGCGTTTCGCCGAGATCGTCCGCGCCGGAGCATCCGACGTCGATCTGGCGCCGCTCCAGCATGTCGCCGACGCTTTCATGCTCGGCAAGCGCAACGTGGTCGAGGCGTTCTTCGACTGAGGCAGCCAGCGACAAAGTCGAACTATCTCGCGAGCCTAAAGACAAAGGTCCTGCTCAGGCAGCAGATAACCGCCGTTTGAACCGACCGCCTTCGATGCTAGCTTGCGAACGAGACGGGAGGAGAAAATGGAACCGAACGACATCGCCAAGCGCTCCGCCGGAAACTTTGCAATCTTTGCGGCATGCGCGTTCGTCCTTTGGTTTTGGGCCGCGCTTATCAATTGGCTCGCGCAGTTGTTGCGCCTGTCGACGCCGGAGCATCTGACCAATGTGGCGGCGGCCATCGCTCAATCCTCCACGCTTGAGGCAATCATCAGCATCTGGCTGCTGACGGCCGCGATCGCGATCGCCTTTCCGGCGATCTGGCGACCACTTTCCACGACGACCATGCTCATGTTCGATGTCGGTTACGGTGTGCTCGGCGCCCTGACCGGATTCGGGCTCGCGATTGGACTGTTCGGTGGCGGCTGGCGCATCTTCCTTTGGGCAATCTTCTACAGCGCTGTCATCGCGGGCGGCTATGTGCTCGTCCGCAAGTTCCTGCCTCTGTCCGAGATGCGCAGCTACGGCAGAGGCCGGTGGATCCTGGCCGCTGCCTTGTTCGTGGCATCGCCGCTGATACTGTTGTGGGGGTAGAGGCTCACGCCAAGCCTCCCACGCCGGGCGGCTGATCTTCACTCGACGATCGCGATGGCGAAGCCGTCATAGCCCTTCGCGCCGACAGTCTGGATAGCGGTGCCATCCAGCCGCTTGTCGCCACCGATGAAGGAGAACGCCGCGCGTGCGCCTTCGACATTGGCGTCGCGGCCATCCTCGTTGAGCACGGCGCCGTCGCGGATGACGTTGTCGCAGACGATGACTGTTCCGGCGCGAGCCAACCGCATGGCCCAGGACAAATAGTTCGGGTTGTTGGGCTTGTCGGCATCGATGAAGATCAGGTCGAACGGGCCGACATTCTCGTCGGCAAGCGCTGCCAGCGACTGAAGCGCGGGGCCGACCCGCACATCGATCTTGTCCGAAACCCCTGCCCGCTCGAAATTCGAGCGCGCGACCCTGGCATGATGCGGTTCGAGCTCGAGCGTGACGATCCTGCCATCGGCCGGCAATCCGCGCGCCAACCAGATCGTCGAATAGCCGCCGAGCGTGCCGATCTCGAGCACCCTCCTGGCGCCGCGAATGCGCGCCAGCAGCGACAGGAATTTTCCCTGCGCGGCGGAGACGTCGATCGCCGGCAGGCCCTGGTCACGGTTGGATGCCAGCACCGCGTTCAGCGTGGGGTCGTCAGAAAAAAGAGAGGAAACGATGTAGTCGTCGACGGCGGTCCAGGTCTTCTTGCTCATGTCAGTTCCTCGATTGTGAAACCAGAAATGCAAAAAGGGGCCGCGTGGGCCCCTTTTTTCTTCTCATCCTATCCGCGCTTACTGCGCGGCGTTGACCATGTCGGTCAGCATCGGCTCGGCGACCTCGACACCCGAGGCCTTGCGGCGCTCGTCGATGATGAGTTCGTCGCGCGAGGTGGCGATGCGCCGGATCTGGCTCATCGTGCCGCCGGTGCCGGCCGGGATCAGACGGCCGACGATGACGTTTTCCTTCAGGCCCTGCAGCATGTCGGTCTTGCCGGCAACCGCGGCTTCCGTCAGCACCCTGGTCGTCTCCTGGAAGGAGGCGGCGGAGATGAAGGACGGCGTCTGCAGCGAGGCCTTGGTGATGCCGAGCAGCACCGGCTGGCCTTCGGCCGGCTTCTTGCCGTCCTCGATCAGCCGCTCGTTGACCTCTTCCAGTTCGATCACGTCGACATGATCGCCCGGGATGTAGGTCGAGTCGCCCTGGACGGTGATCTCGACCTTCTGCAGCATCTGGCGAACGATCACCTCGATGTGCTTGTCGTTGATCGACACGCCCTGCAGACGGTAGACTTCCTGGATCTCGTTGACGAGGTAGGAGGCAAGCGCCTCCACGCCCTTGATCGCCAGGATGTCGTGCGGCGCGGGATTGCCGTCGAGGATGTAGTCGCCCTTCTCGATGACGTCGCCGTCCTGGAGATGGAACGGCTTGCCCTTCGGGATCAGGTACTCGACCGGCTCCAGCGTCGAGTCATGCGGCTCGATGATGATGCGGCGCTTGTTCTTGTAGTCGCGGCCGAAGCGGACCGTGCCATCGATCTCGGCGATGATGGCGTGATCCTTCGGACGACGAGCCTCGAACAGTTCCGCGACGCGCGGCAGACCACCGGTGATGTCCTTGGTCTTGGCGCTTTCCATCGGGATACGCGCCAGCACGTCGCCCGGACGAACATGCGCGCCCGGCTCGACCGAGAGAATGGCCTCGACCGAGAGCAGGAAGCGAGCATCGCCGCCCTTCGACAGCTTGCCGACCTTGCCCTTGGCGTCCTGAACGACGATCGCCGGCTTCAGGTCGCTGCCGCGCGGCGTCGAGCGCCAGTCGATGACCTCGCGCTTGGTGATGCCGGTCGACTCGTCGGCCGTTTCCTGCACGGAAATGCCGTCGACCAGATCCTCGAACGCCACCCTGCCCTCGATTTCGGTGAGGATCGGACGGGTATAGGGATCCCACTCAGCGATGCGCTGGCCACGCTTCACCTTATCGCCATCGTCCACGAAGATGCGCGAGCCGTAGGTGACGCGGTGCGTGGCGCGCTCCTTGCCGGCCTCGTCGAGAATCAGAACCGCCATGTTGCGGCCCATGACCATCTGCTGGCCGTCGGAGTTGCGCACCACGTTGCGGTTGCGGATCTCGACCTTGCCCTCATAGGAGGCTTCGAGGAACGAGCTGTCCACCACCTGCGCCGTGCCGCCCATGTGGAAGGTACGCATGGTGAGCTGGGTGCCCGGCTCGCCGATCGACTGCGCCGCGATGACGCCGACGGCCTCGCCCTGGTTGACAGGGGTACCGCGGGCAAGATCGCGTCCGTAGCAGACCGCGCACACGCCGGTCCTGACCTCGCAGGTCAGCGCCGAGCGGATACGCACCGACTGCACGCCGGCCTTCTCGATCTGCTCCACATCGCGTTCGTCCATCAGCTTGCCGGCCTTGACCAGCAGGTCGCCGGTGACCGGATGGTTGATGTCGTCGAGCGACGTGCGACCAAGCACACGCTGACCGACCGAGGCGACGACCTGGCCCGCATCGACGATCGGCTGCATGGTGAGGCCCTTGTCAGTGCCGCAATCCACCGAGTTGACGATGCAGTCCTGCGCCACGTCGACGAGACGGCGGGTCAGGTAACCCGAGTTCGCCGTCTTGAGCGCGGTGTCGGCCAGACCCTTGCGGGCGCCGTGGGTCGAGTTGAAGTACTCGAGCACGGTGAGGCCTTCCTTGAAGTTCGA
>JBFLWR010000497.1:0-6407 GCA_040755925.1 Pseudomonadota bacterium
GCGGGAAAGCCGGAAATCCGCCATTCCGGAAGTTCCGGCCGCCACGATGGCGCGATCGCGGCAGCGTGGCGCGCCGCCCGCGAGGCCTCAAAAAGCCGGTCCGGGGCGTCCCTTCGGCTACGTTGACAGGACAAACGGCCGGTGGCACTCCGAAGCCACTGGTCACGCCATGACCGTTGCTGTTGGGGACGGACGGGGTTTCAGCAGCTTGGCGGCGGCGCCGGACGGGCGGACACCTGCGCGTGTTCCGCCCGCTCCTGGCCAGGCTTCGCACGACAGTCAAGAATGCCGGCCGCGGTTGGGGCAAATCCAGGCGTGGAACGGTCTTGCTTTCGCAGCGCACCAGAACCTGAAGCAGGTTCGATGAAACGGTGGAACGCTCCGGCCTCAGAACGTGAAGCCCGAAGCCGGCGTGGCGGCCGCCAGCGCGCAGAGCCTGTCTCGCTTTGCAAGCGTCGGCTTCTCGTAGACCTTCTTCATCGTTCGTCCTTGCGCGGGTCGACGACTGGCGCAGGTGAACGCCATGCGGCGGCGCTGTCAAGCTTGCCTGCGCGCAGGTAGTGTCTCGGTGTCGATTTGGAGCGGCTATCGCCAGCCGTCCACCGACCGTCGCACCACGCGCCGAACTCCTATATGCTCCTTAAAAATTGAGGAGCGGCAAGCCATTGGACGAATTATCGCAACAGGAGATCGATCCTAGCCTAGAGCGTATGTATCGTCGTGGGTATTTAGCAGGCTTCTACGCCGCAGGCGTCAGTTGCAGGCTCCCGCCCAAAGAACAGGCAAAACTTGAGCGCTGGCTAGAAGAAGTCCTATTCCGCTGGTCAACTGACGATCTAGACCGTGCCGTGAGGCCGCCAGTGTTTTCAATCGGAGAAACTGACGCCGACCGGACCTAAAAACCAGAAGCGCTGGCCGACGTGATCGGCAACGCGGTCCGCGTCACTCGTGTGACGCAGCCCACCGAAACGGCGGCCGCGACGCCCGGCCGACGGTAAAAGAGATTGCGACGCGCTCAGGTCACGCGCGAGCTGGGGGCGCCCGCCGCCACGGCGGACAGTTTCTCGCGCTTGTTCAGCACCGGCTTCTCATAGACTCGTTTCATGATTTCCACCCCTGCTCCAAATACCGTGAAGAACCGGCCGACCATTGCCAGCCGGTTCGGGAAAACGAAGACTCAGACCGGGCCGGAGCCCTGGATCGCGACGACGCCGGACAGCTTCTCGCGCTTGTTGAGCGTCGGCTTCTCGTAGATTTTCTTCATGACTTCCTCTCCGATGAATGGCTGGTATGCGCAGGTCAGAGGCCGCAAGCGGCCCGCGGGATCGCGACCGTTTCATTGCGACAGCTTGTTCAGGAACAGAAAAGGCCGCTCAGGCCTTGCCGCCCGAGACGATGCCGGCGACCGACAGTCTCTGGCGCTTCTTCCTCATGTCCGGGACCTAGACGACCGGGCCCGAGGCCTTCACGGCGACGATGCCGGACAGCTTCTCGCGCTTCACCAGCGCCGGCTTTTCGTAGACTTTCTTCATGAATGCACCCCTTAACCCAAAATCGCCGCCGCACGACGCAGGGGAAGCACCCGCCTGTCAAAAAACGTTTTCGTGATTGGCGTGCAATGGCCGCGCAACGCAACCGAATGCCCACGCACTGTGATGCGCCGGCAACATAAAGCCGCCCGCGCCGATCCTTTCATCCGTCGATTTTCACGACAACGCCGGACCGTTTTGCCGACTCAGCCAATGGCGGTCGAAGACATCGAGGATGGCGCGGAATTCGGCCGGCGAAATCTGGCTGCCGCCGCCGCCTCCGTCGGCGCCGAAGAAGCGCGCAAGCTGCCGATCGACCGCATCGGGATGCTCGAGCGCGATGCCGAGAGCCGCCAGATCGGCCGCGACCGAGCCACCGGGCGGCAGGTATCCGCCCCATGTCCCGGCGCCGGAGGTTGCGTCCCGCAGGCGCACCAGAAGGATCCTGGTCAGCGACGGCTGCGGCTCCGGGCCGATGACGGCGCTGCCGCACATGTAGCCGCCGAGCACGCTGACGGGCTGGGTCTGCGGGAACAGGCAGAAGAAGAACTGGCTGTCGCCGCCCACCTCCTTCAGATGCACATAGAGGCCGCGCCTTGCCGGCGTCACCGGGCCGGCGAACTGCAATGGCCCGGTCGGCAAAGCCTCGCGGTAGGAGGCGACCAGCCCATGCGCGCCGGGCCCCGCCTCTATCGAAAACCGGCCCCTGATCAGCTGGCCGCGGTAATAGGGCGACCAGGCGCATGAATAGCAGGCATAGGTCCCGGCGAGCCCGGAGCCCAGGCCGCGCTCCTCATGGCCGGCGGCCTCGAAATGGATGCCGGCGCGGCGCTCCAGCTCGGCGCCGTCGATGCCGTGGCGGGCCGCGATCGCGGCGGTGAAGGCCGGCAGGTCGCTCTCGGCGACGAAGGTGCCGGGCTGCTCCAGGCCGAGCAGCCTGGCCCAATCGTCGTAGACGCTCATCTGACGCGGCCGGGCGCGGCCCTGCAGCCACTTGTCGGCGCGGCCGAGGTCGAAGGCGGTCCTCGGGTTCACCGCGCGAAACGCCGCCGCAAGATCCTTGCGGGTGACCGCCCCCAGAAAGGCCGACGTCAATCTAAGCTTTTGCGCGATGTGCCGCGCCATGCCGTTGCCCCCCAAACGCTCCAGGCCTCCAGCGCATTGCGGCGCCTGGCGGGAATCGCCCTACTGCTCCACGACTTGGTTTAGCACGCCAGCGAACAGTCTCCATTATTTTCCACCAGCCTAATATTCTCGCCAATCCAGACAATTCTACCGCATTCTGAGCGCGCCACTTTTGCAGCGAGGAAAAACGACCGCCGCTGGACTGGACCTCAACCGGGGCTTTGCGCCGCCGACACCACGACGACAGCCCGCGAAGGATCCGCGGCCAGTGTTCCAGAAATTCCGGAGAATTCCATGATTTTCCGCGCGCGCGACCTTGCCCTGATGCCACGGCGCGCAATTCCATTGTGCAACCGGACCATTATGGCCACGTGACCAGCCTGAGGGTTCGGGGCCCTGGCGCCGCCGGCGGGACGGCGTCCGCCCGCGCGGACCACTGAACAAACAGTCCGCGCGGGCCATGCCTTACCAAGCCGCATCCAACATAGTGCGAGTGAGGTGGAAACACGCAGTCTCCCCCTCAAGGATGAGATGAAGACGCCCCTTACCCCGTCACGACCACGAAATGCTTGGTCACGGGCTCCAGGATCTGCCAGGTGCCCTTGAAATCGGCCTCGACCACGAAGGCGTCGCCGGGGCCGACCTCGACCGGCTCGCCGCCGTCGGGCGTGATGATGATGCGGCCGGCGATCATGTGGACGAATTCATAGTCGGTGTAGGTGGCGTGATAGGTGCCGGGCGAGGCGCGCCAGGTGCCCGACATCACCTTGCCGTCCTCGGTCGTGTGCTGGACGGCGGTCTGCATGGTCGGATGGCCGGCGACGACGATCCAGCCCGGCAGGTCGCCGCCCTCGGCATGCTCGACGGCGCCGAATTTGAGGATGGTCTTTCTGGTCATGGTGGCTCCTTCGATTTGCGCCGGAATTGGCTGGGCGCGACATAGCAGAGGACGGATGGATTCGCGCGCGGCGCCGCGACAGCGGGTGGCGGTATGGCGATGGCGCGATGTCGGAAAGTGCGAAGGGCGCGCGGCACGCGCCCTGCCCTCACTCCGCGGCCAGTTGGAGCCGCTTGCGGCGCGCCGGATTGCGGCGGTGGTGGCCGGGCTTCAGCGCGATGGCCGCCTCGTTCGACAGCGCGCCGTTCACCGCCTCGACCATGCCGAAGGCGACGAAGTCGGCGTTGAGGTTGCCCGCCAGTTCCGCCGCGGCCTGCGTGTCGGCATTGCCGATCTCCGACCAGAACACCACCCCGACCCTGAGCTCGGGCTTGATCCGCTTCAGCCTGCGCACCGTGAAGCGCGCGTGCTTGGTGGAGTCGCGGTTGAGGAAGCCGATGACGACCGCATCCTTGCCGTCCAGATCGAGGCGGCGGATGCCGGACGCTTCCAGGTCGGCGAAAGTTGCCTTCGAAGCGTCGGCGCCCTGCACTTCCAGCACCTGCGCCAGCATGGCGGCGGCGGCGTCGTCCAGTTCGCCGCGCCCGCCGGCGCAGAGCACGGAAATACCCGATCCGTCCGGCAGCTCGACCTCCTCCGCCTCTTCGGCCCTGGCCTCGCCCGGCTTGCCGTTCGACGTCTTGGCGTTGGCGGCCTTGGCGTTGGCCGCCTTCCCCTCGCCCGCCGAGGCATTCTCTTCGTCCGCTTCCTCCTCGGCCTCCTGCTGGGCGCTGTCGTCGAGATTGGCGACGAGCGTCTCGGCGCTCTGCGCCACCTGCCGCCGCTGCTCGTCGTCCATCACGCCGCGCGTGCGGTCCTGCTCGCCCAGCAGCAGCGCCGGGATGGCGACCTGGTCGTAGAACTGGAACAGGTATTTCTCCTCCAGCATCTCCTCGGCATGGTCGGTCGCCTCGTCCGGGTCGCCGGCCAGGAGCCGCTGGTAGAGCCGGGCATGCGGCTCCAGCACCGGCTCGTTGCCGAACAGGACGTCGAGGAACTCGAACTGCGGCACGTGGCGGCCGAGCACCACGAGGCACACGGTGAGCGGCGTAGACAGAACCAGGCCGATCGGCCCCCACAGCCAGGTCCAGAAGATGGCCGCCACGATGATGGCGAGCGGCGACAGGCCGGTGTGCGAGCCGTAGAGCCAGGGCTCGATGACGTTGCCGGTGATGAGCTCGACGACGATGAACAGCGCCGCGGTCCACAAAAGCAAAGTCCAGCCGGGCGCCACCGCCAGCGCCAGGAACAGCGGCAGCATCGCGCCGATGATCGGGCCGATATAGGGAACGAAGCGCAGCGCCAGCGCCAGCAGGCCCCACAGGAGCGCGTTGGGGATGCCCAGCACCCACAGCCCGGCGGTGATGGGCACGGCGTAGACGGTGTTCACCACCAGCTGCATCAGCAGGTACTGGCCGACGCGCTTGCCCGCATCCTGCAGCGCCTGGGTGGTTCGATGCAGGTCGCCATAGCCGACCAGGCGGATGAAGCGGTCGCGCAGATCCTCCCGCTCCATCAGCATGAAGATGACGACGATGATCACCAGGCCGGCCGAGGCCAGCGGGCTGAGCAGCGGCGCGATCAGGTTCTGCAGCATCTCGAGCGGCTTTTCCTGCGACACGACCTGGACCGGGATCGGCTCGCGCTTCGGCGCCTCGGCCGCGGAAGGCAGTTGCGGCTCCTGGCGGTCGATCTCCTGCCCGACCCGCTCGATGATACCGGTGAGCCGCGAGATGATGCCGCCACCGAGGCCGTTCTCCTTCAGCGCGCGGATCTTGGTGACGATGTTGACCTGGTAGACAGGTATGTTCTGGGCAAGGTCGCTGACCTGCGTGGCGACGACGAAGGAAAACAGCGCAAGCGCCGCAAAAGCCCCGAGGACGCTGGCGATCACCGCGGCGAGGCGCGGGATGCCGGCGCGCTTCAGCCAGGACACGACCGGGGCTATGGCGAAGGTGAGCAGCAGCGCGACGGCGATGGGCAGGAACACCTCGCGGCCGAAATAAAGCGCCGCGACCGTTGTGACCACGCTGGCCATTGTCGGCAGCGCCGTTCGCGGATGACCCCGCGAGGCCGCAAGCAGGCTCGCCAGCCCCCTCTCCGAGGCCCGCACGACGTTGCCACGATTTCCCGCCACCTGAATGTCCTCCGCGGCCCCCTCGCGATGATCAGCGATATTCCGCCGCCGAGCAACGCGCCGGAAGGCCATTGGTTGCGAAGACGCTAAAATGGACGGCGAAAGCGATTAGAGCAAATCTCCCCTGTAGGGGGAGACCGGCAGTTGCATCCGAAGCGGCAATTTTCCACGGAACACGCGCCCTCGCCAGCCGTTTACCCCGCGAAGGGGCATCCACCGAAACCCTCGAAAAAGGAGGCAGCGATGAAAAAGCTTCTGCTTGCTTCGATGATCGCCATCGCCTCGGCGTTTGCGATCGCTCCGGCCAGCGCGGCCAGCGTCCAGCTCGGTATCGGCGTCGGCCCAGGCTATGACGACGGCTATTACGGCGACGGCTACTACCGTCACCGCTATTATCGCCCGGCTCCGGTCTATGACGACAACTACTACGCCGACAATGGCGATTACTACTGGCGCCGGCACCATCGCCACCATTGCCGCACCGAGCTCGTGACACATTGGCGGCACCACCACCGCGTGGTCGAGCAGGTGCGCGTCTGCGGGTAATAAGGTTCCGCGACCAACCACCGGGGAGCGGTCCGGCGCCTTCAGCTGCCGGACCGCTCTAACCATTTGTTTTCACGCGCCTTCACGCGCCGCTGATATTCGCGTGAACCGGAAGCCTTTTGGCTTGCCCGGC
>JBFLWR010000498.1:0-10925 GCA_040755925.1 Pseudomonadota bacterium
CGCGTCGCGCAGCGCGGTCGGGCCGATCTCGGTCGGAATCTCGATCTTGGCGGAGGCCGCCGCGGTCTGGCCGCCGGCCGGCGGAACCGTGCCCGTGGTATCGGTCGGCGCGTCGGCCGCGGCGTTGGTGGCGGAAGTGCCGGCCGCCGGAGCATTCGTCGTCGGCTGCGCATCCGCGTCCGTAGCGGGCGCGTTCGCGGCCGGGGCGACGGGCTCCGAGGACATCGCCGCAGCCGTTGGCGTCGGCTCGGCCGGCGCGGCAAGCGCCATCGGCTGAGGTGCCGGCTCCGAGGGAGCGGCAACGGGCGTGGGTGGGGCGGCCATGGCCTGGGCCGGCGCGCTGTCCTTCGACTGCTCCGCCTGCCTGACGGCGCGGGCCGGCGGGCTCTCCGGCTGCGCGGCTTGCACATCGGCTTTCGGCGCGCTGGGGGCATTGAGCGAAGCGGTCTCCACCGCCGGTGTGGAGATCACCGGGGCGATGTCGTTGCTGGCGACCGGCGCGGGATCGGAGAAGAAGGCCTTGCCGAGCTGCAGGCCGGCCAGGGCCATCATGATCGCCGCGGCGGCCATCAGGATCGGCTTGCGCCGCGCTTTGAGCAGGTCGCCGATCCTCAGCGCTTTCACCGGGCCGGTCATCGTCGACTGCCGCTTCAGCGCGTCGGCCTCCGCGGCCGCGGCCTGCGCCGCGCGGCGGGCGGCGGCGATGAAATCGGACTTGGCTGCATCGGTCTCGTTGCGCTTGACCGGCGGGCCGCGCTCGTCGCGCACGCGCTTCATGATGGCGTTGAGATCGGGCGCGCCCGAGCCCGGTTCCAGCGGCCGGTTGGCGGCCTTCGGATCCAGCGGCTCGTCGATGTCGACGGTCGGCACGTCGCCGACCGGCGCCGAGCCGGCGAGCGCCGGTGCATCGGTGCCCTTCTTGCCCTTGAACGCGCGCGCCAGGCCGCCGAACATCGACTTCCTGGGCTTGTCGCCCTTCTCGGCAATGGCGTCCGACCCCAGCGCCGCGACTGCGGCGGCCGCGGCAGCCTCGGCGGGTGTGCGTGCGCCCGCTTCGCCGCGTGCGGCCGGTTCGACGCGCTCGACCTGTTCGCCTCGCGAAACCGGCTCGTTGCGCAGGATTGCGGCGGCGCGGCTGTCGAGATCGGCGATGTCGCCGGTCAGCGGCAGCGGCTGGTCGATATCCATCGACGGCGCGTCCTGCACCGCGATCTTGCCGCGCGCGGCGCGCGGCGGGTCGATGAGCTCGCTGACGGCTTCGCTGGTTTCCAGCGAGCCCAGACGGTCGACGATCTTGAGCAGCGTGTCGTGGATCGCCTCGAAGGTCCGCGAGTTGCGTTCGTCCGAACGGCGGGTGAGCGATTCGAGCGTTTTCAGGTCCTGCGCGAGGCCGGCGACGGCGACAGCGTTCGTGGCGGCTGTGCTGGAGGTCGATTCAGCCAGCGACCTGACCGCGCTCTCCGCCGCTTCACGAGCGACGCCGAGGATGGAATCGCGCGTTCCGGCCAGCGATTTCTCGATCTCGTCGAGGCGCGGGCTGATGTCCTCGAATTCCGGCAGCGGCGTGCTCGGCTTGGAAAGATGCGCCGACAGACCCGCGACCTGGGCTTCCAGGCTGCGGATCAGATCCGGATCGATGCCGGCCACTTGCGCGGCGGACGACTCCAGCCGGCTGGAAATATCCTCGAGCCGGCTTTCCAGGCCGCGGATGGCCATTTCATTGGCGGGATCGGGCGTGCGCGTCTCGATGCGCTTGGCAAGGGCCGTGAAGCGGGCGTCGATAGCTTCCATGATACCGGCGCCGGAGTCTTGCTGCATGCGCTGGTCGAGCCTGTCGGCGACATCGTCCAGCCGCCGCTCGAGATCGTGGAACAGCATGTTGCCTTGTTCGATCGCCTCGCCCTGGCGGCGTTCCAGAAGCGTGGACAGCGCGTCGAAGCGCTGCTCCAGACCCTGGAAGATCTGGTCGGTGTCGGGCATTGCCGGCGCGCGGTCGATCTTGTCGGTGATCAAGGCGATCTGCTGGCCGAGCCGCTCCATGGCCTGTTCCGGGAGATCGGAACGGCCGGCGAGTTCATCCACGCGGCTGGACAGGAGGCTGAGGCGGTCGAGAACCTCGGCGCCAGGTCGCGACTGCGCGACTTCCTCGATCTGCAGCGCCAGCGAAGCGATGCGCTTCTCGATCCGCCCAAAGGTTTCCGGATCCAGCGCATTGGCCTGCGCCGCCACCGTCGAGGCGACGATCGCGCGCGAGATTTCGTCGAGCCGCTCGTCGATCATGGCAAGCGTTTCGCTGCCGCGCGTCGTCTGCTGGCTGGCGAAACGGTCGACGGCGCCGGCAAGGGTGCGCACCTTCTCCTCCAGCGAATGCATCGACAGCGATTCCGGCAGGTTGTTGACGGCGTTGCCGATCTGCTCGAGCCGGTCGGTCAGCGCCGCCAGGCCGGGGCTTTCGGCGCGCTTGCGCTGGTCGGCGTCGACGCGATCCTCGAAGGCGCTCCAGCGGCGGTCGAAATCGTCCCAGCGCCGGTCGACCCGCTGCACGCTCTCCTCGCGCGCCAGCGTATCGAGCGCGCCCTTGACCTGCTCCAGTTCCAGCCGCATCAGGTTGACGCTGCGGTCGTCGCTCTTTTCGGCAAGCGTCTGGATAGCGCCGGACAGCCTTTCGAACTCGAGGCCGAGCTCGGCGCTGCCCTTGTCCGCGGAGGCGCCGTGCTGGTGGCTCGTTTGCATGGCGCGGTCGATGTCCTGGCGCAGCGCATCGAATTCGCGCTGCAGGCCGGCGGTCATCTGGTGGCGCAGTTCCTCGCGCAGGCCGCGCAACTCGACGGCGATCTTGCCGACCGTCGCAACGCCGTCCTCCTGTCCGCGCACTCGGTCGATGTCGCGGGCGATGGCCTGGTAATTCTGGCTGAAGGCAGGCGCGGCTGGCGCCGGGCTCTGCGGAACGCGGCTCTGTGCGCCCGGATTCTGGGGGGCGCGCGCGGAGTGAGGGTCCTCATACCAGCGCGGCTGGCCGAACGGCTGTGCGGCGGCATAGCGCGGCTCAGCGGCCGGCCGCCTCGGATCGGGGCGCTCGGACATGTCGCTGCGGGTGCGCTCCAGCCGCTGCTCCAGCGTTTCGAGCGAGCGGTTGAGATCTTCCAGCGAGGCGTGCGGCCGACGCTGCCTGCCGGCATTGAGTGTATCGAGATAGGACCGCTTGCTGTTCATCGATGCGCCCGTGTTCAGTTTGGCCGGCAAATCGCCGGGTCCCCCAAGGTCTGCCGGGAACGAAGGCGGCCGCGCGGTGCTGCGGCGGAAGACGGGCTTCCCGGGTTCTTACCCACGCTTCGAAAGACCGTGAAAAATTCGCTACAGGATAAACACGGGTAACCGACACGCGCACATTTCGCCCAACGTGGTAAACAAGGCGTTAACCAAGCTTAAGAAGTCGCGCATAAATCGCGTGCCGCCTTCCGGGTGCGGCATAAAGTTCCGTTCCGACAACGCCCTTGCGTCACTTGCCGGCTGTCGATATAGATTGACGTAAACGTAAAAGGTGCGTGGCCGTGCCTCTTGCGATTGATTTGTCGAAACCACGATTGGAAGCACGCCCCCGCTTCCACTCAGGCGACGCTTGGTCCGAGACCGCGACGCCATCAGGGGAAAGCCAGTGACCATGAAACTTGTTTCGCCCGGCGAAGCCGCGGCCAATACCAATGACATTGTGGCCGAAGCCGGCGAGGAATTCGTCCGCATCGGCGAGATGGCCAAGAAATACGGCGTGACCCTGCGCACGCTGCGTTTCTATGAGGACAAGGGCCTGCTCAATCCCAAGCGCGACGGCGCGACCCGTCTCTACACCCGCCGCGACAAGGCCCGGCTGAAACTGATCCTGCTCGGCCGCAAGGTCGGGTTCTCGCTGCGCGACGTCAAGCAGATGATGGACCTCTACGATCCGACCGGCTCCAACACCAAGCAATTGCGGCTGGCGCTCGACAAGTCGGAGAAGCAGTTGACGCGCCTGCAGAAGCAGCGGGCGCTGATCGACGATGCCATCAACGAGTTGAGCAACTCGATGTCGGCGGTCCGCCAGATGCTCAGCGAGCGCGCGACGCCCTCGCAGGCAAGCGCCGCCGGCTGATCGTTACGGCCATAATCCCAGAAATGAAGAGCCGCGTGGCTGTAGCCGCGCGGCTTTTTTGTCGCCACTATGCCTTAACGCTCACGAAATTTTTTGCTGCGGCAAAGTTGACGTTTACGCAAACGTCAATATTTGATATCGGGACATCGACATTGGCTCGGCCCTCCCGCCCAGGTCTGGATTGGGAACCTGCCTACCGGGCCGAACCGCAAGGGTGGAGGAAGGCATGACGATCTACAGGGCGCCGGTCCAGGACACGCTGTTCGTGCTCAACGATGTGCTGGGCTATCAGCGCTATTCCAATCTTCCCGGCTTCTCCGACGCCACGCCCGATGTCCTCGAGGCAATCCTCGCCGAAGGCGCGAAGCTCGCCGAGAACGTCATGCATCCGCTGAACCATGTCGGCGACATGGAAGGCTGCGTGCGTCATAACGACGGCTCGGTGACGACGCCGAAGGGTTTCAGGGAAGCCTTCGACCAGTACCGCGAAGGTGGCTGGATGGGACTGGCGGCCCCTGCGGAGTTCGGCGGTCAGGGCCTGCCATATGCGGTCCACTCGGCGGTTTCCGAATACATGATCTCCGCCAACATGGCGCTGATGATGTATCCGGGCCTGACGCAGGGCGCGATCGCCGCCATCGTCACCCATGGCACCGACGAGCAGAAGGCCACCTGGCTGCCCAGGCTGATCGAGGGCGTCTGGACCGGCACCATGAACCTGACCGAGCCGCATTGCGGCACCGATCTAGGCCTGCTGCGCACCAAGGCCGTGCCGAACGGCGACGGCACCTACAGGATTTCCGGCCAGAAGATCTTCATCTCCGCCGGTGAGCACGACATGTCGGACAACATCGTCCATCTGGTGTTGGCCCGCGTCGAGGGCGCGCCTGAGGGCGTCAAAGGGATCTCGCTGTTCATCGTGCCGAAGTTCAAGCTCGACGCCTCGGGCAATGTCGGTGGACGCAATTCGCTCTCCTGCGGCTCGATCGAGGAGAAGATGGGCATCCACGGCAATTCGACCTGCGTCATGAATTATGACGAGGCCGAGGGCACGCTGCTCGGCGAATTGAATGGCGGCCTGAAGGCCATGTTCACGATGATGAACGAAGCGCGTCTCGGCGTGGGCCTCCAGGGGCTTTCGATCTCGGAAATCGCCTATCAGAACGCCGTGTCCTACGCCAAGGATCGCCTGCAGGGCCGCTCGCTCTCTGGCGTCAAGGCGCCGGACAAGAAGGCCGACCCGATCATCGTCCATCCCGACATTCGACGCTCGCTGATGACCATGAGGGCTTTCAACGAGGCAGGCCGGGCGCTGACGCTGTGGACGGCGATAAAGTCGGATGTCGCGCACCGCTCCGGCGACGACAAGGACCGCCAGGCGGCCGATGACTACACCGGCCTGATGACGCCGGTGGTCAAGGGCGTGCTTACGGACAAGGGCTTCGACCATGCTGTCATGGCGCAGCAGGTGTTCGGCGGCCACGGCTATATCGAAGAACATGGCATGAGCCAGTTCGTGCGTGATGCCCGCATCGCCATGATCTACGAAGGCGCCAACGGCATCCAGGCGCTCGATCTCGTCGGCCGCAAGCTGGCGCAGAACGGCGGCCGCGCCGTGCAGGCCTTCTTCAAGGAAGTCGGTGAATTCTGTGAGGAAAACCGCGCCGACGAGAAGATGGCGCCGTTCACCAAGGCGCTGAAGAAGGGCCTCAACGACTTGCAGTCGGCCACCATGTGGCTGGTGCAGAACGCCATGGCCAAGCCCGACAATGCAGGGGCCGCCTCGACCGACTACATGCATCTCTTCGGTCTGGTGGCGCTTGGCTACATGTGGGCCCAGATGGCCAAATCCGCCCAGGCAAAGCTTGCGGAGGGCGCCAACGGCACCGCCGCCTTCTACGACAACAAGCTGGTGACGGCGCGCTTCTTCATGGAGCGGATCATGCCGGAAACGGCGACGCGCGTTGCGCGCATCTCCAGTGGCGCGGACACGCTAATGGCGCTGCCGGCGGAAGCATTCTAGGTTTGGCGGGCCGGCATCGCCGGCCCACAATTGTCGGAACACGGAGGAAATCGTGGCGACAAATCCAGCCGAAGTTCTTGGCCTGCCAAAGCCCGCCTGGGCCGCGGACGAGGTCGGCATGCTGTACGACATGGCGTCCCGCTTCATGTCGGAAGAGATCGCGCCACGCTACGACGAATTCGAGAAGAACGAGATGTTCGACCGCGAAAGCTGGCTGAAGGCCGGCGCCGCGGGCCTGCTTTGCGCCTCGATGCCAGAGAAATATGGCGGCTCGGGCGGCACCTTCGCGCATGAGAGCGCCATCATCGAGGCGATCGGCCATGTCGGCGTCGACGGCTTCGGCATCGGCCTGCACAACTCCATCGTCGCGCCTTACATCCTGCATTACGGTTCCGAGGAGCAGAAGCAGAAGTGGCTGCCGAAGCTGGCGACCGGCGAGCTCATCGGCGCCATCGCGATGACCGAGCCCGGCGCCGGCTCCGACCTGCAAGGCGTGAAGACCCGCGCCGAGAAGGACGGCAACCACTACAAGATCAGCGGTTCCAAGACCTTCATCACCAATGGCCAGCTCGCCAACCTGATCATCGTCGTGACCAAGACCGATCCGGAAAAGGGCGCCAAGGGCACCTCGCTGATCGTCGTCGAGACCGACGATGCCGAAGGCTTCGAGCGCGGCCGCAACCTCGACAAGATAGGGCTGAAGTCGAACGACACCTCAGAGCTGTTCTTCAACGACGTGCGCGTGCCGACCTCCAACCTGCTCGGCCATGAGGAAGGCAAGGGCTTCGTCCAGCTGATGCAGCAATTGCCGCAGGAGCGGCTGCAGATCGGCACCGGCGCTATCGCCATGATCGAGCGGGCGCTCGCGATCACCATCGACTACGTCAAGGAACGCAAGGCTTTCGGCAAGCCGATCATCGATTTCCAGAACACCCAGTTCAAGCTGGCGGAATTGAAGACCGAGGCAACCATTGGCCGCGTCTTCTACAATGATTGCGTCGCCCGCCATGTCGATGGCGGCCTCGATCCGGTCACCGCCTCGATGGCCAAATACTGGCTGTCCGACCTGCAGGGCAAGGTCGTCGACGAATGCCTTCAACTGCATGGCGGCTATGGCTACATGAATGAATATCCGATCGCCCGCATGTACCGGGACGCCCGCGTTCAGCGCATCTATGGCGGCACCAACGAGATCATGAAATTGCTGATCGGGCGCTCTCTGTGAGCGTCGCGGCCGGCAAAGCCAAGGAGCAGGAAAATGACTGAGGCTTACGTCTATGACGCCGTGCGCACGCCGCGCGGCAGGGGCAAGAAGGATGGCTCGCTGCACGAGGTGCCGGCGGTGCGGCTTGCCGCCAGGACGCTGGAAGCATTGCGCGACCGCAACGGGCTCGATACCGGCAACGTCGACGACATCATCTTTGGCTGCGTCGATCCCGTCGGCGAGGCCGGCTCCGTCATCCCCCGCGCCGCGGCCTTCGAGGCCGGCTACGACACCAAGGCTCCTGGCATGCAGATCTCGCGCTTCTGCGCCTCTGGCCTCGACGCCATCAATTTCGGCGCCGCCAAGATCGCTCAAGGCGCGGACGAGATCGTCATTGCCGGCGGCGTCGAATCCATGTCGCGCGTCGGCATGGGCATGTCGGGTGGGGCCTGGTTCATGGATCCGTCCGTCGGCCTGCCCGGCTGGTTCGTGCCACAGGGCATTTCGGCCGACCTGATCGCCACGAAATATGGCTTCACCCGCGACGACGTCGACGCCTACGCGGTCGAGAGCCAGAGGCGCGCCGCCAAGGCATGGGGCGAGGGCCGCTTCAAGAATTCCGTGATCCCGATCAAGGACCAGAACGGCCTCACCATCCTCGACCATGACGAGCACATGCGGCCCACGACCGACATGCAGTCGCTCGCCTCGCTCAATCCGTCCTTCGTCATGCCGGGCGAAATGGGTGGCTTCGACGCGGTGGCAGTGCAGAAGCACCCGGAGGTCGAGGAGGTCAACCACGTCCACCATGCCGGCAATTCCTCCGGCATCGTCGATGGTGCGGCGGCCGTCTTGCTCGGCTCCAAGAAGGCCGGGAAAGCCATGGGGATCAAACCCCGCGCGCGCATCCGCTCCTTCGCCAATATCGGCTCCGAACCGGTGCTGATGCTGACCGGTCCGGTCGACGTCACCGAGAAGCTCCTGAAGCGAGCCAAGATGAAGCTCTCTGACATCGACTTGTTCGAGCTCAACGAGGCCTTCGCCTCGGTGGTGCTGCGCTACATGCAGGCCTTCGACATCCCGCACGACCAGATCAACGTCAATGGCGGCGCCATCGCCATGGGCCATCCGCTCGGCGCCACCGGCGCCATGATCTTCGGCACGGTGCTGGACGAACTGGAGCGCCGCGACCTCAACACAGCGCTGGTCACGCTCTGCATCGGCGCCGGCATGGGCACCGCGACCATCATCGAACGCGTCTGACGAGGGAGAGAGACAATGAGCTACACCAACTTTACCCTCGACATCGACGCTGACGGAATCGCGCTGGTCACCTGGGATATGCCCGGACGCTCGATGAACGTCTTCACCGAAGAAGTGATGCGCGAGCTCAACGCTATCGTCGATCAGGTTGCGGGCGACGCGGCGATCAAGGGCGCGGTGATCACCTCCGGCAAGGATACTTTTTCCGGTGGCGCCGACATCACCATGCTGCAGAAGATGCTGACCACCTTCGCCGCCGAGAAGGAGCACGACCTCGAGAAGGCGACTAGGGCGCTGTTCGAGAATGCCGGCTACATGACCGGCCTGTTCCGCAAACTGGAGACCTCCGGCAAGCCCTGGGTGTCGGCGATCAACGGGACCTGCATGGGCGGTGCCTTCGAGATGTCGCTCGCCTGCCATGGGCGCGTCGCCGCCGACAGCGACAAGGTGAAGATGGCGCTTCCCGAGGTGAAGATCGGTATCTTCCCGGGCGCCGGCGGCACCCAGCGCGTGCCGCGGCTGACCGACCAGCAGCAGGCGCTGCAGATGCTGACCTCGGGCCAGAACCTTACGCCGCAAAGGGCCAAGTCGATGGGCCTGATCCATGAGGTCGCCGAGCCTAAGAAGCTGGTCGAGACCGCCAAGGCGATGATCAGGAACGGCCTGAAGCCGGTCGCGCCCTGGGACGAGAAGGGCTTCAAGCTGCCTGGCGGTCCGGTCTATTCGGCGGCCGGCGCCAATCTGTGGCCGCCGGCCATAGCCATCCTGCGCCGCGAGACCTACGGCAACTACCCGGCTGCGGCCGCGATCCTGAAATGCGTCTATGAGGGCCTGCTGGTGCCCTTCGACACGGCGCTCAGGATCGAGCAGCGCTATTTCACCGAGATCATGCAGTCGAAGGAAGCAGCGGCGATGATCCGCTCGCTGTTCCTCTCGCTGCAGGAGTTGAACAAGGGCGCCCGCCGCCCGGCCGGCGTGCCGGACACCAAGTTCAAGAAGATCGGCATCCTCGGCGCCGGCTTCATGGGCGCCGGCATAGCCTATGTCACCGCGAAGGCCGGCATTCCGGTCGTGCTGCTCGACCGTGACATGGCCTCGGCCGAGAAAGGCAAGGCCCACTCGGACAGCCTGATGGCCGACCAGGTCAAGAAGGGCCGCGCCAAGCCGGAGGACAAGGACAAGCTTCTTTCGCTGATCACGCCGACGGCCGACTATGCCGATCTCGCCGGCTGCGATCTGGTGGTCGAGGCGGTGTTCGAGGATTCGGCGGTCAAGAAGGAGGCCACCGAAAAGGCTGAAGCGGTGCTGAAGTCGTCGGCGATCTTCGCCTCCAACACGTCGACCATCCCGATCACCGCGCTGGCCAAGAGCTCGGCGCGGCCGAAGAATTTCGTCGGCATCCACTTCTTTTCGCCGGTCGACAAGATGATGCTGGTCGAGATCATCCTCGGCAAGAAGACGGGCGACAAGGCTCTTGCGGTGGCGTTCGACTTTGTGCGCGCCATCAAGAAGACGCCGATCGTCGTCAACGACACGCGTGGCTTCTACGTCAACCGCTGCGTGCTGCGCTACATGTCGGAAGCCTACAAGATGCTGATCGAAGGCGTGCCCGCGCCGATGATCGAGAACGCCGCCAAGGCGACCGGCATGCCGGTAGGTCCGCTGGCGCTGACCGACGAGACGGCCGTCGATCTTGCCCAGAAGATCATGAAGCAGACCATCAGGGATCTCGGCGAGAAGGCCGTCGACGCTCAGCAGATGGCGCTGATCAACACCATGGTCGACACGCATGGCCGCTTCGGTCGCAAGAACGGCAAGGGTTTCTACGACTATCCGGCCAAGCCCGCCAAGAAGAAGCTGTGGCCGGGTCTCAAGGACCTGTATCCGCAATTGAAGCCGGAAAAGGTCGACTATGAGGAGCTGAGGCAGCGTCTGCTGGTCACCATCGCTCTGGAAGCGGCCAGGGTGATGGAAGAAGGCATCGTCACCGATCCGCGCGAAGCGGATGTCGGCTCGATCCTGGCTTTCGGCTTCGCGCCCTTCACCGGCGGCGCACTGTCCTACATCGACGGCATCGGCGCCAAGCGTTTCGTCAAGATCGCCAAGGGGCTGCAGAAGAAATACGGCGCCGAATTCAAGGCGCCGAAGCTGCTGCTCGACATGGCCGAGAAGGGCGAGACCTTCTACCAGCGCTTCGACCCCTACCAGAAGGGCGAGGTCAAGCAGGCTGCCTGACGGCCAAGCGATGCGTGTCGGCGCGCATGGCGCGCGCAAGGGCCGCGGCGTTCAGCCGTGGCCCTTCTTGTTGT
>JBFLWR010000499.1:0-5098 GCA_040755925.1 Pseudomonadota bacterium
GCCCTCGACGAAGCGCTGCGCCACCCACGGCATGGCGGGCGAGGGGGCGATGGCCGCGAGTTTCTCCGGTGCGGGCCGCAACAGAACATGGCTGGCGAAGCGCGACCAGACCGGCTTGAACACCAGCTCGCGCGAGCGGCCACGCACCGCGCGGAGATCGTCGGGCGACCGCAGCAGCTTGGTTTCTGGCACCGCCAGGCCGAGCTTTTCGGCGAGCCTGATGAAGGCATGCTTGTTGTGGACCTCCGCCAGCAGGCCGATGCCGGGCGCGAACAGCCGGGCCGGCATGGCGCGTCCGCGCCAGGCCAGGGCGAGGTGGAAAACCTCCTCGCAGGTGGGAATGACGAGCCCGACATTTTCCTTGCGTATCAACGCCTCGACCGCCTCCGCATAGGCCTGCGGCTCGAAGCGCGGCGGCGGCAGGCGATAGTAGCCGGTGCAAGCCTTGCTGGCGGCGGCGATCGGGCGCGCCGGCGTGTCTGCCAGGACCACGCGGCGGCTGGCGCCGTCGAGCAGGCGCGCCAGATGCAGCGCCACCGGCGCGCGTGCGCCAGTGATCAGCACCGTCTTGTAAGCCCCCGGCATCAGCTCATTCGTGGTCGTTTCAGCCGCGACGACCGTTGCGCGAAAACCGGTCGCTTGGCAATCGGGCTACTTCCCGCCGACAGGCAGCACCCGCTGCACCACATTGAGCAAGAAGCGGATGCCGATCGGGATGATGGCGTCGTTGAAGACGAAGCGGTCGCCATGCAGCCCGGCACCCGGGCCGATATCGCCGGCGCCGATCCAGATATAGGCGCCGTCGCCGACGCCCTGCAGCAGGAAGGCGAAATCCTCGCAGCCCATGCTGGGCTGGAACTCGGTCGAGACGCGCTCGGCGCCGACAATGTCCGCGCCCGCCTGCGCCGCGAGCGCCGCGCCGCTTGCCGGGTTCACCACCGGCGGGTAGCCGCGCTTGTAGGTGAGCTCGGCGCTGGCGCCGTGCATGGCGGCGCATGCGGCCGCCACCCTCTCGATCTCGGCCGCGCAATGGTCGGAGAGCGCGCGGTCGTAGAAGCGGCAGGTGCCTTCGACCTTCACTTCGCCCGGCACGAAATTGTTGAAGCGACCGCCATGGATCTGCGTCACCGACAGCACGACGGGCGACAGCGGGTCGACGCTGCGCGAGACCAGCCGCTGGATCGCCGTGACGAAACTGGCGGCCGCCAGCAGCGGGTCGTCGCCCAGATGCGGCATCGCCGCGTGGCAGCCGCTGCCCCGAAAGGCGATCTCGAAATCGTCGACCGCCGCCATCTGCGGCCCGGCGCGCACGCCTATGTGGCCTTCCGGAAAACCCGGCCAGTTGTGGACCGCGAACACCTGGTCGACAGGAAAGCGCTTCAGCAGCCCGTCCTCGATCATCTTCCTGCCGCCGCCGAGCACTTCCTCGGCCGGCTGGAAGACGAACACCACGGTGCCGTCGAAGCTCTCGCTTTCGGCAAGAAGCTTGGCCGCGCCGAGCAGCATCGCGGTGTGGCCGTCATGGCCGCAGGCATGCATGACGCCGTCGTTGCGCGAGGCATAGGCGACATCGGCGGCCTCCTTGATCGGCAGCGCGTCAAGCTCGGCGCGCAGCGCGATCGCCTTGCCGTTCCGGCCTTTCGTCAGCGTCGCCACCACTGCCGTGGCGCTGACATCGGTATGGACGGCAAGCCCGAATTCCTTCAGCTTCGCCGCAACGAAAGCCGCTGTCTCATGCTCGGCAAAGCCGAGTTCGGGATTGGCGTGGATGTGTTGCCGCCAGCCGATCACCTGGGGCACGATAGCCGCCACTCTGTCGTTTTCCTGCATCGTCCTGTCTCCGCGTCGGTTGCGGTGATGTTGCCGGTCTCGCTGGTTAGCGTCTTGAACGGGATTGACGGGCAGGGCGGTTTGGAGAAGGCTTGCCGAATGAGCGAAGCTGGCGAGCAACGCGAACGCGAGGCAGCAAAGCTGACGCGGCACCAGGGGCTCGGCGGCCTCGAAATGCTCGCCGCCCGCTACCGGGACCATGCCTATGCGCTGCACACTCATCCGACCTGGGTCTTCGGCGTCGTCGTGGCCGGCGTGGAGAAGCTCCGCATCGGCCGCCGCCGGCATCTGGCGCCGGCGGGCTCGATCATCATCGTCAATCCTGAAGAGCCGCATGATGGCGAGAAAGGAATTCCCGCCGGCTGGGCGTACCGCACCTGCTATCCGGATGCGGCGCTGATGGGCGAGATCGCCGAGGACCTGGAATTGCCTGGATTGCCGATGTTCGGCGACGCCATAGTCGAAGCGCCGGAGTTGGCGCGCGCCTTCGTGATGGCGCACCGCCTGGGCGGGCAGCCGTTGGAGCAGGAAGGGGCGGTGCTCACGGTGCTCGGCGAGCTCGTCAAGCGTTTCGGCGAACGCAAACGCCGCGACCACCTCTCTAGTGGCGGCGAGACGGCACGCAGATTCCGCCTTTATGGCGATATTATCGAGGCCGACCTTTCAGCTGGTTTCGACCTCGCGCGCCTGGCCGCGGCCGGCGGTGTCACCCGCTTCCAGGTCATCCGCGACTTCAACCGCGCCGCCGGCATGACGCCCGGCCAGTATCTGCGCGACCGCCGCATCCGCGCCGCCTCGGCGCTGATGAAGGCCGGCATGCCCTTGGCCGGGATCGCGGCCGAAACGGGCTTTGCCGACCAGAGCCATCTCACAAGGGTATTCAAGGCGGTCAAGGGCATGTCGCCCGGCGCCTGGCGCGCCGCGGCGTGAAGCAGTTCCGGGGAAAGTGCGTGTTTTCCTCCGGAGCCGCGTCGCCTGAATCCGTTACGGCGCGACGCGCGCCGGGTTTGGTCAGAGGACTACAGCTTTGCCTTGATGCGCTTCACCTTGGCGCTGGCATAGTCGCCATAGCGTAGCTGCGATTTGCCGTGTCGGTCCTTGAATGCGTACCACTTGCCGTCCGGCAATTTGCGCTGGTAGATCACCTTGCCCGCCTGCCGGTGCTCGAAGCAGGACATTGATGCCTTCGCGCCCCACGCACCATGCCATGTTGCCCGATAGCAGAGCTTGCCGCCGCCGGGAATGAACCAGATGCCATCGCCGTAGCCACGCTTGCCCTTGTCCGAGGTCCAGGCGTTGAACTGCCGCTGCTTGGTGGCGAAGTAGGCTGTGCCGTCCTTGCCCCACAGCCATGAGTGGTTCTGATAGAGTTGGTAGATGCCTTCGTCGGAGACCGTGGCGGCCTTTGCCGCCTGATCGTCTGCCCAGCCCTTGGCGTCCGCTGAAAGCTGGGAGCCAAGAACAAAAACGGAGCAGACGAATGCCGCTCCGATACAATTTCCCAATGCCCGTTTCATGACTTTTACTCTGCCCCACTGGTTACGCACATTTTACCCGGCTCCCAAAGCCTCGCGTTGGGAGGAAACACTGTCAAACTAAAACTGAGGCCCACCCCTTGTCACCTGGGCGAGCGGGTTGCCACCTCATCAGGGCAGAACGTGTTGCTTCACGCGCCAGTCTGGCATTCCATAGCCACCAAGCCACGGCCACACTTCCTTTTGGTTGAAGTAGACCACGGACGTCAGTGCCGGAAACTCCGCGTAGGACTTGCGGGATTCCTCCGCCCATTTGGTGACGTATTCCTGCTTTCCGACATATCCCAGCTCAGCCACGATGACCGGCTTGTTGAATTTCGAGACGCGATCGTAGCCCGGCTTCAGCGTCTCAGCGAACGTCCGGTCACGGCCGGTCTCGTCATTGTCCTTCTTCTGCAGGCCGAAAACGGACAGGCCGATGACATCGACGAAGTTGTCGCCGGGATAATATTTCTCCAGGCCTTCCACGCCCTTCGGCGACCACATGTATTTGGCTGCAGGCGCGGCCTTGCGGCAGACATCGACTTCGCGCCTGTAGGCTGCGATCCAGTCCTTGGGTGCCCAGTTGGCCCAGGTGAAGCGGCCGTTCGTGTCTTCCATTTCCTGCGCCCAGCGGATGGTCACGGCGCTTTTCATCTGTCCGACCAGATTGCAGATCGCCCGCATGTTGGCATCATATCGGCCACTCAAAATGCCGTCGCGCAGTTCGCTCGGCGTGATGCGCCAGTTCTTCGACCATGTCCACGGCTCGATGGTGATCAGCAGCGAGCGGCCGCGCTGCTGGGCATAGGCATCGGCCAGCGGCAGCGTCGACAGATCGACGTCTTCCCACGGCAGGAACAGTTCCTCGATGCTGGCCGTCTTGTCGTTGCTGAAGTCGCCATAGGGGTCATACGAGCCGAATGCCGAGGCGGCGCTGCCCGTCTGAATCGGGTCCGTTCCCGTCGTCGAGTCCGCCGAAGCCGGCAACGCAAGGCTCCCGACGATGATGAATGCCGACACAAGTGCGCCTGTTGCGGAGTATTTCATACCCGATCTCCCATGGCCTCTACCTCCGTCTGATTTCCGACGGATATTGAAGCTTGCCACTGCGTGCCATGAGACCGGCACGCACGCCCAACCTATCGGTCTGCCGACGTAATCTGCGGGTTTTCTGAGCGACTGGTGCCGGCGCCCATGGCGCGAAACGGTTCACCAAAATGGCCTCTCGGGTCGCTTCTGCGCCGAACCCGGGAGAGGGTCGCCGCGATACTCACAAATTCGCGTCAACGTTACGATATTATCCCTCCCTAAATTAAGATCGTATCCCTGTCTGGAGTCAAGGGGAATTAACCGTTACTTAACCTTATCGTCCTCGATATGGTTAATACGCTCCGATGGAGCGACCGTCGCGCCCCTTATTTCGCCGACGAAAATCCGTTCGCCAGGGTGCCGCGCGGCTGAAATTCAGCTGACGATGAAGGCAAAAGGCAGTCCGTTCAAGGCGTTAGGTTAACCAGTTCCAAGGAAGCTTGGTTAATGAGCGCTTAATTTGATTGACTTCGCCTTGATGCAATCTGATTCTGCGGCCGGGCAAACGCCACCGGCCGTGATCGGCTGTGGCGTATGAAGCGGCGGGTAGTTATGAGTGTTTCTGTCGATGCCGCCGTCGGCGGCGGCAAATCGGGAGTTGGCAGCCAGCCCGATCTGGCTCGCCCCGGCATGGGCCCCAACGGCCCCTATCTGGTTCCTGT